>NZ_JBXAHA010000008.1:0-355110 GCF_058794615.1 Cupriavidus sp. GW823-FHT07A04
TCCGGGTCGCCTTCTTTGCCTACTTTCTTGGCGAGACAAGAAAGTAGGTCGCCGCCCCGCAGGGGTGGTGAAACTGCCTTTGACTTTAAGCCCTTGACGTTGACCTTGCAGTCAAGCAACGGAATCCCCCACACCCCACAAACAAAAAAAGCCCACGTTTTCACGTGGGCCTCCATTCTATGCCACCTGCCGGCCTTGGACCTGCCGGCGAGGCACTCCCTGCACTCAGGAAGTTTGTTGGATCCCTGCCAGCAGCCAGCCGCCGGGGCCGCTTACCGGCTTGGCCAGGTTCCAGACTTCGGCGAAGGACTGCGCGGGATCGCCGGCCTTTTCGCGGATCATGCCGGAGAAGCGCACGCTGGCCAGATGCTGGGCCGGGCTGTCTTCGATGCCGAGCAGTTCGGCTTCCAGCGTGACCACGTCGGTCTTGTTGACCTCGGCGCCGCGTTCGGACAGGTCCATCTTGATCTCGGCGAACATTTCCGGCGTGGTGAACTCGCGGATGTCCTCGAGATTGCCGGCGTCCCAGGCTGCCTGCAGGCGGACGTAGTAGATCTTGGCATTGCGCAGGAAGGCTTGGGTGTCGAAGTCGGCCGGCACGCCCCAGGGCTGGGCCGCGCCTGCGGCTGCACCAACGGCGGCGCCAGCCATCACCGGTGCGGCGGACTGCATCGAGGCGACGGAACCGGGCGCAGGCATCACCGGGTTGGGTGCGCCGACCGGCACTTGCTGGCGCAGGACCGGTTCGTTGCTGCCACCAAATCCGTTACCCGAGCCGCTGCCGGCACCGGCTGCCGCACCTGCATAGGCCGGTTGCTGCGGCGCCTTGGCGCCGCCGCGGAACTTGCGGATCAGCCAGATTGCGGCGAATGCCACCAGGGCGATCAGGATCAGGTTGGACAGGAAGCCCATGGCGGCGCCGCCCAGGCCGAAGTGCGACAGCAGCCAGCCAATACCCAGGCCGGCGGCGATGCCGCCGAGCATGCCACCCCAGTTACGCTTGGGCGCCGCAGCAGCAGCAGCAGCGCCGGCGCCTGCTGCTGCGGGCGCGGCTTGCTGGGCCGGTGCCTGCTGCGCGGGCGTCTGGTTCGGCGATTGCTGTGCCGGTGCCTGCTGGCGTTGCGTCACGCCGGACGATTGCTTGCCGATGCTGCGCGACCCGCCGAGGCGTTTGGCATTGGCGTCGAGCGCCATGCCGAGGGCAAGCGTGCCAATCAGCACACCCGCCATGAATTTTGCGCGAAATAGCGACATATCAGTGCTTCCCCTGTTAAGTTCGCTCATTTTTCTTTGAGCCTATATCAGTCTAGTACTTTCGCCCGACGTGGAGTGCCACCACTCCCGCCGTCAGGTTGAAGTATTCGACATTCTCCAGGCCCGCATGTTCCATAAGACGTACAAGTGAAGCCTGGTCTGGATGCATTCTGATCGATTCGGCCAGATAGCGATAGCTATCGGAATCCTGTACCACGCGCTGCCCCAGCCACGGCAGGAACTTCAGCGAATACATGTCGTAGGCCTTTTCCAGCGGCTTCCACACCTTGGAGAACTCCAGCACCATGACTTTGCCGCCCGGCTTGATCACCCGGCGCATCTCGGACAATGCCACCTCCTTGTGCGTCATGTTGCGCAGCCCGAAGGACACGGTGACCAGGTCGAAGTGGTTGTCCGGGAACGGAATCCGCTCGGCATCACAGAGACAGGTGGGGACGACGATGCCTTTATTCAACAAGCGGTCCCGTCCAACCCGGAGCATCGACTCATTGATATCGGTCAGCCAGACCTCGCCGGTGGGCCCGGCCTGGCGTGCGAAGGCCTTGGCCAGGTCGCCGGTGCCGCCGGCGATGTCGAGCACCTTGAAGCCAGGCCGCACGCCGGCCTGCGCGATGGTGAACATCTTCCACAGCCGGTGCATGCCGCCGGACATCAGGTCGTTCATGACGTCGTACTTATTGGCCACCGAATGGAAGACTTCGGCTACCTTGCCGGCCTTCTCTTCTTCCTTGACCTTCTCGAACCCGAAGTGGGTCTCGCTCATAACTCGCTCCAGAACTCAGTAATGGCCCGCGGGGGCACGCAATCTCAATGGCTGCCGCAGGCATGGCCGCCGGGGGCCACCATGGGGGCGTCGCGATCGACGCCGGCCGCGTCCAGCCGCTCCAGGTAGGACTGCCAGATGGCGTCCTGCTGGGCGCCCAGGCGGTAAAGCAGTTCCCAGGAATAGATGCCGGTATCGTGGCCGTCGGAAAAACGGATCAGGATGGCGTAGTTGCCGACCGGCTCCACCGCGGCGATGGTGACGTCGCGCTTGCCGGTCTGCAGCACTTCCTGGCCCGGACCGTGGCCCTGCACTTCGGCCGAGGGTGAGTTCACCCTCAGGTATTCGAACGGCAGCCGGAAGCTGGAACCGTTGTCAAAACCCACCTCCAGCACGCGCGACTGGGTGTGCACGGTAAGGGCGGTGGGATGGGGAGTATCTTTTTCAAGGCCTGCCATGATGGGTGGCGCGCGGCTGTGGGCGAGCCGCAGGTTGCGGCCACACCGGCCTTTACGCTTCGTGTACGACCCGATAGCTTACCGCAGCCGCCTCGCCTTGCCCATTGTGCTCCGCCTCCCAGTGCGCTCCGTCGGCCGCGACATAGCGCAGGCGCTTGCCATGGAAGGCGGCAACCGTGCTGCGGTGGGCGATGCTGATGATCGCCGCGCCGGGCAGGGAGTCCACCATCAGGCGGTACATCGCGCTTTCCGTTTCCTCGTCGAGCGCGCTGGTGGCCTCGTCCAGGAACAGGTAATCGGGCTTTTGCAGCAGGGCGCGCGCAAAGGCCAGGCGTTGCTGCTCGCCCGGCGACAGCCGCAGCGACCAGTTATCGAACACGTCGAGCTGCTCGGCCAGGGCGCCGAGCCGGGCTTCGCGCAGCACCTTCTGCAAGGCTTCACGGCTATGCACGGTGCCGGCGTCGGGATAAGCCAGCGCATCAGCCAGCGAGCCGATCGGCAGGTAGCTGCGTTGTGGCAGGAAAAGCAAGCTGGCCGCACGCGGCATGGCTACCTTGCCGCTGCCATAGGGCCAGATGCCGGCCAGCGCGCGGAACAACACGCTCTTGCCGCAGCCAGAGGGACCACTGACCAGCCAACGTTCGCCGGCGCCGATCTCCAGCGAGAACGGCGCCACCAGCGGCCGCTGCTGGATTTCGCCGCCATTGCCGGTGCGCACCGGCAGCGCCAGCGCGAGGGTGTCGATGCGGATGCCGTCGGTATCGGCCTGGTCCACCTCGATATCGCGCACACCGGTGTGCTCCTCGTCCTGCCGCTCGGCTACCCGGATGGCGTCGCGGAAGTCGATCAGCCGGTTGGCCGCGGCCTTCCAGCCGACCAGCGTCGCGTAGTTATCGACGAACCAGGACAGGGCGCCCTGCACCGACCCGAATGCGGAACTCACCTGCATCAACCCGCCAAGCGTCAACTTGCCGGCGAAGTAGCGTGGAGCGGCCACGATCAGCGGAAAGATGATGGCGAACTGGGCATAGCCGGAATTGACGAAGGTCAGGCGCCGCGTATAACGCATCAACTGGTTCCAGTTGGCGCGAATGCGGTCGAAGCGCGAGCGTAGGCCGGCCTTCTCGGTCGGTTCCCCCCGGTACAGCGCCACGGGCTCGCTGTTCTCGCGCAAGCGCACCAGCGTGAAGCGGAAATCCGCCTCGTACTGCTCCTGCTGGTAGCTCAGGCCAATCAGCGGCCGTCCCACCAGGTGGGCGATC
The DNA here is from genome assembly GCF_058794615.1 of Cupriavidus sp. GW823-FHT07A04. Taxonomy (NCBI): domain Bacteria; kingdom Pseudomonadati; phylum Pseudomonadota; class Betaproteobacteria; order Burkholderiales; family Burkholderiaceae; genus Cupriavidus; species Cupriavidus sp. GW823-FHT07A04. The sequence continues at coordinate 3,759 of NZ_JBXAHA010000008.1, forward strand.
AGCGAACCGATCACCGCGTAGCCGATGGCGAACCACACCATATAGCCGGGAATGATGATCTCATTGCCGCCGAGCATGAAGCTGATCGGCCCTGACACCGCCCACAGGATGCCGACGAAGGACAGCAGCGTTACCACTGAGTTGAGCAGCCCGAGCGACAGCGTCAGGGCGCCGTCGGTAAACGAGCGCAGGTCGTCAGCCAGCCGCTGGTCGGGGTTGTCGGTGGTATGGGTCTGCTCGATGCGGTAGTACGCCTGGTGACTGAGCCAGTGGTCCATGAAGCGCCCCGTCATCCACGTACGCCAGCGCATTTGCAGCATCATGGTGTAGTACTGGCGCGAGATGGCCGCCACGATGAAGAAGCCGGCAATCCACGAGAAACGGATCAGCAACGCCTTGAAGGAGGCGTAGTCGTGCTGCTCCAGCGCGTTGTAGAACACGCGGGTCCAGTCATTGAGCAGCACGTTGATATAAACGATGCCGAGATTGAGCGCGACCACGAAGGCCAGCAGCCCGAGGCCGGCCTTGCGGTCCTCGGATTTCCAGTAAGGCTTGATCAGGTCCCACGTCTCAGCCACCCGCAGGCGGCTCTGGATCTTGAGGGCACGGGCCGGCACGGCCGGGCCTGGAACAGTAACGGAAGTCGGTGTGGACATGGCACCTTTCGCGCAAGCGGGCCATGGCAGATCCACCGGCCCCGCTCTTGTGGGAATGAAGACAACGGGTGTTAGAAGACGGCGCTGCCCGGCTGGTTCCGGAAATTCAAAAAAACCGACAGCAATGCCAGCACGGCACGGGCACGGCTACGCCAGGCGTCAGCCTGCTTCGTCCAGTTTCGCCAGGGCCGCACGCAACGCCGGCAGGCGCTGCGCAAGGCCGGCCAGGCGCTCAGCATCAGGCTCGCGCTGCACAGCCGCCCAGACGGCTTCGGGAAAATGGGTGTCCCAGCGGTAGCGTGGAATGATATGCCAGTGCAGGTGCGGCACCATATTGCCGAAGGCGGCCAGGTTGACCTTGTCGGGCACCATGGTCTCGCGCACCGCGCGCTCCACCCGCGCCACCAGCCGCATCAGCCAGGCCTGGTCGTCCTCGGGCAGGTCGGTCTGCTCGGCCACGTGGCCATTCCACACCACCCTGCAGAAGCCGGGAAAGCGCTCATGCTCGACCAGGATGACCCGGGCGCGCTCACCACGCCAGACCAGTTCGCCGCCGTCGGTCTCGCACAGCGGGCAGTTGGGGACGAGGTTCATGCGGGCGCTCCCGGGACCCCAAGGGCGTCAGTCCGCTGCCCAGGGTTGGCTCCCCTCTCCCCCGGTTGCTCTCCAGCAAGCGGGAGAGGGGAGCAAATCAGAGGCTTGTCGAAGCGCATCGTGCTCACCGCCCTCGCCTGCCTCATCACACCAGCACCCGCTCGATGCCGCCCGAGTTGGCCTTGGCCACGTAGTCCGGCATCCAGTTCTCGCCCAGCAGGTGCTTGGCCATCTCCACCACGATGTAGTCCGCCGTGACCGTGGCGTCTTCCTTGTAGCGCGACAAACCCTGCAGGCAGGACGGGCAGCTGGTCAGGATCTTGACGTCGCCCACAAAGCCGTCGGTGCGCAGCTTGTCCGCGCCCTTGGTCATTTCCTCTTCCTTACGGAAGCGGATCTGGGTGGAAACGTCGGGGCGCGACACCGCGAGCGTGCCGGACTCGCCGCAGCAACGCTCGTTCTTCTCGATCTTGCCGCCGCCTTCATTGCCGCCCATCAGCTCGTTGACGAGCTTGGTCGGGTCCATGGTCTTGATCGGGGTGTGGCAAGGGTCGTGGTACATATAGCGCGTACCGGTCACGCCCTCCAGCTTGACGCCCTTCTCCAGCAGGTATTCGTGGATGTCGATGATGCGGCAGCCCGGGAAGATCTTGTCGAATTCATACCCGGCAAGCTGGTCGTAGCAGGTCCCGCAGCTCACCACCACGGTCTTGATATCGAGGTAGTTGAGCGTGTTGGCGACCCGGTGGAACAACACCCGGTTGTCGGTAACCATCTTCTCGGCCTTGTCGAACTGGCCGTTGCCGCGTTGCGGATAGCCGCAGCACAGGTAGCCCGGCGGCAGCACGGTCTGCACGCCCACATGCCACAGCATGGCTTGCGTGGCGAGGCCCACCTGCGAGAACAGCCGCTCCGAGCCGCAGCCCGGGAAGTAGAACACCGCCTCGGTCTCGGGCGAAGTCCGCTTCGGGTCGCGGATGATCGGCACGATCTCGTTGTCTTCGATGTCTAGCAGCGCGCGCGCGGTCTTCTTGGGCAGGTTGCCCGGCATCTTCTTGTTGATGAAGTGGATCACCTGCTCTTGCACCGGCGCGCGGCCCACCGTGGCGGGCGGATGCGCGGTCTGCTTCCTGGCGAACTTCTTGAGTACGTCGTTGCCCAGGCGCTGCGCCTTGTAGCCCCAGTCGATCATGACCTTGCGGGTCATGTTGATGGTCTGCGGGTTGGTGGCGTTGAGGAAGAACATCGACGCGGCAGTGCCGGGATTGAACTTCTTCTGCCCCATCTTGCGCAGCAGGTTGCGCATGTTCATCGACACGTCGCCGAAGTCGATCTTGACCGGGCACGGCGTCACGCACTTGTGGCAGACCGTGCAATGGTCGGCCACGTCGGAGAACTCGTCCCAGTGCTTGATCGAGATGCCGCGGCGGGTCTGCTCCTCGTACAGGAAGGCCTCCACCAGCAGCGAGGTCGCCAGGATCTTGTTGCGCGGGCTGTACAGCAGGTTGGCGCGCGGCACGTGGGTGGCGCACACCGGCTTGCACTTGCCGCAGCGCAGGCAGTCCTTGACGCTGTCGGCAATGGCACCGATATCGCTCTGCTGCATGATGATGGACTCATGCCCCATCAGCCCGAACGACGGCGTATAGGCATTGCGCAGGTCAGCGCCGGGCAACAGCTTGCCCTTGTTGAAGCGGCCCTGCGGATCCACGCGCTGCTTGTACTCGCGGAATTCGCCGATCTCGTCCTCGGTCAGGAACTCCAGCTTGGTGATGCCGATGCCGTGCTCGCCGGAAATCACGCCGTCCAGCGAGCGCGCCAGCGCCATGATGCGGGCCACCGCGCGGTGGGCGTCCTGCAGCATGTCGTAGTCGTCGGAGTTGACCGGAATATTGGTGTGCACGTTGCCGTCGCCGGCGTGCATGTGCAGCGCCACGAAGACGCGGCCGCGCAGCACCTGCTTGTGGATCTTCTGCGCTTCGTCGAGGATGGGCTTGAACTCGCCGCCGTTGAAGATATTGCGCAGCTCGGCGCGCACTTCGCTCTTCCAGGACACGCGGATGGTGCGGTCCTGCAGCAGGTGGAACACGGTGGCATCCGGCTGCTGCTCGAGGCGCGCCTCGAAAGCCTGGCCGAGCAGGCCCAGGCCGTGGCCGATCAGCGACGCGCGCGCGGTGGCCAGCGGCGTATCCAGGTGGTCCTGCAGGTAGGTCCAGCGCGAGCGGATCTCGCGCAGCAGCTGCAGCGCGTGCTGCACGCGGTCTTCCAGCAGCTCGGCGCTGGGGATCTCGTTAGCGTCGTCGCTGCGGCCCAGCGGCAGGTTGCCGCGCGCGAAGAAGGCTTCCAGCGCATCGGTCAGCTGGAGCTTGTTCTTGATCGACAGCTCGATATTGATGCGCTCGATGCCGTCGGTATACTCGCCCATGCGCGGCAGCGGGATCACCACGTCTTCATTGATCTTGAAGGCGTTGGTGTGCTTGGCGATGGCGGCGGTGCGCGAGCGGTCCAGCCAGAACTTCTTGCGGGCTTCCGGGCTGACCGCGACGAAGCCTTCGCCGCTCTTGCCGTTGGCCATGCGGATGACTTCCGAGGTGGCGCGGGCGACCGCGTCCTGGTCGTCGCCGACGATGTCGCCGATCAGCACCATCTTCGGGAAGGCGTTGCGCTTGCTCTTGGTGGCGTATCCCACCGCACGCAGGTAGCGCTCGTCCAGGTGCTCCAGGCCGGCCAGGATGGCGCCGCCAGGGGTGCGCGATTCGGCGTCGAGGTAATCCTTGATTTCCACGATGCTCGGAATGGCGTCGCGCGCCTGGCCGAAAAACTCCAGGCAGACGGTGCGCACATGCGCCGGCATGCGGTGCAGGATCCAGCGCGCGCTGGTGATGATGCCGTCGCAGCCTTCCTTCTGGATGCCGGGCAGACCCGCCAGGAACTTGTCGGTGACGTCCTTGCCCAGGCCTTCCTTGCGGAACTTGCGCCCTTCGATGGCCAGGGTTTCCGTACGCAGCGGCTTTTCGCCGGGCGCGCGGTTGCCGTCCGACCACTTGAGCTCGAAGGTGGCGACCGCCACGTCATGGATCTTGCCCAGGTTGTGGTCCAGGCGCGTGACTTCCAGCCAGTTGCCTTCCGGATCCACCATGCGCCACCAGGCCAGGTTATCCAGCGCGGTGCCCCACAGCACGGCCTTCTTGCCGCCGGCGTTCATGGCCACGTTGCCACCGATGCAGGAGGCATCGATCGAGGTCGGGTCGACCGCGAACACCAGCCCGGCCTTGTCCGCCGCATCCGCCACGCGGCGCGTCACCACGCCAGCGCCGGAGAAAATGGTGCCGACCTTGTGCGACACGCCCGGCAGGTCGGTCTGCTCGACCGGCCCGAGTTGTTCCAGCTTCTCGGTGTTGATGACCGCGCTCATCGGCGTCAGCGGCACGGCGCCGCCGGTATAGCCGGTGCCGCCTCCGCGCGGGATGATGGTCAGGCCCAGCTCGAAGCAGCCCTTGACCATGCCGGCGATCTCTTCCTCGGTGTCCGGGGTGAGGACCACGAAGGGATATTCCACGCGCCAGTCGGTCGCGTCGGTCACATGCGAGACGCGGGACAGGCCGTCGAACTTGATGTTGTCCTTCTGCGTGATGCGGCCCAGCACGCGCTGGGTGCGCTTGCGCAGGTCATAGGCGTTGGCGAACTCCTGCTTGAAGTCCTCGATGGCCTGCTTGGCAAAGCTGACCAGCTGCTCGACCCGGTGGGAGCGGTCCTCGGCGGCCGGCTCGGCGTGCTCGGCACGGTCGGCGGCACGGCGTTTTTCCACCTCGGAGAGCCGGTGGTGCAGTGCCGTAACCAGCATCTGGCGACGCTTGGGGTTCTCCAGCAGGTCATCCTGCAGGTAGGGATTGCGGCGCACCACCCAGATATCGCCCAGCACTTCGTACAGCATGCGGGCGGAGCGGCCGGTGCGGCGTTCGCCGCGCAGCTCGGCCAGGATACGCCAGGCTTCTTCGCCTAGCAGCCGGATGACAATCTCGCGATCCGAGAATGACGTGTAGTTATAAGGGATCTCTCGCAGGCGCGCAGGCGCATCCTGCGCGGCGAGTTTGGCATCGAGCACGAGTGGGGCGTTCATGGGGAGGGGACCGCTTCCTGTAGCGCACGGGGACGGTGCGCCGGATCGTCTTTAAAGGGCAATTGTACTTCAAGGCCTGCTTTCGCCGCACCGCAACATGGCAGAACCTTGCTTGGGCAAGGGTTGCCTTACCCTTGCCGTGCCGTGAGAGGCGCTAGCTAGAACAGGCTTTTGAGGCTGGCTGCGATGCCGTGCCAGAAACTATCCGGGATCCAGAGCAGGGCAATCGTCATGGCAAGGTAGCGCAGAAACTTGCCAATCGCCATGTAAACCAGGCTCGGCCAGAATGACAACCGGAGCCAGCCGGCTAAAGTGCACAAAGGATCACCAATTCCGGGGAGCCACGATACCAGCAGGGTCGGCGGCCCCAGCCGGCGCATCCACCGGAAGTAGCGCGCATCCAGCGACGGCTTGCGCGGCTGGCGGGGATGGCGGCGGTGTTCGGCGTGCTCCTCCTCGTGCACGCGCTGCTGGCGCCGCTTGCGCAAGCGCACCACGGCCAGCTTGGCCGCGTAGCCAAGCCACCAGTCGATGGCGCCGCCCGCGGTATTGCCGAGCGTGGCGACGACGATGGCCGGCCAGAACAGATGCGGATTGAGCTTGATATACGCGAAGACCGCCGGCTCCGAGCCCAGGGGCAGCAAGGTGGCCGACACCAGGCTGACCACGAAGATAGCCGGCAAGCCCACCTTGGGCAGGGCAACGGTTTCGAACAGCCAGTCGATAAAGCCTTCCATATTGAGAGATCTGGTGCCGGAGCGAGGTGAATGCGGTGTGGCGGCCGGACGGCGGGCCATTCTAGCAGCGCCATCCTGCACGCCCGCGCCCGACGCCGTCCGCACCCTCTGGCAGCGCCAGGTGGCGAAGGGGCAACCCGCATGGCATGCGCCGGAGATTTGTGATTAACTGTTAGAGCATGTCGTGGCCAAACGTTCGTGGCACGGCATTGCCAGGCCATTGTCAGGCATTGACGGGCAGCACCGCAGCACCGCAGTACCAACATCACGAAATAGCCGTACCCAACAAACGGCAGTAACGCGTCGTGGCCAGTCCCGCGCAGTTTTTTCGGGATTCAGGGATTGGTCGTGCACGTGTCCACCCACATGGAGACAAGCATGGCGATTCCTATCCGCCTGACCGTCAACGGCCGCGCCGTCGACGCGCAGGTAGAACCCCACACCCTTCTCGTCCAGTTCCTGCGCGAACAACTCCGCCTGACCGGCACCCATGTCGGCTGCGACACCGCCCAGTGCGGCGCCTGCACCGTGCACATGGACGGCCGCGCGGTCAAGTCGTGCAACATGCTGGCGCTGCAGGTGGATGGCGCCAGCATTACCACCATCGAAGGGCTCGCCCCGGAGGGCCAGCTCCACCCCATGCAGGAAGCCTTCCGCAACTGCCACGGCCTGCAGTGCGGCTTCTGCACGCCCGGCATGGTGATGAGCGCCATCGCCCTGGTCACGCAGCAGCCCAATGCCGACGCCGCCGCCATCCGCGAGCAGCTCGACGGCAACCTGTGCCGCTGTACCGGCTACCACAACATCGTGCGCGCGGTGCAAGACGGCCAGTCCGCGATGCATGGCGTCAGCGCTGAATAAGGGGACCGCCATGAACGCACCTGACAACCAGCACAACCAACACCTGATCGGCGCCTCGGTCAAGCGCAAGGAAGACTACCGCTTTCTCACCGGCAACGGCCAATACACCGACGACATCGTGCTGCCGCAGCAAAGCTACGGCTACTTCCTGCGCTCGCCGCACGCGCACGCCCGCATCGTCTCCATCGACAAGACCGAAGCACTCGCCTCGCCCGGCGTGGTCGCCATCTTCACCGGCGACGACGTGGCGGCCGACAAGGTCGGCGGCCTGCCCTGCGGCTGGCTGATCCACAGCATCGACGGCAGCCCGATGAAGGAGCCGCCGCACCCCGTGCTGGCGCAGGGCAAGGCCCGCCACGTGGGCGACCAGGTCGCGCTGGTCATCGCCGAAACGCTGCAGCAAGCCAAGGACGCCGCCGAGAAGATCGACGTGCAATACGATGAGCTGCCCGCCGTGGTGAACACCGCCCACGCTGCCTCGGCCACCTCGCTGGTGCATGACGACGTGCCCGAGAACACCAGCTATGTCTGGGGCCACGGCGACCGCGCCGCCACCGACGCCGCCTTTGCCAAGGCCGCCCACGTGACCACGCTGGAGATCATCAACAACCGGCTGATCCCCAATGCCATCGAGCCGCGCGCCGTCAATGCCAGCTACACCCGGCAGGACGACAGCTACACGGTCTATGTATCGAACCAGAACCCCCACGTGGAGCGCCTGCTGATGGGCGCCTTCGTGCTTGGCCTGCCGGAGTCGCGCCTGCGCATCATCGCGCCGGATGTGGGCGGCGGCTTCGGCTCCAAGATCTTCCTGTACGCGGAAGACGTAGCGTTGACCTGGGCGTCGAAGAAGATCAAGCGCCCGATCAAGTGGACCGCCGAACGCTCGGAGTCCTTCCTGACCGATGCGCACGGCCGCGACCACGTCACCAAGGCCGAGCTGGCGATGGACGCCGACGGCAAGTTCCTGGCCATGCGGGTGCACACCACCGCCAATATGGGCGCCTACCTGTCGACCTTCGCGTCCAGCGTGCCGACCATCCTGTACGCCACGCTGCTCGCCGGGCAGTACACCACGCCGGCGATCTATGCCGAAGTGCGCGCTGTGTTCACCAACACCGCGCCGGTGGATGCTTACCGCGGCGCGGGCCGCCCGGAAGCCACCTATGTGGTGGAACGGCTGGTGGAAGCCGCGGCGCGCGAAATGAAGATGGACCCGGCGGAAATCCGCCGCAAGAACTTCATCCACGACTTCCCCTACGCCACCCCGGTCGGCCTGACTTACGACACCGGCGACTACGAACCGTGCCTGGCACGCGCGCAGGAACTCGCTGACGTCAAAGGCTTTCCCGCGCGTCGTGAAGAAGCGAAGCAGCGCGGCAAGCTGCGCGGCCTGGGCTACTCCTGCTACATCGAGGCATGCGGGCTGGCGCCGTCGAATATCGCCGGCGCGCTGGGCGCGCGCGCGGGACTGTTCGAAGTCGGCGAGATCCGTGTCCACCCGACCGGCACCGTGACCGTCTTCACCGGCTCGCACAGCCATGGCCAGGGGCATGAAACCACCTTCGCGCAGATCGTGGCGGACCGGCTCGGCATTGCACTGGATGCCGTGGAAGTGGTGCACGGCGACACCGGCCGCGTGCCGTTCGGCATGGGCACCTATGGCTCGCGCTCGCTGTCGGTAGGCGGCTCGGCCATCATGAAGGCGCTCGACAAGATCGAAGCCAAGGCCAAGAAGATCGCGGCCCACTTGCTGGAGGCCTCGGACGCCGACATCGAGTTCAAGAACGGCACGTTCAGCGTGGCCGGCACAGACCGCAGCAAGACCTTCGGCGAGGTGGCGCTCACCGCCTACGTGCCGCACAACTACCCGCTCGACAAGCTGGAGCCGGGCCTGAACGAAAACGCCTTCTACGACCCGACCAACTTCACCTATCCGTCGGGCGCCTACATCTGCGAGGTGGAAGTCGATCCGGACACCGGCGAGAGCAAGGTGATCAAGTTCACCGCGGTGGACGATTTCGGCAACATCATCAACCCGATGATCGTCGAAGGCCAGGTACACGGCGGCATCGGCCAGGGCCTCGGCCAAGCCATGCTGGAGCAGTGCGTGTACGACGACGACAGTGGGCAGTTGCTGACCGGCTCCTACATGGACTACGCCATGGCGCGCGCCAGCGACCTGCCGGACTTCACGGTTGAGACCGCCAAGGGCACGCCCTGCACGCACAACCCGCTTGGGGTGAAGGGCTGCGGCGAAGCCGGCGCGATCGGCTCGCCGCCGGCCTTCATCAATGCGCTGGTGGATGCGCTCTCGCCGCTTGGCGTGCACGACATCCAGATGCCCGCCACGCCGCATCGCGTGTGGCAGGCCATCCGCCACGCGCAGGCCCCTAACTGAGATCGGAGGCACATCATGTACGCATTCAATTTCGAACGCGCCGCCGATACCAAGGCGGCCGTGGACAAACTCAAGGCGGACCCCGACGCCAAGTACCTCGGCGGCGGCCAGAGCCTGCTGGCCGCGATGAAGCTACGCCTGGCCGCGCCATCCGCGCTGATCGACGTAGCCCGCATTCCCGGCATGGCGGATATCCGTGTCGAGAACGATGAGCTAGTGATCGGCGCGGCGGCACGCCATGCCGACGTGGCGGCCAACGCCGACGTGCGCAAGCGCATTCCCGCGCTGGCCGCGCTGGCCGACGGCATCGGCGATCGCCAGGTACGCGCGATGGGCACGCTGGGCGGCTCGCTCGCCAACGACGATCCGGCCGCCTGCTACCCAGCGGCCGTGCTCGCGCTCAACGCCACGGTGGTCACCGACCGCCGCAATATCGCCGCAGATAGCTTCTTCAAGAGCCTCTACGAAACCGCGCTGGAACCCGATGAGCTGATCACCGCCGTGCGCTTCCCCACGCCGGACAAGGCCGCCTACATCAAGTTTCGCAACCCGGCATCGCGCTTCGCGCTGGTGGGCGTGATGGTGGCGCAGTTCGGCAAGGTCGTGCGGGTCGCGGTCACCGGCGCGGCCGACAGCGTGTTCCGCAGCGCACCGCTGGAGCAGGCGCTGGCAGCCAGCTTCACGCCGGCGGCAGCACGCGCGGTGGTGGTGGATGCAAGCAAGCTGAACACCGACTTGCATGCTTCCGCCGAGTACCGTGCGCACCTGATCCCGGTGCTGGCGGCGCGCGCGGTGGAGCAGGCGTTGAAGGGATAAGGGAGAAAGCCGGAGCGAAAGCGCCGGCACTCGCCAAGCCGGGCGTGTTCACTTCGAGCGCACGCCCGCCCTCTCCCCCAGCCCCTCTCCCACGTGGTGGGAGAGGGGAGCCAACCGGCTAGCACCCATGCTTCCCCAGTCCATCGATCAAACCGCTGCCCTGCTGGAGGCACAGCAGTACTTCGCCGATCGCGAAACCGCCACCGTGCTGTACCTGGCACTGCGCATGCAGCGCCCGCTGTTCCTCGAAGGCGAGCCAGGCGTGGGCAAGACCGCGCTGGCGCGGGCCATGGCCGACGCGCTCGGCACGCGCTTGCTGCGCCTGCAATGCTACGAGGGGCTCGACGCCTCCAGCGCGCTGTACGAATGGGATTACCCGCGCCAGATCATGGCGCTGCGCCTGGCGGAAGCGCGCGGCGAGCGGCCCGACACGCAATCGCTGTATCACGACGATTTCCTGCTCAAGCGCCCCTTGCTGGAATCCCTGCTGCCCGACCCGGCCGCGCCCGGCATCCCGCGCGTGCTGCTGATCGACGAGATCGACCGCGCCGACGAGCCCTTCGAAGCCTTCCTGCTGGAGGTGCTGTCCGAGTTCCAGGTGTCGATCCCCGAAATCGGCGTGATCCGGGCCGAGCAGCCGCCGCTCATCATCGTCACCTCCAACCGGACCCGCGAGGTGCATGACGCACTCAAGCGCCGCTGCCTGTACCAATGGATGGGCTATCCCCAGCGCGAGCGCGAACTGCAGATCGTGGCCGCGCGCGCCCCCGAGGCCGCCGCCGCGCTGCAGCACCAGGCCATCGACTTCATCCACCGGCTGCGCGGCATCGACCTGTTCAAGTCGCCCGGCATCGCCGAGGCCATCGACTGGTGCCGCGCGCTGGCCGCGCTGGGCGTCTGTGAGCTCGATCCGCAATCGGTGCGTGACACGCTGGGCGTGCTGCTCAAGTACCAGGACGACCTGGCCCGGGTCGATGGCCCCACCGTGGCCGAGTTGCTCGCCAGCCGGGCGCCGGGAGCCTGAGCCATGCCCCGGCTCCATCCGGACGCTCCGCTGGCCACCGTGCCACCCGCCGGCACGCTGCCCATGCTGGCGCGCAACGTCACGCATTTCGTGCGGCTGCTGCGCGATGCCGGCTTTGCGCTGTCGCCCGCACAGGCTGTGGATACGCTGCTAGCGCTGCAATACGTGGACATCGGCAGGCGCGATGAGGTGCGCGCAGCCATGGCGGCCCTGATGGTGAGCGGGCCCGATCAGCGCCTGTTGTTCGACGCCGCCTTCGACCTGTTCTGGCGCGACCCGGACTGGGAGGGCAAGCTGCGCGCCCTGCTGCTGCCGCGCGTGGATGCCGGCGCACCGCCGCCGCCGCGCAACAACCGGCTGGCCGACGCGCTCGCCGCCCAGCGCCCGCCCGAGTCCGGCCGACGTGGCGAGGACCATGTCGAACGCTTTACCGCGCCGCTCACCTTCTCCGCGCAGGAGCGCCTGGCGCAGCGCGACTTTGAAACCCTGGGCGCGGAAGAATGGCGCGCGCTGCAGCACATGATCCGCGCGCGCCACGCGCGCCTGGCCACCGAGCGCACGCGCCGCCTGCGCGCCGCCGCCAGCGGGCCGTACGCCGACCTGCGCGCCAGCGCGCGGCTGGCGGTACGCCAGCAAGGCGAATGGCTGCGCTGGAAATACCGCCGCCGCGCCGAGCGCCGCCCGCCGCTGGTGCTGCTGCTCGACATCTCCGGCTCGATGAGCCAGTACTCGCGCGCGGTGCTGTACTTCTGCCATGCGCTGATGCAATCGCGCGAGCGGCTGTCTGTGTTCCTGTTCGGCACCCGGCTGACCAACATCACCCGCTGGCTGCGCGAGCGCGACCCGGACGAAGCGGTTGGCGCCATCACGGGCCAGGTGCGAGACTGGGCCGGCGGCACCCGCATCGGTGCCGCGCTGGCCACCTTCAACCGCCAGTGGGCGCGCCGCACGCTGTCCGGACGCGCCACGGTGCTGCTGGTCACCGACGGGCTCGACCATGAAGACATCGACCTGCTAGACGCCGAAATGGCACGCTTGCGCCGCTTCGCCCATCGCATCGTCTGGCTCAACCCGCTGCTGCGCTATGCCGGCTTCGTGCCGCAGGCACGTGGCGTGCAAGCCATCCTGCCGCATGTGGACGCCCTGCGCTCGGCGCACAACCTGGACAGCCTGTTCGCGCTCGAATCCATGCTGGCCGCGCGCGACACCCTGGCCATGCCCGCGTTTCCCGCGGCGCCGAGGCCCGCAGACATTAAAAACATGAAGGACACCAAGGAGACGCCCCAACCATGGAAATGACACAGACGCGGCAACTGCCGGTAGCGCAGCAAACCGCCTGGGAAGCCCTGAACGACACGGCGCTGCTCAAGCAATGCATCCCAGGATGTGAGAGCATCGAGCCTGACGGCGACAACGCCTACCTGGTGGCGCTGACCGCCGCGGTGGGCCCGGTCAAGGCGCGCTTCAAGGGGCGCATGGCCCTGCAGGACATCCAGGCGCCCGACAGCTACACCATCCAGTTCGACGGACAAGGCGGGGTCGCCGGTTTCGGCAAAGGCACCGCGGCCGTCACGCTGGCCCCCGAAGGCGACGCGACGGTGCTGACCTACACGGTCAACGCCCAGGTTGGCGGCAAGATCGCGCAGATCGGCTCGCGCCTGGTCGACGCTGCCGCGCGCAAGATGGCCGATACCTTCTTCGACCGCTTCACGGCGGCGGTGAGCGGGTCCGGCGCGCAGGGTGACGAGCCAGGCACGGATGACAATGTCGCCAAGGACGGAGCGGCGGCCGGTGAAGGCAGCGCGCCCGATGAACAAAACGGTGAAACGAAGCGGAAACGATCATGGACAGCGTGGATCTCGAAGTCCTGAAAAGCAGTGTGAAGTGGCAGGCCGAAGGCCATCGCACGCTATTGGTAACGGTAGTCAGAACCTGGGGCTCGTCGCCCCGGCCGGAAGGCGCCATGCTGGCCGTGCGCGACGACGGCCTGGTGGTCGGCTCGGTCTCGGGCGGCTGCATCGAAGATGACATCATCGACCGGGTACGGCGCGAAGGCATTGCCGGCGCGCACCCCGAAGCCGTCAAGTACGGCATCAGCGCCGAGGAAGCGCACCGCTTCGGCCTGCCCTGCGGCGGCACCATCGAACTGGTGACCGAGCCGCTCGGCGCCGATAGCCACCTGGACGAACTGCTGGCCGCCGTGGAAGGCGGCAAGCTGGTAGCCCGCACGCTCGACATGGCAACTGGCCGCGCCACCCTGGGCCCGGCCGAGGCCACCGACGGCCTTGCCTTCGACGGCGCCACCCTGCTCACCATTCACGGGCCGCGCTACCGCATGCTGGTGATTGGCGCGGGACAGCTGTCGAAGTACCTGAGCCAGATCGCTGTTGGCCTGGGCTTCCAGGTCACCGTGTGCGATCCGCGCGAGGAATACACCGAGACCTGGGACATCCCCGGCGTCACCATGGTGCGCACCATGCCGGACGACACCGTGACCGACATGAAGCTCGACGAGCGCTGCGCGGTGATCGCCGTCACGCACGACCCCAAGCTCGACGACCTGGCCCTGATGGAAGCCTTGCGCACGCGCGCCTTCTATGTCGGCGCCCTCGGCTCGCGCCGCAACAACCAGGCGCGCCGCGAGCGGCTCAAGGAGTTCGACCTCAACGACCTGCAGCTCGCGCGGCTGCACGGCCCGGTCGGCATCTACATCGGCAGCCGCACGCCCCCCGAGATCGCCATCTCGATCCTGGCCGAAGTCGTCGCCGCCAAGAACCACGTCTCGCTGCCCGACATCCTCCAGGTAGAAGGCGCCAAGGCCGCGCGCGAACTGGCCGCCAACGAAGGCAGCACCTGCAGCCCCACCCCGTGACCAGCCCGCTGACGGGCCCCATCAACGGCGCCATCCACACTGCCGAGCCCCCCACCGGCATCTTGCTGGCAGCCGGCTACGGCCGCCGCTTCGACCCCGCCGGCCAGCGCAACAAACTCCTGGCCACGCTGCCCGACGGCCACACCGTAGCCGCCCGCAGCGCCCGCACGCTGGTCTCCGTGCTGCCCGGCACGCTAGCCGTGATCCGCCCGGGCAATGCCGCGCTGGCAGCCGAATTGCAAGCTGCCGGCTGCCGGGTACTGGAGACGGCAGCAGCCGAGGCCGGCATGGGCGCCGCGCTGGCTGCGGCGGTGGCCGCCACGCCCGGCGCCAGCGGCTGGGTAGTGGCGCTGGCCGACATGCCGTGGCTGCCGGCCGAGCTGGTGCGCGCGGTGGCGTTGACGATCACGACACGTGACGCGATTGCCGCACCGTGGCGCGACGGACGGCGTGGGCATCCGGTTGGATTCGGGTCCGCGTGGCGGGATGCCCTGCTGAAGCTTGATGGGGATGAAGGCGCGCGGGCGTTGTTGAAGACGCAGCCGGTGATGAGGATTCTGACTGAGGATGAGGGGGCGTTTCGGGATGTGGATACTTTGGGGGATTTAGGGGGGGTATAGGGGGTGGTGTTGGGGTGTTTTCTGGCGGTGTTGGTTTTTGGACCCAAGGGCCGTACGACATCGCCCTTGCTTGGTTGGTTGCTGTTTCTTTGAGCGGCGATGGTTTTTGGACCCAAGGGCCATACGACATCCCCCTGCGGGGGCTGCCGGTCACTCTTCTTTGCGTCGGCAAAGAAGACTAACGAGAAGAAAGCCGACCCTGCCGGGGGCAGAGCAATCAGGCTTATGTGGGGCTGTGGTTTCGTCGTACGGCCCGGAGTGTAGGCTGGCCTTTGCCATGCCGGCTTGGAGGTCATCGCTACTGCATGACCCAATGGTCACGTGGTGGTGCCCCTGATCGCTTTGCTCGGTGAGCGTTCGAGCATCTGCCGTTCGCGGTGCGTAGCACCACTATCCTGCCTGCCTCGGTGGTTTCGTGGTTTTGTCTCTGGCGGCGGGCGCCCGGCCATTTGATGCCCTGCCGTACCGGCGCGAGCGGCGCCTTGCTTCACCCCCCTCTGGTTTCGTGGTGGGCACCGTGGCCCGTGCGCGAGGGCCGCGCTTGCACCCACGGCGCTCGTCCTCCGAGACAAAACCACGAAACCAGCCACACCCGAAACGGCGCAGCACTTCGCACCGCGAACGGCAGATGTGGGAACGGGCACCGCACACGAGGTCAGGGGCCGCACCACGTAACCCATGGGCCATGCAGAAACGATGCCCTTGGGGTCGGTAGGATCGGCTAGCCAACACTCCGGGCCGTACGACGCAACCACCGCCCCACATAAGCCTGATTGCTCTGCTCCCGGCAGGGCGGCTTTCTTTTCGTTAGTTTTCTTTGCCGGTCAAAGAAAAGTGACCGGCAGCCCCCGTAGGGGGATGTCGTATGGCTTTTGGGTGCAATAACCAACGCCGCTCAAAGAAACAGCAACCAAGCAAGCAAGGGCGATGTCGTCCGGCCCTTGGGTCCAAAAACCAACACCGCCAGCAAACACCCCAATACCCCCCTACCCCCTTACCCCCTCCCCCCCTTTACCCCCCATCCGTCTCCGCCAAAGTCCTCAAATACTCCCTCCTCCACCAATGCACATCCTGCGCCCGAATCCGCTCCAGCAGCTTCTGATGCCGGGACTGCCGCTCAGCCAGCGGCATATGCAAGGCCTGCTGAATCGCCTGCGCGGTAGCATTGATATCGTAAGGATTCACCAGCAACGCCTCGCGCAATTGCTCGGCAGCACCAGCAAACCGCGATAGCACCAGGACCCCGGGATCGTCCGGATCCTGCGCGGCAACAAACTCCTTCGCGACCAGGTTCATCCCATCGCGCAACGGCGTCACCAGCGCCACGCGGCAAGCGCGGCAAAGGCCCGGCAAACGGCGCCGTGCCGTGGTGCGGTGGATATAGCGCACCGGCATCCAGTCCAGCTCGCCATACTCGCCATTGATCGCCCCGGACAGCCCTTCCAGCTCGCGCCGCAGATCCGCGTAGGCGTCCACCGTTTCGCGCGACGGCGCGGCAATCTGGATCAGCGTGGCGCTGCGGCGGTTCTCCGGATACTGCGCCATCAGCGTCCTGACCGCCTTGAGCCGCTGCGGCAGCCCCTTGGAGTAATCGAGCCGGTCGATCCCAAGCAGAAGACGGCGGCTCGAATACTGGCCGCGCATCATCTCGTACGTCTCGCGCGATTCCTCGCACTGGCCCAGCGCGGCGAACTCGTCGACGTCGATGCCGATCGGAAACGCCTGCGCGCGCACGGTGCGGTGGAAAGCCCGGAAGCGATACTCGCCCATGGGCTCGGCCTGCGCTTCGCTTTGCACGTAGCGCGAGAAATGCTCGAGATCGAGCTGGCTCTGGAAGCCAACCAGGTCATAGGCGAACAGGGCTCGCATCAGCCATTCGTGCTGCGGGATGGCGGCAAGGATCAGCGGCGGGGGCAGCGGGATATGCAGGAAAAAACCCATGCGCTGGCCGCAGCCCATGGCGCGCAGCTCCGACGCAAGCGGGATCAGGTGGTAGTCGTGGATCCAGATCACATCGTCCGGGCGCAGCAGCGGGGCAAGCTTGCGTGCAAAGAGCTGGTTGACGCGGCGGTAGATGTTGAGATAACCGGAGTCGAAATCCGCCAGGTCGATGCGATAGTGGAACACCGGCCACAGCACGCCATTGCTGTAGCCCTGGTAGTACGCGTCGTGGTCCTCGCGGCACAGGTCGACCGTAGCCAGCGTGACATTGCCGGCTTGCTGGATATGCAGCTCGCCCTCGCCCGGCGTGCCGCCCTGCGCGGCCTCCACAATCTTGCCGCTCCAGCCGAACCACATGCCGCCGGTAGCCTTGAGCGCTTCGCCCAGTGCCACGGCGAGGCCGCCCGCGGCAAGGTTGCGCGGATCGGCCACGCGGTTGGATACCGCTACTAGTCTGCCCATACATTCCTTTGCGCTGGCCTTGCCGCGCGCGCCTTCAGATCACGGAATCCCATGGCGCGGACAGGCGCATGGCGCCGTTGATCAGGCCCACCATCGAGTAGGTCTGCGGAAAATTGCCCCACATCTCGCCGGTCACGGGGTGCGTATCCTCGGACAGCAGGCCAAGCGGATTGCGCGCCGCCAGCATGGCCTCGAAGATCTCGCGCGCTTCCTCCCGGCGCCCCACGCGCGCGAGCGCATCGATACGCCAGAAGGTGCAGATGTTGAAGGCGGTCTCGGGCTTGCCGAAGTCGTCCGGCGCCTCGTAGCGACGCATATAAGGCCCGTCGCACAGCGACGCTTCCATGGCCTTGAGCGTGGACATGAAACGTTCATCCCTGGGCTCGATAAAGCCGACCTCGGCCATCAGCAGCACGCTGGCATCGAGCTCGCGCCCGCCGAAGCTCTCGGCGAACGCCTGGCGTTCCTCGCTCCAGGACTCGCGCACGATGCGCACCTTCATGCCGTCGGCATGCTGGCGCCAGTAAGCCGCGCGATCGGGCAATTGCAGCGCATCGCCGATCTTGGCGAGGCGGTCGCAGGCGGCCCAGCTCATCAGCGCGGACGAGGTATGCACCCGCGCGCGCGTGCGCAGCTCCCACATGCCCGCATCGGGCGTGCCGAACACGCGTACCGCCTGCTCGCCCACGGTTTCCAGCACATGGTACTCAGCCGCCCCGCCGCGGTGCAGCAGGCGATGGTCGTGGAAAGCCTGCGCCGCGCCCAGCACCACGTTGCCGTAGACATCATGCTGGAAGTGCTCCTGTGCCTGGTTGCCCACGCGCACCGGACCCATGCCACGGTAGCCGGACAAATGATCGAGCATGCTCTCCGGTAATTCGAGTTCCAGCCCGATGCCGTACAGCGGCTGGATATGGCCATTCTTGGATTGCATCACCACGTTCGACAACCAGCGCAGGTAGTCCTCCATGGTGCCGACCTCGGACAAGCTGTTGAGCGCACGGATCACGAAGAAAGCATCGCGCAGCCAGCAGAAGCGGTAATCCCAGTTGCGCCCGCTGCCGGGCGCCTCGGGAATGCTGGTGGTCATGGCCGCGACGATGGCGCCCGTCTCTTCATACAGCGACAGCTTGAGCGTAATGGCGGCGCGGATCACCGCGTCCTGCCACTCGCGCGGCACCGCAAGACGGCGGCTCCACATCCTCCAGTAAGCCGTGGTTTCCTGCTCGAAGTCGCGTGCGATTTCCTCCACGCCGCCCTGCAGGGTTTCGTCCGGCCCGAGGATGAAGTTGAGGTCGCGCGTGAGCAGGAAAGGCGTGTGCGACAGCACATAGGTCAGCGGCGCGTCGGTGGTCATGCGCAGCGTGGTGCCGTCGCCGATATAGCGCACGTGGCTGCTGCCGCGCGTGATCTCGGGCTTGACGCGCCCCCAGTCAAAACGCGGCGCCACCGTCACGCGCACACGCGGCGCGCCCTGAACCGGCCGGATGCGGCGGATCAGCGAGGTGGGGCGGAAGTAACGTCCGATGCGAAAAAAACGCGGCGCGAAATCGGTGATTTCAAGGCTGTTGCCATGCCGGTCGGTCAGCCGGGTCCTCAGCACGGCCGTATTGGGCTCGTACCACTGGTGCGCTTCCTGGAAGTCCTCGATTTCGATGGCAAAGTGGCCAGCGTTCTCGCCCGGATCGAGCAAGGCATTGAAGACCGGGTCGCCGTCAAAGCGCGGCAGGCAGCACCACACAATGCGCCCGCGCCCGTCGACCAGCGCGGAGATCGCGCAGTTGCCGATCATGCCCAGCGATAGCGAAGGGTCGGCGTAGCGGCCGGCACCTCCGGCGCGCGCCGGATTATCCTCGGTGGATGGGTTGCTCACAGCGAATCCCCCTCAAGACGTCGTTGTGGATGTAGCTCCGGAAACCTGCTGCTTGCCCTGCGCGGCGGCCATGACTTCGAGTGCCTTGGCGGAGCGATGCAGCCAGCAGCGCAGCGCGGCCGGGCCGGTCACGCTGACGGTGGCGGCGCTGGGCCGCGCGCCAACCAGCAGGCCGACGCCGCCGAGGCGGCGCACCACGGCAAAACCAGCCTCGTCGGTAATATCGTCGCCGGCAAACAGCGGCGTGCGCCGCGCAAATGGCGGGCTGCGCATAAAGGCGTCGATGGCGCCACCCTTGTCGATGCCTGCCGGCTTGAGCTCCACCACCATCTTGCCGTGCAGGACTTCGATGCCGGGCACGCCGCTGGCGAGTTCGGCCGCGAAGTTGCGCACCATGCCTTCGAGGTGGGGAACGGCGCGGTAGTGCACCGCCACCGCGACCGACTTGCGCTCGAGCTGCAAGCCGGGATGCGTACCGACCAGGACTTCCAGCGGCGGGAGCAGCAGCGGCACGCCGGGGTCGGGCTGGCGCAGGCGGTGGCCGCCCGCGTCGCGCAGCTCCGCGCCATGCACGCCGGCGCACGGCAGTTGCAGCGGATGCAGGAAATGATCCAGCTCGGCGATCGGCCGGCCGGAAACCAGGGCTAGCGCGCCACCCAGATGCAGATGCAGGGCGCGCAGCGTCCCCACCAGTTCCGGTTCGACCTGCACGAGGTCAGGACGCGGCGCAAGGTCGGCCAGCGTACCGTCGAAATCCAGGAACAGTGCGGTGTTCGGTTCGATTAGAGGTAGGGAAGGCATTGCGTTACACCGTATCACGAGTGTTCCGGCAGCGTCCACCGGGCTTCGTCCTACAAGGTGCGCAAGCGCCCCTTGGGCGCGCCACGGCGGTGCCTGCACCGCTGCGGTGCACAACGCGCCTCGGCGCACGAAGGTGAGCTTGCCTGCCCTTCGCGGCCGCCTGCACAGGGGTGCAGCCATCGCCGCCCCCCGCCATCCTTTATCATTACCGGTTTCCGCCAATCCCCGCCCCGGCTGTCCACGATGACCCGCAAACCCGATTACCTGAGAAAGATCCTGACCGCCAAGGTGTACGACGTGGCCCAGGAGACCGATCTCACCTATGCAAACCTGCTCTCCGCGCGCACCGGCAACAAGGTGTGGTTCAAGCGCGAGGACACCCAGCCGGTGTTCTCGTTCAAGCTGCGCGGCGCGTACAACAAGATGGCCTCGCTGTCGCCGGAAGAGCTCAAGCGCGGCGTGATCGCCGCCTCGGCCGGCAATCACGCGCAGGGCGTGGCGCTGTCGGCCGCGCGCCTGAAGTGCAAGGCGCTGATCGCGATGCCGGTCACCACCCCGCAGGTGAAGATCGACGCGGTACGCGAGCGCGGCGGCGAGTGGGTGGAAATCGTGCTGCACGGCGACTCGTACAGCGACGCCTACAACCACGCCGCGGTGCTGGAAAAAAAGCACAAGCTGACTTTCATCCACCCCTTCGACGATCCCGAAGTCATCGCCGGCCAAGGCACCATCGCCATGGAAATCCTGCGCCAGCACCCGGGCCCGCTGCATGCGGTGTTCGTGGCGATCGGCGGTGGCGGGCTGATCTCCGGCATCGCGTCGTACATCAAGGCCGTGCGCCCGGAGATCAAGGTGATCGGCGTGCAGACCGTGGACTCCGACGCGATGAAGCGCTCGGTGGACGCGGGCAAGCGCGTGGAGCTCAAGGAAGTGGGCCTGTTCTCGGACGGCACCGCCGTGAAGCTGGTCGGCAAGGAAACCTTCCGCATCACGCGCGAGCTGGTCGACGAGATCATCCTGGTGGACACCGACGCCATCTGCGCCGGGCTCAAGGATGTGTTCCAGGATACCCGCAGCATCCTGGAGCCGGCCGGTGCCATGGCCGTGGCCGGCCTGAAGCTCTACGCCGAGCGCGAGAAGCTCAAGGGCCAGCACCTGGTGGCCATTGCCTGCGGCGCGAACATGAACTTCGACCGCCTGCGCTTCGTGGCGGAGCGCGCCGAGGTGGGCGAGGCGCGCGAGGCGGTCTTCGCGGTCAGCATCCCCGAGGAACGCGGCAGCTTCAAGCGCTTCTGCGAGCAGCTCGGCACGCGCAATGTGACCGAGTTCAACTACCGCATCGCCGACAAGAGCATGGCGCATATCTTCGTCGGCGTGCAGATTGCGAGCCGCGCGGAGAACGAGAAGATCGCCGCCGGATTCCGCCGCCACGGCTTCGATACGCTGGACCTGTCCAACGATGAGCTGGCCAAGCAGCACATCCGCTACATGGTGGGCGGGCACTCGCCGCTGGCGCATGACGAGCTGCTGTACCGATTCGAGTTTCCCGAGCGGCCGGGCGCGCTGATGCGCTTCCTGTCGAGCATGAGCCCGAACTGGAATATCAGCCTGTTCCACTACCGCAACCAGGGCGGCGACACCTCCAACATCCTGGTTGGCATCCAGGTGCCCAAGAACGAGAAGCGCGCCTTCCGCGCCTTCCTCGCCACGCTGGGCTATGTACACTGGGAAGAGACCGAGAATCCCGTGTACAAGCTGTTCCTGTCCTGATCATCCGAGGCAACCATGAGCCTTCCCGAACAATCGCCGCTAGGCAAACCCTCGGCCTACAAGACCGAGTACGACCCGACGTTGCTGTTCCCGATCCCGCGCCAGCCCAAGCGCACGGAGATCGGGCTGGCGCAAGGCCGCGCGCTGCCGTTCTTCGGCGTGGACATCTGGAACGCGTACGAGCTGTCGTGGCTGAACATGAAGGGCAAGCCGCAGGTGGCGCTGGCCAGCTTCATCATTCCGGCCGACACGCCCAACATCGTCGAGTCCAAGTCGTTCAAGCTCTACCTGAATTCATTCAACCAGAGCAAGATCGCCTCGCCCGAGGCGTTGCAGCAGTTGCTGCACCACGACCTGTCCGAGGCCACCGGCGGCACGGTGCAGGTGCGCCTGGTGACCGAGGCTGATCTCGGCACGCAGAAGATGGCCGAGCTGGACGGCGTGCAGTTGGACCGGCTCGACATCGAAACCGACATCTACGAGCCGGCGCCGCACTTGCTGCATGCCGCCCAGGACGAATCGCCAGTGGAAGAAACACTGGTCTCGCACCTGCTCAAGTCGAACTGCCTGGTAACCGGCCAGCCGGACTGGGGCAGCGTACAGATCCGCTACGTGGGCGCGCCGATCAACCAGGAAGGACTGCTCAAGTACCTGATCTCGTTTCGCAACCACAACGAGTTCCACGAGCAATGCGTGGAGCGGATCTTCACCGACGTGATGCGGCAGTGCAAGCCGGTGAAGCTGGCGGTTTATGCGCGCTATACGCGGCGCGGCGGGCTGGATATCAACCCGTTCCGCACCAACTTCAACACGCCGTGGCCGGACAACCGGCGCAACGCACGGCAGTGATGCCGTAGGCCTTGCAGCCAGCAGAGAAGAGAGAAGGCCCGGCGCGTGCGCCGGGCTTTTTTACGCATCAGAACTTGTGCCAGTCTCCCGATTGCTCGAAGGCATGCGCGGCACGGTAGATGGTCGCCTCATCCCAATGCTTGCCCACCAGCATCAAGCCGATCGGCAGCCCGTTGCCCAGCCCGCAGGGCACGCTCATGGCCGGATGACCGGTGGCGTCAAACGGCGCCGTATTGGCCACCATCTCGAAGGCGCGCTGGATCACTTCGGCCAGCGGCGCACCGGGCGCGGGAATCGGCTGCGCCTTCAAAGGCAAGGTCGGCATCAGCAGCAAGTCATAGCGCTGCAAGGTGTCGTCATAAGCCTGGCGCAGCTGACGCGCGAGGTTCTGCGCCTTGGCATAGAAACGCCCGCCATACTGCTGCATGAAGAACTCGCCGACAAACATCGACAACTTGAGCGAGGGCGAAAGCTGGTCCGCCTGCTCGCGCCAGCCCGCATGGCGCTCCAGCAGGCTCGTGGTGTAAAGGCCCTTCCAGTTGAAGCCCATGCCGTTGCCATGCATCATCTGCGCCTGCAAGCCTTCCAGCGCGATGGGCGTCCAGATGGCGGCGCCGTCCAGATGCATGGGAATGCCGACTTCCTCCACCACCGCGCCAAGCCGCGCCAGGCGCTGGGCGCCCTCGCGTACCTTGGCATCGACATCGGCCTCGCTGTTGGCCAGGCCGAATCCTTCGCGCACCACGCCGATGCGCAAGCCCGCCACGCCCCTGCCGAGCGCCTCGGTATAGCGCTCGACCCTCGGCGCGTACTGGCGTGGGTCCAAGCCATCGGGCCCGGCGATCACCTCCAGCAGCAAGGCGTTGTCAGCCACGGTGCGGGTCATCGGGCCGGTGTGGTCGATGGTGGATTCGATCGGCATGATGCCGGTATAGGGAACCAGCCCATGCGTGGGCTTCATGCCATAGCAGCCGGAAAACGCGGCGGGAATGCGGATCGAGCCGCCCTGGTCGCCGCCGATCGCCATGTCCACCTCGCCCGCCCCGACCAGTGCGCCGCAACCGGAGGACGACCCACCCGCGATATAGCCCATCCGATAGGGGTTGTGCACGGGGCCGGTGGCGTTGGTATGGCTGCCGCCGGACAGACAGAAGCACTCGCAATGCGCCTTGCCGACGATGGTGCCGCCGGCGTCGAGGATGCGCGTCACCACCGTGGCGTCGAGATCGGGGACGTAGCCTTGCAGCGTCGATGCGCCGTTCATCATCGGCACCCCGGCCAGGCAGATATTGTCCTTGAGCACGACCGAGCGCCCTGCCAGCGCGCCGCCGGCGGCCCCCTTCACTTCGGTCTTGACGTACCAGGCATTGAGGCGGTTTTCCTGGGGCGGCGGCTGGTGGCCCGCGTTGCGCGGGTACTTCGGCTCGGGCAGGAAGTCAGGCAGTTCGTCGACGCGGTCGTAGGCCTGGATGCTGCCTTCCATCAAGGCGAGGTACTCGGCGCATTCGGCCTCGCTCATCGTCATGTGCAGGCTGGCGATCAGCTCGTGCATCTGGGCCTGGGTGGGGCGCTTCACGGTCATGGCGTACTCCTGTGCAAGGTGGGAAAGGCATGAGAAGAATGGCCCGTTATCCTGGGGCAGTCGTCATATTATTTTCCAAAGAAATAATTTCCAAGGAAAATATTTAGCGGCTAGGGAAAACCATGGCGACACAGCCGTGGACTCAGAGTTGCCTGACGACGTTGAAAAAGTGGCCGTTGGCCTCGGCAAGGAAGACCGGTTGCTGCACCCGTGCATTGCCGCGCCACGACAGTCCGCGCACGCTGCGGAAAACCAGCGGCGCTGTGCGCCGCGCACGCTGCGGCGCAGCGGCCAGCGCCGCCAGGAAGTGCACGCCATCGTAGACGGACTGCCCCAGCGCATTCAGCACCGGTGCCCGTTCACCAAAGCGGCCGTGATAGCGTTCCTTGAAGGCCATGTTGGCCTCGTTGGGCAGGGCGGCGAAATAGCCGGCGGCCGCGAACAGCCCCTCGGTATTGGCGGCCCCGATGGCAAGCAAGCCGTTTTCCTCGATGGCGCACGACAGCCGGCGCACACGCCGCTGCAGGCCCGATGCGCCGAACTCGCGGTTAAAACGCACGGCATCTTGCCCGATCAGCGAAAGCAGGACCGCATCGGGCCGCAGCATCTCGATCTCCTGCAGGACCTTGCGATAGGACGCGCAACCGTGTTCCACATAACGATCGGCCAGCACTTCCCCGCCCAGCGCCCTTAGTGCGCCGCTGGCCAGCCCGTGCGAGGCACGCGGCCAGACGCAGTCATTGCCGACGAACACCCAGCGGCGCGCGCGGTACTGGCGATACATCGCCGCCAGCGCGGGCAAGAGTTGCTGATCCGGTGTTTCGCCGATCGCGTAGACACCGGGCGCGCATTCGCCACCTTCATAGAGCGGCGTATAGACAAACGGAATCCGTCCCCCCGTGGCGGCGCGCACGCGCGAGCGCACCGCGCTGGTATGCATGCCGACCACAGCGTCGATTTCGCCCTCGCGCACCAGGCCGCCGAGCAAGTCGGGGATATCGCGGCACTCGTCGACGGCGTTGAACACGTGGAGGCGAAGCTCCCGCCCGCGTATGCCACCCTGCCGGTTCAGTTCTTCCGCCGCGAGCTGCGCGCAGGCGCGTGCCGACGGGCCCCAGATCCCTGCGGCGCCCCGCACCGGGACTAGCAGGCCGACGTTCAGGCAATCGGCGCGGCGCGCGCCGTAGCCGGCCGGCGGCGCATCGACCAGGCAGGTCAAAGCCGGGTCGTCCGGCGCCGGGGCACAACTGGGCTGCAGTGGCTTCCATTGCATGGCTTCGTCTCCTTGCCGGGCGGGGCGGCAACGCCGCGTCTTGTCAGCGCGCCTCGATCCGCACGAATAGCAAGCGAGGACAAGGCCAGAAAACTTTCCTGGGAAAGTTTTCCCGTATTTTTCCCGTATACTAACGCAGTGTTTCACGCAGGCCTGCTCATGAGCGATTTCGACAGCTACCTAGCCCAACTCCTGTCACGCGCCCACCTCGCCGTCCACGCCCGGCTGGAACAGGCGCTGGCGGCGGAAGGCGTACAGGTCGAACATTGGAAAGTACTGCGGGTGCTGGCGGACGAGCAAGGGCACGCCATGGGCGAGGTGGCCCAGGCGCTGGCGATGCATCCGCCCACCCTGACCAAGCTGGTTGACCGCATGATCGGCCATGGCCTAGCCATGCGCAGCCCCGACCTGCACGACAACCGCCGCGTGCTGCTTTACGCCACCGACGATGGACTGGCTCTGTCCAAGCGGCTCAATCGGCTGGTGCAGCAGCATGAGGACGGCATCGTGCGCAGCCTTGGGCCCGCCAAGGCGAAACAGCTCAGGGCATTGTTGAGCGCGCTGGGCGACTGAGCCACCGGCAAGCCGCCGCCCCCGGGACTCAGAACTCCGCGTGCAGGCGCACGCCGTAGAACATCGCCGGGCCGCGGTCGCGGTTGTAGCCAGGATTGCGGATGTACTGGAAGTCCGGGCTGATGCTCAGGTACTTGACCGGCTGGAAGCTATAGAACAGCTCAACGACCTGCTCAGGACCATAGCGCAACGCGCCATCGCCAAGAAAGGCGCCCTGCCCGCCGGCAGCCAGGTAAGCCTGGTGCCGCGACCCCAGCATATTCACCGACATCGCCAACCCAACCACATCGCGCGGCCGGCCCCACGCATTGCCGTTGAGCACGCCGCCGGCGGCGACCTGGCGGCCGATTTCCGTAAAGGCGTAGGTCTCGGTCTTGTCGTCCGACATATTGGCGCGCGCGAACACACCGAGCGATTCGTTGACCCGCTGCATCAGCGACAATCCCGCGCCGATCTTGGCGTGCTCCTCGCGCACATTGGCCACGTCCGGCGCGGCGCCAGTGGCGGCGCCGAGTTGCACGGCATCGCTGAACGCGCCCATGCGCGCCTTGTTGCGCCAGAGCAGCAGGCGCGCCACGCCGGGCTGGCCGGCCAGGTTGTAGCGCTTCTCGAACTCGAGGATGTCGCCATAGTGCTGGAACATCCGCGTATCGAGTTCCAGCCCGTTGGACTCCAGCGGCTGCAGGAAGCGGCCAAGCCGCACCGACCACATGTCGCCGATGTACTCAAGCGCCACGCCCCAGTTGTAGCCGCGCGCATCGGCCGGGTAATCGAAGGAGCCGTGCGCCATGAACGACCAGTTCATGAACTGGGTGCGCGGGTCGGAGCCGTACTCGTTCTGGTCGAACACATCGAGCACGCCGAAGTTGCCGGCGGTCAGCACCACGCGGCGCTTGTCGACGCTGCCGGCCAGCTGGTTGAAATCGGCGTCCAGCTGTTCGCTGCCGCCGCCCAGCCCCCAGGTCTGGCGGACAAACGCGCGCGCCCGGTAGAACACCGGATTGGTGCTCGATACCTTGGCCAGCTCGCCGTTGCTCAGCCCGCCCAGGCCGTGCAGCTCGGAAAACGGCACGCCCTGCGTCACCTCCGGATTGAAGTGGAACTCCGCGCCGCGCCACAGGCGCAAGCCAAGATCGAGCGTGGTGCTGAACGAGTAGCTCTTGGCGCGGTCCGCCGTCAGGCTGTTGGCGCCGGAGTAGGCCGCGCCAAAGGACGGCTTGCGCTGCCAGATATAGGTGGTCTGGCCATGGAAGGCGTAGTCCTCGGGGGCATCGGCCTGCGCGGGCGCGTCGCTGCTTGTCCCGGCTTTTCCCTGCGCCAGGGCGGGCATGGCCGCCATGCCGGCAAGGCCGGCCAGCGACAAGGCCACACCCGCCAGGCGAGTGGCAAAAAACAGGCGTAGCCGCGCTGGGGCGGCGTGGAAGCGACAAAGCAGCATGAAAAAATCCGGGGAACAGCCGCAGGCAAATTCAGGGGCAAGCCCGGCTGATGGGCGGACGAAGCATAGCCAAGCGTTTATGACATGTCTACCTTGCATTGCTGCGGCGCAACATAATGAGAAGACAAGTTGCTTAAACATCACGTTGTAATCGGCCTTGAATTAATTAATTCACAAATTAATATTATCTGCAGATTCAGGAGCCGCCATGCCGCCTGCTACTGCCACCCCGCCCCCAAGCCGCCGTCCGGGCCGGCCTGCCGCCGGGCATGGGGGTAGCGCGGGCCAGCGCGAGCAATTGCTGGACGCCGCCACCGAGCTGTTCGCCCAGCGCGGCGTTGCCGCCACGCCGATCAAGACCATCGCCATCCATGCTGGCGTCACCCCGGCGCTCGTGCACTACTACTTCCGCGATCGCGACCAGTTGCTTGACGCGGTGGTCGACGAGCGCCTGCAGCCGCTGGTGGAACAGGTGTTCGCGCCGGCCGCCGCCGACAGCGCGGACGCGGCAGCCATGCTGGTGGGCATTGCCGGGCGGCTGATCCGCACCGCCGCCGCCACGCCATGGTTTCCCGGGCTGTGGATCCGCGAGATCGTCGGCGCGGACGGCCAGCTGCATCAGCGCGTGCTGCAGAAGATCGCGCTGCAGCGCGCTGGCCTGGTGATCGGCCCGCTGGCCGCGGCGCGCGCGCGCGGCGAGATCAACGCCAGCCTGGAGCCGGCGCTGCTGATGGTGTCGCTGATCGGCCTGACGCTGCTGCCGCTGGCCACTACCCATATCTGGCGCCGCCTGCCCGGCGCCGGCGCCATCGACAGCGAGGCGCTGGTGCGTCACGTGAGCGCGCTGCTGGCGCACGGCTTGGGCGTACCGCCGATCGCGCCGATCGCGCCGATACCGCATCCCGGGCCGGCCGCGCCGCCGTCCGCCTGAACCCAGCCTGCCCGCCACGGAGCCCGCATGCCTCGCCACGCTCAGCCTCATTCCTCCCGCCTCGTCGCGAACCTGCGTGCGGGCTGGCCATCGGCCGCCCTGATCGGCGCGGCGCTGCTATCTGCCTGTGGCGAGCCTGCGCCACCCTCCTGGCAAGGTTATGTGGAGGGCGAATTCGTCAGCGTGGCCTCCCCCTTTGCCGGCCGGCTGGACCAGATCTCCGTCCAGCGCGGGCAGCAGGTGGCAAGTGGCGCGCCGCTGTTCGCGCTGGAGGCCGACGACGAGCGCGCGGCCCGGCAGCAAGCGGCAGAACAAGTGCGCGTGGCCGAGTCCCAACTCGCCGACCTGCAGACCGGCAAGCGCGTGCCGGAAGTCGACGTGAGCCGAGCCCAGCTGGCGCAGGCGCAAGCCGCCTCGGTGCGCAGCGCCGCGCAACGCAAGCGCGACGAAGCCCAGTACGCCATCGGCGGGATCGCGCTGGCGCAGCTGGAAGAGAGCCGCGCCACCGCCGCCTCCGACGCCGCCCGCGTGCGCGAGCTGCAGCGCGATATCGACGTGGCCCGGCTGCCGGGACGCACCGCGCAGCAGGCGGCCCAGCAAGCCCAGGTGGCCGCCGCGCGCGCCGCGCTGGCGCAGGCCGAGTGGAAGCTGTCGCGCAAGACCGTGGGCGCCACGCAGGCCGGCCTGGTCTACGACACGCCCTTCCGCCTTGGCGACTGGGTGCCGGCCGGCAGCCCGGTGGTGCGGCTGCTGCCGCCGGGCAACGTCAAGGTGCGTTTCTACGTGCCGCAGGCCGTGCTCGGCGCGTTCAAGAACGGCCAGGCCGTGCGCGTGCGCTGCGATGGCTGCGCCGCGCCCATTGCGGCCACGGTCACCTACATCTCCAGCCAGGCCGAGTACACGCCGCCGGTGATCTACAGCAATGAAACGCGCAACAAGCTGGTGTTCCTGGTGGAAGCGCGGCCCGCACCGGCCGACGCGCCCAAGCTCCATCCGGGCCAGCCGGTCGAGGTGGCAAGGCCATGAACGCGACCGTTGCTCCCCTGGACGGCGGGCCCGGCAAAGCCAGCGCCCTGGCCATCGACGTGCACGGCATCAACAAGCACTACGGTGACAAGCACGTCGTCAACAACCTGACGATGCAAGTCGCGCGCGGCGAGATCTTCGGCTTCCTCGGCCCGAACGGCAGCGGCAAAACCACGTCCATCCGCATGATGTGCGGGCTGCTGACGCCGGACTCCGGCACCGGCACCTGCCTGGGCTACGACATCCTGCGCGAGACCGCCGAGATCAAGCGGCGCGTGGGATACATGACACAGAAGTTCTCCTACTGGGACGATCTCTCCATCCGCGAGAACCTGGATTTCGTGGCGCGCGTGTACGGCATGCCGCGCCGGCGCGAGGTGGTGGACCGGGCGCTCGAGCACCTCGGCCTGGCCAGCCGCGCGCAGCAACTGGCCGGCGCGCTCTCGGGCGGCTGGAAGCAGCGCCTGGCGCTGACCGCCTGCCTGCTGCATGAACCGGAACTGTTGCTGCTGGACGAGCCCACCGCCGGGGTCGACCCGAAGGCGCGCCGCGATTTCTGGGAGCAACTGCACCAGCTAGCGGCGCGCGGCATCTCGGTGCTCGTCAGCACGCACTACATGGATGAAGCCGAGCGTTGCCACAAGCTCGCCTATATCGCCTACGGCAAGCTGCTGGCGCAGGGCACGGCCAGCGAAGTGGTAGCCAGCCAGAAGCTCGTCACCTGGAGCGTGCAGGGCGAGCAGCTCTCCGCGCTGTCGGATCAGCTCAAGGGCGCGCCGGGCGTGGAACAGACCGTGGTGTTCGGCAGCGCCCTGCACGTCACCGGGCACGACGCGCCCGCGCTGGAAGCCACGCTGCGCCGCGTTGCCGGCCCGCAGCACCGGATCGAGCCGATCGAGACCAGCCTGGAAGACGTCTTCATCCACATGATGAGCGGCGCTGAGGACAATATGCGCGCGGGCAAGCAAAAGCAAAAAACCAGGCAGGACGGCAAGGGGGCCCGGGCATGACGCGCGACGCAGGCGAACCGGCCAAGGCCACCAACGGCGCACGCTTCCCGCTCTCCCTGCAGCGCTGGTGGAGCATCGTGATCAAGGAGTTCCTGCAGCTGCGCCGGGACCGCGTCACCTTCGGCATGATCGTCGGCCTGCCCATCGTGCAGCTGATGCTGTTCGGCTTCGCCATCAACACCGATCCACGCCACCTCACCACCGCGGTCATCGCCGCAGACCAGAGCGAGTTCACCCGCTCCTTCGTGGCCGGCATGCAGGCAACCACCTACTTCAACGTGGTCGGCACCCTGCCCGACGAAGCCGCCGGGCGCGAGGCGCTGATGAAGGGCGAGGTGCAGTTCGTGCTCAGCATCCCGCCCGACTTCACCAGCCGGCTGCTGCGTGGCGAACGCCCGGCGCTGCTGGTGGAGGCCGATGCCACCGACCCTTCCGCCACCGGCTCGGCCATCGCCGCGCTGTCGCAGCTGCCGTTCTCGGTCGCGGACAAGGACCTGCAGGGCGCGCTGGCGCACCTGGCGGGCGGCAAGCCGCCGTTCGACGTGCAGGTGCAGCGCCTCTATAACCCGGAGGGACTCACGCAGTACAACATCATTCCCGGATTGATGGGCGTGATCCTGACCATGACCATGGTCATGATGACGGGCCTGGCGATGACGCGCGAACGCGAGCGCGGCACCATGGAAAACCTGCTTTCCACGCCGGTCAGGCCGCTGGAGGTGATCAGCGGCAAGATCGTCCCTTACATCTTCATCGGCCTGATCCAGTCCACCATCATCCTGCTGGCCGCGCGCTGGGTCTTCGGCGTGCCCTTTGTCGGCTCGGTGGTCGCGGTCTACCTGGCGGCGCTGCTGTTTATCGCCGCCAACCTGACCGTGGGCATCACACTGTCGTCGCTTGCGCAAAACCAGCTGCAGGCGGTGCAGCTGACGTTCTTCTACTTCCTGCCGAACCTGCTGCTGTCCGGCTTCATGTTTCCCTTCCAGGGGATGCCGCGCTGGGCGCAGGCCATTGGCAATGTGCTGCCGATGACCTACTTCAACCGCCTGATCCGCGGCATCCTGCTCAAGGGCAACAGCTGGACCGAGCTCTGGCCGAACGTGTGGCCGATGGCCCTGTTCACGGTCGTCGTCATGACCATTGCAGTGCGCTTCTATCGCCGCACGCTGGATTGAGGAGCCTGCCATGCAAGCCTCGCCACACGGTAAATCCACATCCCGCACGGTCCTCGCCGTGCTGGCGGCAGCCATGCTTTCGGCATGCGCGGTGGGCCCGGACTTCACCGAGCCGGCCGCGCCCGCTGCACCGTCCTATACCGAGGGCACACAGCCAGCGCGCACCAGCGCCGCCGACGCACCGCACGGCCAGGCACAAACGCTGGAGAGCGGCGCCGACGTGCCGGCGCAATGGTGGACGCTGTTCCGCAGCCCCGCGCTGGACCACGCCATCCGCGCGGCACTGGACGCCAGCCCGACGCTGGCGCAAGCACAGGCCCGCATTGAACAGGCGCGCCAGGAACTGGTGGCCACCACCGGCGCGCGCCTGCTGCCGCGGGTGGACGCCAAGCTCAACACCACGCGCCAGCAGGTCGACTTCAACTCGCTTGGTATCACCGCCTTTCCCAGTCCCGGGCCGTTCACGCTGTACGGCGCCAGCGTGGAAATCTCCTACTCGCTCGACCTGTTCGGCGGCCAGCGCCGCGAACTGGAAGGCCTGCGCGCGGCGGTGGACTATCAACGCTTCGAGCTGGAAGCCGCGCGCCTGACGCTGGCCGGCAACGTGGCCACGGCCGCCATCCGCGAGGCCGGCTTGCGCGCGCAGATTGCCAACACCGAGGCCATCGTGGCGGCGCAGCAGCGCCAGCTCGCCATCACCGAGCAACGCTTGCGCGCAGGCGGCGTGGCGCAGGTGGACGCGCAGCGCCAGCGCAATGAACTGGCGCAGAGCCAGGCCTTGCTGCCGGGCCTGGTGCAGCAGCTTGCGGCCACGCGGCATCAGCTTGCCGTGTACCTGGGACAGGCGCCCGCGAGCGTCCAGCTGCCCGAGTTCCGGCTGGAAGATCTCACCTTGCCCGCCACGCTTCCGGTGAGCCTGCCCTCCGCCATGGCAAGGCAGCGCCCGGATATCCGCGCGGCCGAGGCGCTGCTGCACCAGGCGTCGGCCAATATCGGCGTGGCCACCGCGCAGCTCTACCCGCAGCTCACGCTGTCCGGCAGCGCCGGCACGCAGGCGCTCTCCGCGCGCGATCTGTTTGGCAGCCTCAACGTGTGGTCGCTGGCCGCGGGGCTGGTGCAGCCGGTGTTCCGGGGCGGCGAGCTGGTGGCGCGCAAGCGCGCGGCGCAAGCGGCCTACGCGCAATCGCTCGCGGCCTACCAGCAAACGGTGCTGCAGGGCCTGCGCGAAGTCGCGGATTCGCTGCGCGCGCTGGAGGCCGATGCCAACACCTTGCAGGCGCGCGCCGACAGTGCGAAACAGGCCGCCGATACGCTGTCGATCGTGACCGGCCAGTATCGTCTCGGCGGCGTCAGCCAGCTTGCGGTGCTCGATGCCGAGCGGCAGTACCGGCAGGCCGCGCTTTCGCTGTCGCAGGCTACCGCCAGCCGCTTTACCGATTCCGCGGCGCTGCTGCAGGCGCTAGGGGGCGGCTGGTGGCAGGCAGAAGCGGCCGCTGCGCAGTGAAGCGTAGTGCTAATGCTAGTGCTAGCGGTGCCGTCTCGACATGAAGATGGCGCACGCCAGCCCGCTCGCACCGCGAACGGCGCGGCGCTCAACGCCCCAGGAAACCGCGCAACCGCCGCACACCTTCATCCAGCCTCGCCGGATCACACGCGTAGCACCACCGCACAAAGCCCTCCCCCTCGTCCCCGAACGCGCTTCCCGGCGCCAGCCCGAGCCGTGCCTCGCGCACCAGCTGCTTGCACAACGCCAGGCTGTCGCTGGCGCCGGCCAGCCGGAAGAACACATACATGGCCCCCTCGGGCGCATGCACATCCACGCCCGGCACCACAGCCAACGCACCCACCAGGTGATCGCGCGCCGCGCGCAGCCTGCCGACCAGTTCACGGGTAAAGGCCTCGCCCTCCCGCACCGCCACAATGCCGGCTTCCTGCACGAAGGACGGCGCGCACGACGTGTTGTACTCAACCAGCTTGCCCAGGTCGTCGGTGAGCGCCGCGGGCAGCACCATCCAGCCCAGCCGCCAGCCGGTCATCAGCCAGGCCTTGGAGAACGAGTTGACGCAGATCACCCGCTCGTCGCGGCTGGCGATATCCAGGAACGACGGCGCGATGGCGCCATCGCCTTCGCCGTAATACAACCGTTCGTACACTTCATCGGCAATGATCCAGATGCCATGGCGCCGGCAGTGCGCGAGCACCGCTTGCTGGTCCGCGTGCGACATCACCCAGCCGGTCGGGTTGTTCGGCGAGTTGATCATGAGCAAGCGCGTATCAGGCGTCAGCGCGGCCAGCAGCTTGTCGAGATCCAGGGTCCAGCCGTGCGCGCCGTAATCGAGCGAGACGGTTTCCACCTCGGCGCCAAGGATCTTGGGGATTTCCACCAGGTTGGGCCACAGCGGCGTGACGGCAACCGCGCGGTCACCGGGCCCGGCCACCAGTTGGGCAGCCAGCATCAGCGCGTTGACGCCGGCGCTGGTCACCACCACATTGTCCAGGGCGGTGGCGCCATGCAGCGCGCTGACGTAGTCGGCCAGCGCGCTGCGCAGCGGGGCAATGCCCAGGTTGTGCGTGTAGAACGTCGCCCCGCCGGCCAGTGCCCGGCTGGCGGCGTCGCGGATAAAGGCGGGCGTGACCTGGTCGGATTCGCCGAACCAGAAGGGCAGTACGTCGGGCAGGCCGATGCCGGCATTGGCCACCTCGCGGATGCGCGAGGCGCGCAGGTGATGGACGGTGGCGCGGGCTGCGGCCGGGGCGCACGCAAAGCCGGACGGGCTGGTGGACATCTGAGCTCCTTGCGGTGTAAGGGTCGGACTGCGGGTCGGACTGCGGAACCCACAGAGCGTACCGCAAAGGCACTGCCGCCGGTATGCCCGGCAGCATGCCGAGCTGGCTGGCTAACGCCCGGGCCCGCCGGAGTCGTCCTGCTGCGGCCAGCCGGGTTTCATCCGCAGGCCAAAGCTGCTGCGCGGCTGCACGTCGCGCTCGGGGCGCAGTGCGTATTGGTCGTGGTTGACCTGCGGTGCGGTGGTGGCTTGCTGAACGGCCCGGGAGGTTGGCGTCGGCGCCGAGGCCGCGCGCTTGCCCGCCTTGGCAGGCGCGCGTGCGCCGCTAGCGTCCGATGCGGCAGCGGGTGCCGCCAGCGCGGACGTGCTGGCCAGGGCGAGCGATAGCGCCGTCACGATGGCGGGTAGGGAGAGGAGGGAGAAAAGGGAAAGGGGTTTTGCTATCACGCTGTCATGCGGCGGCTACGCATGGCCCGCCCGGCCGCCACCTCTGTGGCGCACGGCTGGACCGGCGGCGGCCACCAGTTGCTGAATCCGTCATTGTGTCAGCTACCGGGGCCGCCGGGTGAAAACGGCCTGCAGCCTCGCCCTCCGGGGAGGGGCGAGGCCGCCGCGCTGGCTTTACTGCGCCGCCGCAAGGCGGTGCCCGGCGTCGTTGCCGCTCTCCGGCATTGCCTTGCCAGCCGACTTGCCGCGGGCCAGCACCGGCGCCAGCGCCGCGCCGGTGTGGCTGGCCCGCACCCGCACCAGCCCCTCGGGGTCGGTCGCGGCGACAATGCCGCCGCCCGCCACGCCGCCTTCCGGGCCCAGGTCGAGGATCCAGTCGGCCTCGGCGATCACGTCGAGATCATGCTCGATCACCACCACGCTGTGCCCTCCATCGGCCAGCCGGTGCAGCACGCGGATCAGCTTGGCCACGTCGGCCATGTGCAGGCCCACGGTAGGCTCATCCAGCACGTACAGCGTATGCGGCGCCTGCTGCCCACGGCGGGTGATGTCGTCCCGCACCTTGGACAGCTCGGTCACCAGCTTGATGCGCTGCGCCTCGCCGCCGGACAGCGTGGGCGACGGCTGGCCCAGCGTCAGGTAGCCCAGGCCCACGTCCTTCATCAGCTGCAGCGGGTGCGCGATATTGGACATGGCGGAGAAGAATTCCACCGCCTCGTCGATCTCCATCGTCAGCACGTCGCCGATATTCTTGCCGCGCCAGGTGACCGCCAGCGTCTCCGGGTTGAAGCGCTGGCCGTGGCAGACATCGCAATGCACCTTCACATCCGGCAGGAAGCTCATGCCGATGGTGCGCACGCCCTGCCCCTCGCAGGCCGGGCAGCGCCCGTCGCCGGTGTTGAAGGAAAAGCGCGAGGCGGAATAGCCGCGCGCCTTGGCCTCCAGCGTCTGCGCGAACAGCTTGCGGATGGTGTCCCACACGCCGATATACGTGGCCGGGCAGGAGCGCGGCGTCTTGCCGATCGGGGTCTGGTCGACCTCCAGCACGCGGTCGATGCTCTCATACCCGGTGATGGACTCGCAGCCCTGCCAGTTGTGCGTGACCTCCAGCTTGCGGCGCGGCTCGGTGCGCGCCGTGGCCTGCGAGCGCGCGGGCGCCTCGCTGCCCGCCGCCTTGCGCGCGCGCCGCGTGGCCGGCGACGACATCACCGAGCGGCCCACCGCGTCGAGCAGGTTGGCCATCAGCACATCGCGCGCCAGCGTGGACTTGCCGGAACCGCTGACACCCGTGATGGCAACCAGCCGCGCCAGCGGAATGCTGGCGGTCACGTTGCGCAGGTTGTGCTTCGTGGCGTGATGCACGGTCAGCCAGCGCTCGGGTATGGCCTCATTGTTCTTGCCCGCCGGCTTGACCTCACGGCGTGGCTGCAACGGATGCAGGATCGGATGGGCGAGGAACTGCCCGGTCAGCGAATCCGCACTGGCCGACAGCGCGGCCACGCCGCCTTGCGCCACCAGCGTGCCGCCGCGCTTGCCGGCGCCAGGACCGATGTCGATGATATGGTCGGCGCGGCGGATGGTGTCCTCGTCGTGCTCCACCACCACCAGCGTGTTGCCCTTCTCGCCGAGCTTGCGCAGGGCGTCGAGCAGGATCTGGTTGTCGCGCGGATGCAGGCCGATGGTGGGCTCGTCAAGCACGTAGCACACGCCCTGCAGGTTGCTGCCAAGCTGCGCCGCCAGCCGGATGCGCTGCGCCTCGCCGCCGGACAGGCTGGGCGCGGCGCGGTCCAGGCTCAGGTAGCCCAGGCCGACCTCTTCCAGGAACTGCAGGCGGCTGCGGATCTCGCTCACCACATCGCGCGCGATCTCGCCTTCGCGCCCGGCCAGGTGCAGGCCCTGCACCCAGCGGTGCGTGTCGGACACCGTCCACTGTGCCACTTCCACGATGGGGTGCGCGTCGAAGGTGACCGCGCGCGCCACCGGGTTCAGCCGTGTGCCGCCGCAATCCGCGCACGGGGTATCGGCGACGTCATCGGGCTCTTGCTGCTCCGAGGGCAGCGTCTGCTCGCGCCCGCGGTTGTCGTCGGCCATCACGGTATCGTCGTAGACCGCGCGCTGCTCCCGCGTGAGGGTCAGGCCGGTGCCGACGCAACTGGTGCACCAGCCGTGCTTGCTGTTGTAGGAGAACAGGCGCGGGTCCAGTTCCGGGTAGCTGGTGCTGCACACCGGGCAGGCGCGCTTGGTCGAGAACACGGTGGTGCTGCCGACGCGGGCGGTGCCGCCGTTGCCCATCGCGTGCTGCAGACCATCGAGCGGCGCCAGCAGGTGCATCACGCCCTTGCCGGCTTCCAGCGCCTGCCCGAGCAGCGCGCGCAATGCGGCTTCGTTGTCCGCGGACACGATGATGTCACCCACCGGCAGTTCGATGGTGTGCTCGCGGAAACGGTCCAGGCGCGGCCACGGGTCCACCGGCAGGAATTCGCCGTCGACACGCAGGTGCGTGTTACCGCGCGCCTTGGCCCATTTGGCCAGGTCGGTATAGACACCCTTGCGGTTGACCACCAGCGGCGCCAGCAGGCCCACATGCTGGCCCTTGTAGTCGCGCAGCAATTGCGCCACGATGGACTCGGGGCTTTGCGAGGTGACTGGCGTGCCGTCGTGGATGCAATGCTGGATGCCCAGCTTCACATACATCAGCCGCAGGAAATGCCAGACCTCGGAAGTGGTCGCCACCGTGCTCTTGCGGCCGCCGCGCGACAGGCGCTGCTCGATGGCCACGGTGGGCGGAATGCCGTACACCGCATCCACCTCCGGGCGCCCGGCGGGCTGCACGATGGAGCGCGCATAGGCGTTGAGGGATTCGAGATAGCGGCGCTGCCCTTCATGGAAGAGGATGTCGAAAGCAAGCGTGGATTTGCCCGAGCCCGACACACCGGTGACCACATTGAATTTGCCGTGCGGGATATCGACGTTGAGCGCCTTCAGGTTGTGCTCGTGCGCGTTGACGATGCGCACCACGTCCTCGCCCTCGATGGCGCGGCGCGCGCGCGCAGCGCGCAAGGCTGCCTGCAAGGGCACGCCCGCGTCCTCCGCGACGAAGGCATGGCCGACGGCGCGGTCGTATTGCAGCAGCGCCTTGCCGGTATGCGAGTGCGCGCAGCGCTTGACGTCTTCCGGCGTGCCCACGCACAGCACTTCACCGCCGGCGTCGCCGCCCTCGGGGCCGAGGTCGATGATCCAGTCGGCGGCGCGCACCACGTCGAGGTTGTGCTCGATCACGATCAGCGAGTGGCCGCCATCGAGCAGCTTGCCGAATGCGCGCATCAGCTTGGCGATGTCGTCGAAGTGCAGCCCGGTGGTGGGCTCGTCGAACATGAACAGCTTGCACTCGTACGGCATCGGCTTGGCGCGCGTATTGCTCGCCTGCGCGGTCTCGGCCAGGTAGCCTGCCAGCTTCAGCCGCTGGGCCTCGCCCCCGGACAATGTCGGCACCGGCTGGCCCAGCTTCACATATTCCAGGCCCACGTCGACGATCGGCTGCAGCACGCGCAGCACCGCCGCGTCGCCAGCAAAATACGCCACGGCCTCGCTCACGGTGAGTTCCAGCACATCGGCCACGCTGAACGCGCGCGGCGGCTGGCCCGGCAATGCGCGCTCGATCTTCACTTCGAGGATTTCCGCGCGGTAGCGCCGTCCATCGCAATCCGGGCAGCGCAGGTAGACGTCGGAGAGGAACTGCATCTCGACGTGCTCGAAGCCCGAGCCGCCGCAGGTGGGGCAGCGCCCGTCGCCGGAGTTGAAGCTGAACATGCCCGCGGTATAGCTGCGCTGCAGCGCCATCGGCGCCTTGGCGAACAGCTTGCGGATCTCGTCGAAGGCCCCCACATAACTGGCCGGGTTGGAGCGCGCGGTCTTGCCGATGGGCGACTGGTCGACGAACACCACATCGGCCACCTGTTCCGCGCCGGTGAGGCTGCGAAAGGCGCCGGGCGCATCCGTGGACTTGCCGAACTGGCGCGCCATGGCTGGATACAGCACGTCCTGCAGCAAGGTGGACTTGCCCGAGCCAGAAACGCCGGTCACGCATACCAGGCGCTGCAGCGGGATCTCCACGGTGACGTCACGCAGGTTGTGCTCGGAGGCGCCTTCGAGCACGATGCGCGGCGTGGCGGCATCCACCGCGCGAGGTTGCCAGCGGGAAAGATCGGTTACCTGGCGATGGCCGGCAAGATATTCGCCGGTGAGCGTGCCCGAGCCGCGGATATCGGCAGGCGTGCCGTCAAAGATGATGTTGCCACCGCGCTCGCCCGGGCCGGGGCCCATGTCGATGAGCCGGTCTGCCGCGAGCATCACCGAAGGATCGTGCTCCACCACCACCAGCGTATTGCCGGCGTCACGCAGGCGATGCATGGCCTCGACGATGCGGTTCAGGTCGCGCGGGTGCAGGCCGATGCTGGGCTCATCCAGTACGAACAGCGTCTTGACCAGCGAAGTGCCCAGCGCGGTGGTGAGGTTGATCCGTTGCACCTCGCCGCCGGACAGCGTGCGGCTCTGGCGGTCCAGCGTCAGGTAGCCCAGGCCCACGTCGCACAGGTATTTCAGGCGCGTGCGCACTTCGGCCAGCAATAGCTTGAGCGCGTCATCGAGCATCAGGCTCGGCAGCGTGAGCTCGTCGAAGAACTTGCGGATGCGCTCGATCGGCATCAGCATCAGGTCGTGCACGGTGAGGCCCGGCAGCGCTTCGAGCTGCGTGCGGTCCCAGTCCACGCCGCGCGGCAGGAAGCGCTTCTCCGGCGCGCACACGGCGTCCGCACCCGGCTTGCTGCCCAGGCGCCACAACAGCGCCTCGGTCTTCAGCCGCGCGCCGTCGCAGGTCTCGCACGGCGTATAGCTGCGGTACTTCGATAGCAGCACGCGGATGTGCATCTTGTACGCCTTCGACTCCAGGTAGTCGAAAAAGCGCTTGACGCCATACCAGTGCGTATTCCACTTGCCGTTCCAGTCCGGCGAGCCGTCGATGACCCAGGCGCGCTCGGCCGGGGTGAGGCTCGACCAGGCCACGTCGCGCGGAATGCCCGCCTTGGCGGCGTAGCGCATCAGGTCGTCCTGGCACTCCTTCCAGGCCGGCGTCTGCATCGGCTTGATGGCGCCGCCGCGCAGCGTCTTGCGCTCGTCCGGGATCACCAGGCCGAGGTCGACGCCGATCACGCGGCCGAAGCCGCGGCAGGTCTCGCAGGCGCCGTAGGCGGAGTTGAAGGAGAACAGCGCGGGCTGCGGATCGGCATAGCGGATATCGCTTTCCGGGCTGTGCAGGCCGGTGGAGAAGCGCCAAACCTGTGGCTCCGCGCCCTCATTGGCAGTGTCGGGCACATAGACGTTGACCCGGCCGCTGCCGCGCTTGAGCGATGCCTCGATGGCTTCCAGCGCCCGCACCTTCTCGGTATTGCCGAGACGGAAGCGGTCGGCCACCACGTCCAGCACCTTGCGCGGGCCGGTGGGCGAGGCCACCACGCGCTGCGCCTGCACTCGCGTGTAGCCGCTGACGGAGAGCCACTGCTCGATCTCGGCATCGGTGGTGGTTTCCGGCAGTTCCACCGGGAAGGTGACGACCAGGCGTGGATCGCCCTGGGCGGCACGTGCTTGCAGCTCCGCGTAGATGGTTTCCGGCGAGTCATGCCGCACGGGCTGCGCGGTCTGGCGGTCGAACAGCTCGGCGGCGCGCGCGTACAGCAGCTTCAGGTGATCGTTGAGCTCCGTCATCGTGCCGACCGTGGAGCGCGAGCTGCGCACCGGGTTGGTCTGGTCGATGGCGATGGCCGGCGGCACGCCGTCCACCCGGTCCACCTGCGGCCGGTCCATGCGGTCCAGGAACTGGCGCGCATAGGCGCTGAAGGTTTCGACATAGCGCCGCTGCCCTTCGGCGTAGAGCGTATCGAACACCAGGCTCGATTTGCCCGAGCCCGACGGCCCCGTCACCACGGTCATTTCGCCGGTGTGCAGGTCGAGGTCGAGATTCTTGAGATTGTGCTGACGGGCTCCGCGGATACGGATGACACCGGATGACATGGGATGCGTCCTTTAAAGCGTGGCTTGCGAGTGGCTAGCTGGTGGCTTGCGTGCGGCGTGCGATTGGCGAAGACGGGCCTGGCAGGGCACACGGGCCCCGGGAGCGCGGCGAAAGCCTTCGCGAATCGCGGTGTTGGTACGGTCAGGCCGCTATCCTATCCCGAAGGACGGCAGCGTGCCGCGCGCTGAAGTGTGGCGCTGACATCTCCTGACAGCACGGTGTCAGGAGGAAATGGGGACGGATTGGAAAAAGGAAAGGCCTGCGAGGCGCCCGGCGCCTTGCCGGGCGCGTGCCCACCCACCATTGCGCGCTAATCCGCAGGTACCGGCGAACAGCCACTGCCGCCAGGACGCCTCAATGGGTTGCAGGCAAGCGGTAGCCGTCGTTGAGGGTCTTCAGGAACACGACGACGTCGCGGATCTCCGCCTCCGACAGCGCGGCCTTGCTGCCAGGCGCGCCGCCGAACGGAGGCTCCATATTGACGTTGTCACGATACCGCGCCGGCAGGTCGTCGAACTTGTCGATGCTGCCGTCGGCCTTGCGCGGGTACCACTTGCCGGGATTGCTGTCCCGTTGCACATAGAAACGCAACACCTCTTCCAGCGAATGAAAGGCGCCGTTGTGGAAGAAGGTCTTGCGTTGCGCCACGTTGCGCAGGCCAGGCGTGCGGAACAGGCCACAGTACTCTGCGCGCGCCTTCAGGTCGGTGCGATCCGGCCCGCACAGGCCCATGTCGAAGAAGGCCGGATCGGCATTGACCGCCAGCTTGCGGTTGCGCGGCACGCCCAGCGCGATAAAGCCAAAATCGCTGAAGGCGGGAAAGACGCCGTCGGCGCTGATCGCGCTGGGGTGGCAGGCCGCGCAGTTGCCCTTGGCGGGATCGTTGAACAGGCGCAGGCCGCGCGCTTCCTGCTCGCTCAGCTTGACCTTGCGCCGCAAGAACGCATCGTACTTGCTGCTGTAGGGATAGAACTCGGACGGCGTTTCCTGGAACACCTCGAGCGCCATCAGCGCTGCCTGGAAGGCTACCTCGTCGCGCTCCAGGATGTCGGCGCCAAACACCTCGCGCAAGGTCTGCGCATGCTTGCCGGTGCGCAGCCTGGCGGCCACCGCCGCCGCGTCCGCGTTCGCCATCTCATGCGGTGACAGCAAGGGAATGCCGGCCTGCTCGTGCGTGGAAGACGCCCGCCCGTCCCAGTTGTGGCCGCCGGTGGGGCCCTGGTCTTCGCTGTCGTTGCCGTCGTTCTCGTGGAAATGCTCGGAGAACGGCGGCACGTTCTGCACATAGCGCAGCGACGGCGCCGCGCGCGCGCCGGCGCGCAGCATGTCGGGGCCGCCCAGTTGCACCGACAGGTCGTTGGCCGGCCCATAGGCGTGTTCCGGGCTGTGGCAGCTTGCGCACGCGAGCCGGCCGGACGCCGACAACGCGGGATCAAAGAACAGCGCCTTGCCAAGCGCGGCCATGGCCGGCACCTGCGGCCGGCGCGTTGCCATCATGGTGTA
The DNA here is from genome assembly GCF_058794615.1 of Cupriavidus sp. GW823-FHT07A04. NCBI lineage: Bacteria > Pseudomonadati > Pseudomonadota > Betaproteobacteria > Burkholderiales > Burkholderiaceae > Cupriavidus > Cupriavidus sp. GW823-FHT07A04. The sequence goes on from NZ_JBXAHA010000008.1 coordinate 45,967, forward strand.
GAACGCGTCGGCATAGGCTGGCCGCGAAGGCGCGGCGACCTGGCTGGCAGCCGGCGCGGATGCCGGGGCCGCGGCCACGCCCTCCTGTGCGGACTTGCCACAGCCCGCCAGGGTCAGGGCGAAAGACAGCAGCAAGGCCCCCGTGGCAAGGCGGCGGATCGGGGAAGGAACTGGCGGCAGAACAAAGCGCGGTGGCATCTGTGCGGCGAAGTGGAATGGCCAGGGCGGGATGGGTGCGGCAGCCCAGGCACAGGAGATTCAGGAACGGGCCGCCACGCTAGCACGCGTGCATGACAGCGGCATGTCATGCGTGGCGGATGTCTTTTTCTCGTCCCGGCGCCATCATCAATCTGACATGGAGCGGCGCGAGAATCGCGCGGCTGTCCCAAAAAAAACCGCCTTACACATAACGAAAAAAGGATATTCCATGCGCCGAGCCTTAAGACTTTATCCCCTTGCAGCGGTGGCCGCCGCTGCCATGGCCGCCTGCGGCGGCAGCGACTCCGGGAGCGGAAGCACGCCCGCAGCTGTCACCACCTCGGGCGTGGTGACCGGCAGCTATTTCGAGCACGCCAAGGTCTGCATCGATGCCAACAACAATGGCAAGTGCGAAAGCACGGAGACCAGCACCTACACCGACAAGAACGGCGCCTTTACGCTCACCGGCCAGGGCGCGATCGCCGCCGAGATCGGCAGCGACGCCTTCCGCAACGATGACACCGGCGGCCACGCAGCCGTGACCCGTCCGCTGGTGTTCCGCGCACCGGCCGGCGCCAACGGCGTGCTCAGCGCGATTACGACCGAACTGGTCGCGCTCATGGAGTCCAACGGTGGCGACCTCACCGCGGCCAAGGCACGTCTGGCCGCCCGCATCGGCGTGACGGCGGACAAGCTGCTGGCCGACCACAACAAGGAAACCGACAAGACCATCAAGGCGACCCTGCAGGCGGAGATCGATCAGACCATCGACCTGATCGCCGACTCGGTGGCCGGCGGCGGCGACATCGCCCAGGCGCTGCGCGACGGCGTCGCCAAGCGGGTCGCCCTCGACAACATCAAGACCGTGGTGGTGATCTATGCCGAGAACCGCGGCTTCGACAATCTCTACGGCCTGTTCCCGGGCGCCAACGGCATCCCCGGCGTGAACCCCACCTCGACCGGCACCGCCGAGCCCCAGAAGGATTTCGACGGCTCCGTGCTGCCGGTGCTGCCGCCGACCTGGGGCGGGTTCACCGCGCAAGGGCAAAGCCTGCAGCTGCAGCAGGCCAGCACCGCCAACTGGCCGAACAAGCCGTTCCAGATCGACAATCCTGCCGGCGTCAACGGCACCGGCACATTTGTCTCGCAATCCGTCACCACGCGCGACCTGGTGCACCGCTTCTACAACAACCAGATGCAGATCAACGGCGGCAAGAACGACAAGTACGCCGCGTTCTCGGACGCGGGCGGCCTGACGATGGGCTATTACGACGGCAGCCAGATGCAGATGTGGCAGCTCGCCAAGCAATATGTGCTGGCCGACAATTTCTACATGGGTGCATTTGGTGGCTCGTTCCTGAACCACCAGTACCTGATCTGCGCCTGCGCGCCGCAGTACCCGAACGCCGACGCGGCCACCTCGCCGGCCAAGAACTCGATCTCGGCGATCGATCTCGACGCCAATGGCAACTTCGTGCGCCTGACCCCCGGCACCGGCAACCCCACCTCGGTCCTCTCCGGCAAGGCGGTGTACCAGAACGACAGCACGCTGACGCCCAAGGACGCCAGCGGCATGTTCTACGCGGTCAACACCATGCAGCCGGACTACCAGCCGAGCGGCAACAAGCCCGCCACCACCGATGCCACAGGCCTCTACGCCGACCCCACCAAGGCGACCACGCTGCCGCCGCAGACCCAGACCACCATCGGCGACCTGCTGAACGCGCGCGGCGTGAGCTGGGCCTGGTACGCCGGTGCCTGGGCCAAGGCCACGCAGGACCCGACCGCCATCTACAACAACACGGTGCCCAACTTCCAGGCGCACCACCAGCCGTTCAACTACTACGCCAACTTCGACCCGGTCACCCAGGCTGCCAACCGCAGCGCGCACCTGAAGGACTTCGACAGCCAGTTCCTGCAGGACGCCGCTGCCGGCAACCTCCCTGCGGTCACCTTCTACAAGCCGCAGGGCAACCTGAACCAGCATCCCGGCTACGCGAGCGTGGCCGACGGCGACAAGCATATCGCCAGCGTGATCGCGCAACTCCAGCAGAGCCCGCAGTGGAAGAACATGCTGATTCTCGTCACCTACGACGAAAACGGCGGCTTCTACGACCACGCGCAAGTGCCCGCCGGCGACCGCTGGGGCCCGGGCACGCGCATCCCTGCGATCCTCGTGTCGCCGTACGCGAAGAAAGGCTTTGTCGACCACACGCAATACGACACGGCCTCGGCGCTGCGCTTCATCACCCGCCGCTTTGTCCTGCCGACCCTGCCGGGCCTGCAGCAACGCGATACCGCCCTGCTCGCCAACAAGGGCAAGGCCATGGGCGACCTGACCAACGCGCTGGACTTCACCGCCATGCCGCACTGAGCACGCACGGCGCCTTCGAGGAGCCAAGAAACAAAAAACCCCGGGAGTCAACGACTCCCGGGGTTTTTTGTTTGCCGGTGCAGGCCGTACCGACTGTGTCGGCCTGGGATGGCGGGGATGCTCAGAACGATTTAGAACGGAATATCGTCGTCCATGTCTTCAAAGCCGTTCGACGGAGCCTGCTGCTGGCGACGCGCGCCGCCAGCACCTTGCTGGCCGCCGGCAGCCTGGCCGCCACCGCTGCGCGCACCGCCGCCGTAACCACCGCCGCCGCCCGACGATTCGCGGCCACCACCGTAGCCACCGCCGCCACCGCCCATGTCGTCGCCACCGCCGCCACCGCCGCCGCCCATGCCCTGGCGCGAGCCCAGCATCTGCATTTGCTCAGCCACGATTTCGGTGCTGTACTTTTCCGCGCCAGACTGGTCGGTCCACTTGCGGGTACGGATGCGCCCTTCGATATAGACCTGCGAGCCCTTGCGCAGGTACTGGCCGGCGATCTCGGCCAGCTTGCCGAAGAAGGCGATGCGGTGCCACTCGGTGGCTTCCTTCATCTCGCCGCTGGTCTTGTCCTTGTAACGATCGGTGGTCGCCAGGCGGATGTTGCTCACGGCGTCGCCGCTGGGCAGGTAGCGGGTTTCCGGATCCGCGCCCAGGTTGCCGACGAGGATGACTTTGTTGATCGATGCCATGTGAATGTTCTCCCAGGGCCACGCCCTCTGCTGCAAGCGGCGTGGCAATGCCTTGACTGTTGACTGATGCGTAAACGAATAACGCGCCCCCGGCCAAGAAGTCGGGCGCGCGGTCATGCTAGTGCCTAATTACGGCAAAAAGCTATACGAAGTGATGCGGGCAGCCCTTGCGGACCAATGACCGCGGGCTGCCAACTTCAGGCAGCGACGGCCTGGGCACTGCTTTTCCGGGCCGGCGGCGACTTCATGTTCCAGGCGATTATAAGCCAGAGGAGGAGCACCACGGCGCAGCCGATGAAGACCGCGCTACGGCCTTCGTGCTTGAGCAGCCAGCCACCCACGGCGCCGCCCAGGAACAGTCCCATCGCCTGCGTCGTGTTGTAGACGCCAAGCGCCGCCCCGCGCGCGGCGGCGGCGTAGCGCGACACCAGCGAGGGCTGCATGGCTTCCAGCACGTTGAAGGCCACGAAGAACAGCAGCAACACACCCACGATGCCCCACAGGCCGTGCACGGCGGCAAACAGCAGCTGCACCGCGGTCATCAGGCCGACCGCGCCGAGCAGCACGGGGCGTACCTTGCCATAGCGCTCGGCGGCCATCATCGGCCCGAGCATCAGCACGAAGGACACCAGCACCACCGGCAGGTAGACCTTCCAGTGCTGGTCCAGCGGCATGCCGGCATCGCTGAGCATGGCCGGCACCACCATGAACATGGCCACCTGCGACGCGTGCAGTGCCAGCACGCCCACGTTCAGGCGGACCAGGTCGGGGTTGAGCAGCACGCTGCGAAACGGCAGCCGCACGGGATGCGGCGGCGGCGGCGTGGGCACCAGGAACAGGGTCACCAGGATGGCGACCACGCCCAGCACCGACATCAGCGTGAAGATCCCGGGCATGCCGATGCTGTGCAGCAGCGGCGAGGCAATCACCAGCGACAGCGCGAAGGTCAGGCCGATGCTGCCGCCCACCATGGCCATGGCCTTGGTGCGATGCTGCTCGCGGGTCAGGTCGGCGATGCAGGCGGTGATGGCTGCCGAGATCGCGCCCATGCCTTGCAGCGAGCGGCCGATGATGATGCCGGACAGCGTGTCGGAGTTGGCCGCCACCAGGCCGCCGGCGACAAACAGCAGCAGGCCCGCCACCATCACCGGCTTGCGGCCAACGCGGTCGGACAGCCAGCCGAGAGGAATGTGCAGGAAGGCTTGCATCAGGCCGTAGATGCCCATGGCCAGGCCCACGCGCTGGGCGTCGTGGCCATCGGGCAGGCCATGCGCATATTCGGCGAACACGGGCAGGATAAGGAACAGGCCCAGCATGCGCAGCGCAAAAATACTGGCGAGCGAAATGCTGGCCCGCACTTCCGTGCCGGTCATGCGGTCGCGCCCGGCAGCGGGCTGAACCTTGGAATCGTCGGCCTTGGCCGCATCTTGGGAGGAGCTATGGATCGACGACATTGCGATCGTGGGGAATTTCTATGACGGATTGCCGGGTCGTGCACCGCGCACGCACCGCATCACCCCAATGCTGACGGGGCGGCGACAACTTCGATCCATGGCCGGAGCGGAAGTTGCGGCGCTTCTGCCACCGTTGCTGCAGGGCGCAGTCTCATGGCCCAAGCAACCCCCGGAAACCGAAGTTCGGTATATTAACAGGTTTGCTCCGCTGCGCTTTCGGCTCCGAATCGGACACCGCGAGCCCCGGCGCGGGCCGGCAAAGCCCGGCCTGAGGCTGGCCTGAAGCCGGTCGCAGCCCTGCTGGCATGCTTTTTTCTTGAAATTCCGTGAGACCCGGCCTGTCGACCCGACCGGCGGCCCCGCCTGGCGAAGACAATCGGTATATGGAAGAAATTAGAATCCGTGGTGCCCGTACCCACAACCTGAAGAACATCAATCTCGATCTGCCGCGCAACAAGCTGATCGTGATTACCGGGCTGTCCGGATCGGGCAAGTCCTCGCTCGCCTTCGATACCCTGTACGCGGAGGGCCAGCGCCGCTACGTGGAGTCGCTGTCGGCCTACGCGCGCCAGTTCCTGCAGCTGATGGAAAAGCCGGACGTCGACCTGATCGAGGGGCTATCGCCCGCGATCGCCATCGAACAGAAGGCAACCAGCCACAACCCGCGCTCAACCGTGGGCACGGTCACCGAGATCCACGACTACCTGCGGCTGCTGTTCGCACGCGCCGGCACGCCTTACTGCCCCGACCACAACCTGGCGTTGCAGGCGCAAAGCGTCTCGCAGATGGTCGACGCCGCGCTGGCGCTGCCGGAAGACACCAAGCTGATGATCCTGGCACCGGTGGTGGCCAACCGCAAGGGCGAACATTCCGACCTGTTCGACACCATGCAGGCCCAGGGTTTCGTGCGCTTTCGCATCCGCTCCGGCGGCGGCACCACGCATGAGGCACCGGCGGTGGTCTACGAGGTGGACGCGCTGCCCAAGCTGAAAAAGACCGAGAAGCATTCCATCGACGTGGTGGTGGATCGCGTCAAGGTACGCCCGGACATCAAGCAACGACTGGCGGAATCGTTTGAGACCGCGCTGCGCCTGGCCGATGGCCGCGCCATCGCGCTGGAGATCGACACCAACCAGGAGCACGGGTTCAGCTCCAAGTTTGCCTGCCCGATCTGCTCGTACTCGCTGCAGGAGCTGGAGCCGCGGCTGTTCTCGTTCAACAACCCGATGGGCGCCTGCCCGAGCTGCGACGGCCTGGGCCAGATCACCTTCTTCGATCCCAAGCGGGTGGTGGCCTTCCCTAACCTGTCGCTGGCCTCGGGCGCCATCAAGGGCTGGGACCGCCGCAACCAGTTTTACTTCCAGATGCTGCAAAGCCTGGCGGCCTACTACGACTTCGAGCTCGATACGGCCTTCGAGGACCTGCCGGCCGAGGTGCAGGAAGTCGTGCTGCACGGCTCGGGCGACGTGGAGATCCCGTTCACCTACATGAACGAACGTGGCCGCACCACGGTGCGCGAGCATGCCTTCGAGGGCATCATTCCCAACCTGGAGCGCCGCTACCGCGAGACCGACTCCATCGCGGTGCGCGAGGAGCTCGCCAAGTACCAGAACAACCAGGCCTGCCCCGCCTGCCACGGTACCCGCCTGCGCACCGAGGCGCGCCACGTCAAGCTGGGCGAGAACGACCAGGCGCGCGCCATCTACGAGATCAACGGCTGGCCGCTGCGCGACGCGCTCACCTATTTCCTCACGCTGGACATGCACGGCGCCAAGCGCGAGATCGCCGACAAGATCGTCAAGGAAATCAGCGCGCGCCTGAACTTCCTCAACAACGTGGGGCTGGATTACCTGTCGCTCGAGCGCAGCGCCGACACGCTGTCGGGCGGCGAGGCGCAACGCATCCGGCTGGCGTCGCAGATCGGCTCCGGCCTGACCGGCGTGATGTACGTGCTGGACGAACCTTCCATCGGCCTGCACCAGCGCGACAACGACCGCCTGATCGGCACGCTCAAGCACCTGCGCGACATCGGCAACTCCGTGCTGGTGGTGGAGCACGACGAAGACATGATCCGCGCCTGCGACTACGTGGTCGACATCGGCCCGGGCGCCGGCGTGCACGGCGGCATGATCGTGGCCGAAGGCACGCCGCAGCAGATCGAGCAGTCGGCCAATTCGCTCACCGGGCAGTACATGTCCGGCGCGCGCCGCATCGAGGTGCCGAAAGAGCGTGCCGCGCCCGACGAGGAAAAGCTGCTGCGCATCATCAACGCAACCGGCAACAACCTGCGCAACGTCAGCGCCGAGATCCCGGTGGGCCTGCTCACCTGCGTGACCGGCGTGTCCGGCTCGGGCAAGTCGACGCTGATCAACGACACGCTCTACCACGCGGTGGCGCGCCACCTGTATGGCTCCACGGCGGAGCCGGCCGCGCACGACCGCATCGACGGGCTGGAGCATTTCGACAAGGTCATCAACGTCGACCAGAGCCCGATCGGCCGCACCCCGCGCTCCAACCCCGCTACGTACACCGGCCTGTTCACGCCGATCCGCGAGCTGTTCGCGGGCGTGCCCTCGGCCAAGGAGCGTGGCTACGATCCGGGCCGCTTCTCGTTCAACGTCAAGGGCGGGCGCTGCGAGGCCTGCCAGGGCGATGGCGTGATCAAGGTCGAGATGCATTTCCTGCCGGACGTGTACGTGCCTTGCGACGTCTGCCACGGCAAGCGCTACAACCGCGAAACGCTGGAGGTGCTCTACAAGGGCAAGAACATCCACGAAGTGCTCGACATGACGGTAGAGCACGCGCACGAGTTCTTCCTGGCGGTGCCTGTCGTGCGGCGCAAGCTCAAGACGCTGCTGGACGTGGGCCTTGGCTACATCCGGCTGGGCCAGTCCGCCACCACGCTCTCGGGCGGCGAGGCGCAGCGCGTCAAGCTGTCGCTGGAGCTGTCCAAGCGCGACACCGGCCGCACGCTCTACATCCTGGACGAGCCCACCACGGGCCTGCACTTCCACGATATCGAGCTGCTGCTCAAGGTCATCCACAAGCTGCGCGACCAGGGCAACACGGTGGTCATCATCGAGCACAACCTGGACGTGATCAAGACCGCGGACTGGCTGCTCGACATGGGCCCGGAGGGCGGTGCGGGCGGTGGCCAGGTGATCGCCAAGGGCACGCCGGAAACGGTGGCGGCTAGCCGCGCGAGCTTCACCGGCAAGTACCTGGCGCCGCTGCTCGAGCGCCGCTGACCACGGTGCGCACGCGTTTCCGCCTCATCCTTTGCGCCTGGCAATGCGCGCTGCTGCTCGGCAGCGCCGCCGTTGCCGGCCCGGCTGTGGCGCAAGCCACCGTCACGCCGATCGACCTGGCCGCGCCGGCGGCGCGAGCACTCGATGAACCCGCCGCGCCGGCGGCATCCGCTCCGCCCGCGCAAGGCGCCCGGGAGGCCAGTGCCGCCAGCGCTGCCCAGGTACCTGCCAAGGCGAGCGGCGCTGTATCCGGCAATCTGGCGCTGACGCTGGGCGGCGCGGCCGTGCTTGTGGCCATCGCCGCGATGCTGCAGCGCGCGCGCCGCAGACGCCGCCCGCCCTCCTCGAAGTAGGCCCGCGCTGCGCCTTGCATTCGACCTTGCCCGGCCTACCATAGACTGCGCAAGGCCGCGCCTCCTGAAGCCCTTTCCGGGGCTGGCACAGGCCAATGCAGGAGCACGGCCATGGAACTCACCGTAGTGCCGATCGCCAAGCCCGAGGCGACCAACTTCATTTTCGGGCAATCCCACTTCATCAAGACCGTGGACGACATCCACGAGGCGCTGGCCGGCGCGGTGCCGGGCATCCGCTTTGGACTAGCGTTCTGCGAGGCCTCGGGCAAGCGCCTTGTGCGCTGGTCCGGCACCGACGAGGCGATGATCGACCTGGCGTGCCAGAACGCGCTGGCAATCGGTGCCGGCCACTGCTTCCTGGTGTTCCTTGGCGACGGCTTCTATCCGGTCAATGTGCTCGCGACCGTGCGCGCGGTGCCGGAGGTATGCCGGATCTATTGCGCCACGGCAAACCCGACCGAGGTGGTGGTAGCGCAGACCGCGCAGGGGCGCGCGGTGCTTGGCGTGGTAGATGGCGCTTCGCCGCTCGGGCTGGAAACCGAGGCTGACATTGCCTCGCGGCGGAACCTGCTGCGGGAGATCGGCTACAAGCTGTAGCCACTCCTTAGTGGCTCCTTAGTGCGCCTGCGCGGACGGCACGGCCCTGGCCGGGGGTTCGCCATCGTCTTCCTTCATGCGGCTGCGGTTAAGCACGCCAGCTTCTTCCAGCACCGGGTAGGCGGTGGCGCAGAACAACGAGTTCAGGCGCTTGAGATCGCTGATCACGTCGAGGTGCAGCGAGCTGGTCTCGATGCTCTCGGCGGTCTGCACGGCGATGCGTTGCAGGTGGGTGCGCGCGTACTGGCGCTCCATTTCGCGGAAAGTCGCTTTCTCCGCCATCAGTAGCTGCGCGCTTTTCAGGTCGCCGGAGAGGAAGACCGACAGCCCGAGCCGCAGGTTGGCCACCACGCGCGCGTGCATCTGCGAGATCTCCTGCATGCCCGCTTCCGAGAAGGCCAGGTTATGAGCGATCTTCTTTTCGCGCGCGTCTTGCAGGATGCGCTCGATGATGTCGCCGGCATGCTCGAGGTTGATGGTGAGCGAGATGATTTCCGTCCAGCGCCGGCCGTCGCGCTCATCCAGCGCCTCCAGGCTGATCCGGGTCAGGTAGAGCTTGATCGCGGTGTAGAGATCGTCCACCTCGTCGTCGATGCGGCAGGTGGCGGTGGCGAGCTTGGCATCGTTGGTGCGCAGCACGCGCAGCATGTTGTCCAGCATCTGCTCGATGCGGTCGCCAATGCGCAGCACCTCGCGCGCGGCATTGGACAGCGCCAGCGCCGGCGTGGGCAGCGCGGCGGGATCGAGGTGGCGCGGGGTGACCTGGCTGTCGCCGGTGTTGCGCCCGGGCAGCACCGCCTCGCACAGGCGCGCCAGCGGACCGGTGGCGCCCAGCAGCAGCACTGCCAGCGCCACATTGAAGAGCAGGTGGAAATTCACGACCAGCCGCTGCGGATCGGCGTCGACCAGCGCCAGCAGTTGTTCGGCCTGCCCCAGCAAAGGCAGCGCGATCACGCATCCGAGCAGGCGCGACAGCAGGTTGCCCAGCGTGACGCGCTTGCCGGGCTGGTTGTTGCCGGAGGTGGTCAGCAACGCGGAAATGCCCGAGCCCAGGTTGGCGCCTAGCACCAGCGCCATCGCCACATGCAGGGACACCACCCCGGCCGAGGCCAGCGCCCCGCAGAACAGCACCACCGCCAGGCTGGAATAGCAAAGGATGGTCAGTAAGGCGCCAATCAGCATGTCCAGCGTGGGGTCTCCGGTGAGCGTGCCGAACAACACCTTGACGCCAGCCGCTTCCACCACGGGGCGGGTGGCAATGGAGATCAGCTCCAGCGCCAGCGTGATCAGCCCCAGGCCGATCAGCACGCGGCCCACGTGGCCAGGCTTGTTGCCCTTCCAGGACAGATGCAGGATCACGCCAACGAAGATCAGCAGCGGCGACAGCCAGGACAGGTCCAGCGAGAACACTTGCACCATGATGGCGGTGCCGACGTTGGCGCCCAGCATGATGGCCAGCGCCGGCGCCACGGCAATCAGGCCCTGGCCGACGAAGGAACTGACGATGACGGCGGTCGCGTTGCTGCTCTGGACCAGGCCGGTCACGCCGAGGCCGGCGGCAAAGGCCGTGAACCGGTTGGAAATGCTGGACGAGAGCACGTGGCGCAGGTTGGCGCCGTACACGCGCAGGATGCCGACCTTGACGATGTTGGTGCCCCACACCAGCAGCGCCACGCCGGAAAGCAAATGTAGTAGTACGCCCATGCTGCGCCCTTATGCCCTTATGTGACCGGTGCCTCCATTGCGGATCGCAAGATTTCGCCCGGCCATCGTATCGTTGTCAATGGGGCATTATGCGCCTGCCGGCATGTGTGGGCAACGCCATGTCCACGCGGTGGAAATGGCCGCAAGCCCAATGCGCAAGCCGCTCGGAGAGCGGCCGTCAATGCGGGTCAATGCCCGTCAAAGCGGCAAACCGTGAACAGCGGCAGGCCGCTATCCAGCAGGTGGCGCGAGCCGCCGAGCTCGGGCAGGTCGACGATGGCGGCGCCTTCCACCACGGTGGCGCCCAGCCGCTCAAGCAGCTTGCGGCCAGCCATCATGGTGCCGCCGGTGGCGATCAGGTCGTCCACCAGCAGCACGCGGTCACCCGGCTTGCAGGCATCGGCGTGGATCTCCACCGTGGCGCTGCCGTACTCCAGCTCATACTCCTCGGCCACGGTCTCGAACGGCAGCTTGCCCTTCTTGCGGATCGGCACGAAGCCCAGGTTCAGCTCGTACGCCACGATGGCGCCCAGGATAAAGCCGCGTGCGTCGATGCCGGCCACCACGTCGAGCTTGGCGTCCATGTAGCGGTGCACAAAGACATCGATCAGCACGCGCAGGGACTTGGGATCCTGCAGCAACGGCGTGATGTCGCGGAACATCACGCCGGGCTGGGGCCAGTCCGGCACGGTACGGATGCGTTCGCGCAGGTAGTGGGTAACGTCGCCAAGGGCGGACGACTGGATAGTGGTGTTGGGCATGGGGACTCGTTCGGGCAGCCCGCCAAATCGGCAGGCTGGATGCGGTAATGGGTTACCACCCGGGCTGCCGCAAACGGCAACACAATGGGCAACGCCTGGGCGGATGGCACGCTTTGCGGCGTGGCTCCCCCAGGACAACCGTAACCATACAGGAGACAGCGATGGCGAAAAAGATCTTGATGCTGGTCGGCGACTACGCCGAAGACTATGAAACCATGGTGCCTTTCCAGGCACTCCAGATGGTGGGCCACACGGTCCATGCGGTGTGTCCGGACAAGGCGGCCGGCGCCAGCTGCCCCACCGCCATCCATGATTTCGAGGGCGACCAGACCTATAGCGAAAAGCGCGGCCACAACTTCGCGCTGAACGCGAGTTTTGCCGATGTGGATCCGGCGGCCTACGACGGGCTGGTCATCCCGGGCGGGCGCGCCCCGGAATACCTGCGCCTGAACGAGCGGGTGCTGGAAATCGTGCGGCACTTTGCCAGCACCAACAAACCAATCGCCGCGGTGTGCCACGGCGCCCAGCTGCTAGCCGCGGCCGGCGTGCTGGAAGGCCGGACCTGCTCGGCCTATCCGGCCTGCGCGCCCGAAGTGCGCCTGGCGGGCGGAAAATATGCCGACATTCCAGTCGACCAGGCCTACACGGATGGCAACCTGGTAAGCGCACCGGCCTGGCCCGCGCACCCGGCGTGGCTGGCGCAGTTCCTTGCCGTCCTGGGCACCAGGATCGTACATTAGAGGCTACCGAACGCGGCCCGCGAGCCCACCTAGGGCTATCGCGGGCCGTTAAGCACGGGAGTTCTTCTATGTGTGAAATCTTCATCCGGGCCACCCCGCAGTCGTACCAGGGCCAGTCACGCTCGCTCCGGCTGCATGGCGTGGCCACCAGCATCCGGCTGGAAAGCCTGTTCTGGGAAGTGCTCGAAACGCTGGCACGCCGCGATGGCATGAGCGTGGGCCAGCTCATCACCCGGCTGCACGACGAACTGGTGGCCTACCGGGGCGAGGCGGCAAACTTCACGTCCTTCCTGCGCGTATGCTGCCTGCGCTACCTGATGCTGCAAGGCGAAGGCCGCATTCCCGCCGACCCGCGCGTCCCGATCGGCTCGCTCGACGCGCGCTCCGTGCTAGAGGGCCTGCCGGCATCGTGGGCGGAAGAGGCGCACACCGGCAGCCGCGTGGCGGCATGAACCCGAACTTGCGGCCACTGAGCGCATAGCGCAGGCTCAGCCGGCCAGCATGCGCGCCTCGGCCGCTTCCAGCGCCTCTGGCTGGCCGCGCAAGACCACGATATCGCCCGGCTCCAGTACGGTATCGGGCTCCGGATCGAACGCGCGGATACCACGCCGGCGCACCGCCGTCACTTCCACCCCGATACGGTCCAGCCCGAGCGCGCCCAGGCGCCGCCCCACCGACGTGGCCTCCGGGCCAAGCGAAATGGAGTGCAGCCGCACGGACTCTCGCTCCACCATGTCTTCCTCGTCATCGCGGCCGTGGAAGTAGCCGCGCAGCAGGCTGTAGCGCGCATCGCGCGCCTCCTGCACCCCGCGCACCACGCGCCGCATCGGCACGCCCAGAAGCACCAGCGCGTGCGAGGCCAGCATCAGGCTGCCCTCGATGCTTTCCGGCACCACCTCGGTGGCGCCCGCTTTTTGCAGGATGTCGAGTTCCGAGTCGTCCATGGTGCGCACGATCACGGGCAGCGCTGGCTCCAGCTCCTGCACATGGTGCAGCACCTTCAGCGCCGAGGGTGTGTTGTTGTAAGTGATGATCAAGGCGGCCGCGCGATGCAGGCCCGCCGCGATCAGCGCCTCGCGCCGGCCCGCATCGCCGTACACCACGGTATCGCCCGCGCCGGCGGCTTCGCGCACCCGGTCGGGGTCGAGGTCCAGCGCCACGTAGGTAATGCCCTCGCGCTCCAGCATATGCGCCAGGTTCTGGCCGCTGCGGCCAAACCCGCAGATGATGGCGTGCTTCTCGGTCTGCAGGCTCTGCACCGCGATGCGCGTCATGTTGAGCGACTGCATCAGCCATTCGTTGGCGGTAAAGCGCAGCACGATGGCGTCGCTGTACTGGATCAGGAACGGTGCCGCCAGCATCGACAACAGCATCGAGGCCAGGATGACCTGGATCAGCACCGGGTCGACCAGGTTCAGGCCGTCGATCTGGTTAAGCAGCACAAAGCCGAACTCGCCGGCCTGCGCCAGGCCCAGGCCGGTACGGATCGCCACCCCCTGGCGCGAACCGAACAAGCGGGCCAGGCCGGAGATCAGCACCAGTTTGAAGACAATGGGCACCACCAGCAGCGCCAGCACCAGCCACAAGTGATCGAGCACCACATGGATATTGAGCAGCATGCCGATGGTGACGAAGAACAGCCCCAGCAGCACATCGCGGAAGGGCTTGATGTCCTCCTCCACCTGATGGCGATACGGCGTCTCGGAGATCAGCATGCCGGCCATGAAGGCGCCCAGCGCCATCGAAAGGCCTAGCCGCTCGGTCAGCGCGGCCATGCCCAGCGTGACCAGCAGCAGGTTGAGCATGAACAGCTCTTGCGAGCGGCGCGCCGCCACGATGTGGAACCAGCGGCTCATGAAGCGCTGGCCGACGAAGAAGATCAGGCTCAGGGCCACCACGATCTTCACCGTGGCCAGGCCCAGCGCCATCATCAGGTCGCCCGGATCGCGCGAGAGCGCCGGGATCACGATCAGCAGCGGCACCACGGCCAGGTCCTGGAACAGCAGGATGCTGATGATGTTGCGCCCGTGCTCGCTCTCCAGCTCCAGCCGCTCCGACAGCATCTTGGACACGATGGCGGTGGATGACATGGCCAGCGCGCCGCCCAGCGCCACCGAGGCCTGCCAGGACAGCGGAAACAGCCAGTTGAACGCCCAGCTCGCCGGAATCACGGCCAGGAGCGACAGCACCACCTGCGAGCCGCCCAGGCCGAACACCTGCCGCTTCATCGCCTTGAGCTTGCCCAGGCTGAACTCCAGGCCGATCGAGAACATCAAAAAGACCACGCCGAACTCGGCCAGGTATTTGGTTTGCGCGGTATCGCTGGCCAGGCCGAGCGCATGCGGCCCGATCAGGATGCCCACGACCAGGTACCCCAGCATCGGCGGCAACTGCAACATGCGAAACGCGACCACGCCAAACACGGCGGCGGCCAGCAGGACAAGGGTAAGGTCCAGCGGAGAGTGCATCGACAGGGTCAGGGTACGCCGCGCCGGGCACCGGGCCGGCCCGGTGCGGGCGGCCCTGCCGGCGGATTACGGCAAGCGCGATGGCCGCCCCGGCCGCCCGATCCCAGGAACAGCCCAAGCGCCATCGCATTCGTTGGTATACTTCGTCGCCATGATAGCTAATTTCAATGCGGATCGAGCACTTAGGCTCGCTCGCGAAACCCTCCAGATCGAAGCCGACGCCGTCGCTGCCCTCGCAGGCCGCCTGGACGACGGATTTGCGCAAGCCGTGCAACTGACGCTCAATTGCAGCGGGCGCGTCGTCGTGTCCGGCATCGGCAAGTCGGGCCACATCGGCCGCAAGGTCGCGGCCACGCTGGCCTCGACCGGCACGCCCGCGTTTTTCGTGCATCCGGCCGAGGCCAGCCACGGCGACCTGGGCATGGTCACGCGCGACGATGTGCTGATCGCCTTTTCCAATTCCGGAGAGACCGCCGAGTTGCTTTCGATTGTCCCGATCGTCAAGCGCATCGGCGCCAAGCTCATCTCCGTGACCGGCAACCCCGCCTCCACGCTGGCCCAGCTGGCCGACGCGCACCTCAATGCCGGCGTGGAAAAAGAAGCCTGCCCGCTCAACCTGGCCCCGACCGCCAGCACCACCGCCGCACTGGCGATGGGCGACGCGCTCGCGGTGGCGGTGCTGGATGCCCGCGGCTTCGGCGAGGAAGACTTTGCCCGCTCGCATCCGGGCGGCGCGCTCGGGCGCAAGCTGCTGACCCACGTGCGCGACGTCATGCGCAGCGGCAACGCGGTGCCCAAGGTACGCGAGAGCACGCCGCTGGCACAGGCCCTGATGGAAATCACCCGCAAAGGCATGGCAATGACCGCGGTGGTGGACCCGGACGACCGCCTGATCGGCGTCTTCACCGATGGCGACCTGCGCCGCCTGCTCGAAACCCCGCGCGACTGGAAGACCGTACCCATCAGCGAGGTCATGCACCGCACACCGCATACCGTCGGGCCGGACCAGCTGGCCGTGGAAGCCGTGCAGGTGATGGAGGCGAACCGCATCAACCAGATGCTGGTGGTCGACGCAGAGCGGCGCCTGGTCGGCGCGCTCCACATCCACGACCTGACCCGCGCCAAGGTCATCTGAGGCCAGCCCATGCCTATGCGGGAAATCCTGTCCTCCCTGAGCCGGCTTGCCATGCGAGCCCTGCCCCTGCTGCTGATGGCACTGGTGGCGGGCAGCACCTTCTGGCTGGTGCAGGTCAACTCCCCGAAAGAAGCGGACACCGGGCCGGTAGGCAAGAAGCATGAACCGGATTACTACATGATCCGTTTTTCCGCGACCGAGCTTGCCGAGGACGGCAACACCAAGCTGCGCTTCACCGGCGACAAGATGATCCACTTCGAGGACGACCAGACCTACGAAGTGACGCGCCCGGCCATGCGCTCCTATGAAATCGACCGTCCGCCCGTCACCGGCCACTCTGATCGCGGCACGATGAACGCGGAAGGCTCGGTCATCGACCTGTTCGGCAATGCCTTCATCGTGCGTACCCAGGGCCCCGACCCCGCCAAGGATCCGCAGATGACGGCCGCCTCGGAGTATTTCCAGGTGCTGGTGAACGATGACATCGTCAAGACCGACAAGGCTGTCAAGCTGACCCGCGGCCCGTCGGTGATGACCGCCAACGGCCTGGTCTTCAACAATGTCACTCGCGAAGTACAATTGCTGGGTAACGTACGCGGCACCATCATCACGGGGCCGCCGCCGGCGAGTCCCACGAAGTAGCCCCGAAGCCGCCCGCGGGCACCAACCGCCCGCGTCAACCGCCATCACGCCAACATGAATCCATTCCCGACGACTTCGTCCTGTCTGCGCCGCAGCACGGCCGCTTTGCTGACGCTGGCCGCCGTCCTGGGCCTCACGCTGGCCGCGCCCGCCAGCGCCGAAAAGGCCGACCGCGAAAAGCCGCTGGTCCTGGAGGCCGACAATGCCAGCTACGATGACGTCAAGCAGGTCTATGTACTGACTGGCAACGTGGTGCTGACCAAGGGCACCATGGTGCTCAAATCCGACGCGGCCGAAGTCCGTACCGATCCCGAGGGCTACCAGTACGCGGTCGCGACCTCCAAGGGCGGCAAGCAAGCCTATATCCGCCAGAAGCGCGACAACGTCGACGAGTACATCGATGGCTGGGGCGACCGCATCGAATATGACGGCAAGCAGGAGTTGTCCAAGCTGATCGGGCGCGCCCGCATGGCCCGCCTGGCCGGCGCCAAGCTGGTCGACGAGATCCGCGGCGCGGTGATCACCTATGACAGCCGCAACGAGTTCTACACGGCCAGCGGCGGCGCCGAGAACGCGACCGCGGGCAGCCCGTCGGGCCGCGTGCGCGCCGTGCTGTCGCCGCGCCAGGAGCAGCCCGCCAGCGGTGCCGCAGCCAATCCGCTGCCGCTCAAGCCGGCAACTGCCCCCGTCAACCCCTGACCTGACGCCGCCACGTCCCTGATCCACGGATTCTGACTTCACCTTCATGACCGCTACCCAAACCGCACCGTCCCAGCCCGCCACCCTGAAGGACAGCAGCACGCTGGTCGTGCGCCACCTGAAGAAGCGCTACGGCTCGCGCACCGTGGTCAAGGACGTGTCGCTCGACGTGAAGAGCGGCGAGGTGGTCGGCTTGCTGGGCCCCAACGGCGCGGGCAAGACCACGTCGTTCTACATGATCGTGGGGCTGGTGGCGCTGGACGAAGGCGATATCGTGCTCGACGACAAACACATCAGCGGCCTGGCCATCCATGAGCGAGCACGCATGGGCCTGTCCTACCTGCCGCAGGAAGCCTCCGTGTTCCGCAAGCTCAATGTGCAGGAAAACATCCGCGCAGTGCTGGAGCTGCAGCTCAACGATGGCAAACCCCTGGGCAAGGCCGAGATCGAGCGCCGGCTGGACACCCTGCTGGATGACCTGCAGATTGCCCACCTGCGCGACAACCCGGCGCTGTCGCTGTCCGGCGGCGAGCGCCGCCGCGTGGAAATCGCCCGCGCGCTGGCCTCCGCGCCGCGCTTCATCCTGCTCGACGAGCCCTTCGCCGGCGTCGACCCGATCGCGGTTGGCGAAATCCAGCGCATCGTCAGCTTCCTCAAGGCACGCAATATCGGCGTGCTGATCACCGACCACAACGTGCGCGAGACGCTGGGCATCTGCGACCACGCCTACATCATCAGCGAAGGCGCGGTGCTGGCGTCCGGGCAGCCTGAGGACATCATCGCCAACGAGTCGGTGCGCAAGGTCTACCTGGGCGAGAACTTCCGCATGTAAGGGCGCGCGGCGCCTGCCGCGCATCGTCCCCCGGGCGGCTTCGGTGTCGCCTTTTATCCTTCAAACGATCATAGCGACACCAGCGATAGCAATTTCCGTTCCATCAGTACGGAAGTTGGGCATAAAATAGGTCGCATGAAACCGTCGCTACAGCTCCGCCTCTCGCAGCATCTCGCGCTTACGCCGCAACTCCAGCAGTCGATCCGGCTGCTGCAACTGTCCACGCTTGAACTGCAGCAGGAAGTGGAACAGGCGCTGACCGAGAACCCCTTGCTCGAGCGTGAGAACGACTGGCTGGACAGCCCGTTGCGCGTGTCCTCGGACGGCTCGGTGAACCTGCAGAGCGCGCCCGCGCCAGCGCCCGCCGATGGCCAGGGCACCAGCGAAAACCGTCCCGATGGCGCCCCCGAAGCCGACGACAGCTACTCCGACAGCAATGAGGATTACGGCAGCGACTGGAGCCTGGACGACTTCGCCCGCCGCCCGCAAGGCGAAGACGACGAAAAAACCCCGATGCAGCTGCGCGACGCCGAGCCCACGCTGCGTGAACACCTCATGGAACAGCTGGCGCCGCTCAAGATTTCCCTGCGCGACAAAGGGCTGGCTATCTTCCTGGTCGAGTCCCTGGACGATGACGGCTACCTGAGCACCACGCTCGAGGAAATCTGCAGCGAGCTGCCGGAGGAGCTCGAGTTCGAGGTCGACGAGATCCAGGCTGTGCTCACGCTGCTGCAGAGCTTCGATCCGCCGGGCGTCGGGGCACGCAACGCCGCCGAGTGCCTGGCGCTGCAATTGCGCAGGCTCAAGCATCCGCAGCGCGAACTGGCGCTGAGCATCGTCACCAACCACCTCGAGCTGCTGGCGGTGCGCGATTACACGCGCCTTAAAAAGGCGCTGCAAGTGGACGAACCGGAACTCAAGGCCGCACATGAACTGATCCGCTCGCTCGCGCCCTATCCCGGCCATGCCTACAGCCGGCCAGAAGCGGACTTCGTGGTGCCTGATGTTTTTGTTCGAAAATTGAGCGGCGGATGGATCGCCCACCTCAACCCGGATGTGATGCCGCGGCTACGCATCAACGACATGTACGCGCAGATTTTGCGCGGTGCAAAAGGCGATGCAGGCGCGGCCGGACTGCAGCAAAAGCTGCAGGAAGCACGCTGGTTGATCAAGAATATCCAGCAAAGGTTCGACACGATATTGCGCGTCGCACAAGCCATTGTCGAACGTCAAAAGAACTTCTTCACCCACGGTGAAATTGCGATGCGCCCCTTGGTTTTGCGGGAGATTGCCGATACACTGGGTTTACACGAGTCCACCATCTCTCGGGTGACTACCAATAAATACATGGCAACGCCGATGGGGACTTTCGAGCTGAAGTATTTTTTTGGCTCTCACGTATCCACAGAAACCGGCGGCGCGGCCTCATCAACGGCAATCCGTGCGTTGATCAAGCAATTGATAGGAGCCGAAGACGCTAGGAACCCCTTGTCCGATAGCCGGATTGCCGAATTGCTCGGCGAGCAAGGCTTTGTGGTAGCACGGCGTACCGTTGCCAAATACCGCGAAGCGCTCAAGATTCCCGCGGTCAATCTCCGTAAGACTTTGTAGCCGAGCTGCATCGCCTGCCTGATGCAGCTCTTTCAGAAGGAGAAACGCTATGAACTTCAAGATCAGTGGACACCACTTGGACATCACGCCCCCTCTGCGTGAGTACGTGGAAACGAAACTGGAGCGTATCGTCAGGCATTTCGATCAAGTCATTGGCGTAAGTGTGCTGCTCTCTGTCGACAATACAAAAGAAAAGGACCGGCGGCAGTACGCGGAAATCAATCTACATCTCAAGGGCAAGGACATCTTTGTCGAAGCGCATCATGAAGACCTGTATGCCGCTATCGACGCACTGGTCGACAAGCTCGACCGGCAGGTGATTCGCCACAAGGATCGCGTGCAGAGCCACGACCGTGAAGCGGTCAAGTATCAGATGGCCGCATCGCAGATGCAGCAATGACCGTGCCTGGCGGCCCACATACCGGGCCGTCGGTGTCAGTCCCTTGAAAAATGGAATCAAGCCGCGCCCAGAGCGCGGCTTTTTCGTTGCAGCCTACCCGATCGGGCCACACAGGGGATTCCGCAACGCATATGTACCAGTGTATGCTGTGCAATACATGGTTGACCGGCCTAGCCATTCCGGTGCATGCAGCACCGCTTGAGCGCATCGGCTATTGCAATGCACAAAGCGGAAGCGGGCCTGCTCTATAATGGCCAGACGCCCGACACCGGCATGGGGGGACACCCGGTGGAAACCTCGGGCCTTGGTTTTTTTACCTCTTTCCGCCCGGTGGGACGCCTCCTGGCCCCGGGCCTGCTTACTAGAAAACCCTGCGCATTCCACATGAATCGTTTGGCTAAATTGCTGCCACCCGGCAACATCAACCTCGACGTCAGCGTCACCAGCAAGAAGCGCGTGTTCGAACAGGCCGGGCTCCTCTTCGAGAACAACCATGGCGTAGCGCGCGCGACCGTGACCGACAACCTGTTCGCCCGCGAGTCGCTCGGGTCCACCGGCCTGGGCGCGGGGGTTGCGATCCCCCACGGCCGCATCAAGGGACTGAAGCAGCCACTGGCCGCCTTCATGCGCCTGGCCGAGCCGATCCCCTTCGAGTCGCCCGACGGCAAGCCGGTCGCGCTGCTGATCTTCCTGCTGGTGCCCGAACAGGCCACCCAGCAGCATCTGGAAATTCTCTCCGAGATCGCCCAGTTGCTGTCCGACCGCGAGATGCGCGAAGGACTGGCTACCCTGCCCACCCCCGACGACGTGCACCAGTTGCTGACGCAATGGCACCCTTGATCCGGCACTGAAAGCCCGTCCCTGAAAGCACCCGAATGGAACTCACTGGCGTCACCTCGCAGTCGATCTTCGACGACAACGCAGCCGATATCAAACTCTCCTGGGTAGCAGGACTGGAGGGCGCGGACCGGGCCTTCGATGTCGAGTTCGCGCGTGAAGCCACGTCCGCGGCCGATCTCGTCGGCCACTTGAACCTGATCCACCCGAACCGGATCCAGGTGCTGGGCAAGCCCGAAATCACGTATTACCAGCGCCTCGATGACGAGATGCGCAAGCGCCAGATGGGCGAGCTGATCCTGCTGGAGCCGCCGTTCCTGGTGATCGCCGACGGCATGGAGCCGCCGCCCGACCTGGAACTGCGCTGCACGCGCTCGTCCACACCGCTGTTCACCACGCCGGTGTCTTCGGCCGCGGTGATCGACCACCTGCGCCTCTATCTGTCGCGCATTTCCGCGCCGCGCGTGACCATGCACGGCGTATTCCTCGACATCCTCGGCATGGGTGTGCTGGTGATGGGCGAATCCGGCCTGGGCAAGAGCGAGCTCGGCCTGGAACTGATCTCGCGCGGACATGGGCTGGTCGCGGACGATGCCGTCGATTTCGTGCGCCTCGGGCCGGACTTCATCGAGGGCCGCTGCCCGCCGCTGCTGCAGAACCTGCTGGAAGTGCGCGGCCTGGGCCTGCTCGACATCAAGACCATCTTTGGCGAGACTGCGGTACGCCGCAAGATGAAGCTTAAGCTGGTGGTGCAACTGGTTCGCCGCAACGATGGCGAATTCGAGCGCCTGCCGCTGGACTCCCAGTATCTCGACGTGCTCGGCCTGCCCATCCACATGGTCAAGATCCAGGTGGCGGCCGGCCGAAATCTCGCCGTGCTGGTCGAGGCCGCCGTGCGCAACACCATCCTGCGCCTGCGCGGCATCGACACGCTGCGCGACTTCATGGACCGCCAGCGCGCCGCGATGCAGGCCGATGTCGCATCGCGGGGTCAGGGCCGGCTACTCTAGGTTTGGCGGGCCCACGCCATGCGACCACGACGGGGCCGTTTTCAATTGCTTACATCCGGCCGCGCTTCGATGGTCAACGCGATTGGGGCATAGGCCGTTTTGTGCAGTAATGGGCATTGGGCCCAGCCCCGAGTTGCCGAGCCGACAGGCCAGCAGCCATGAAGTTTTCCACAGCCAGGAGAGCAAGCATGAAAAAATTGATCGCGATGTGCGTGCTGGTAGCCCCGCTTTTTGCCACCGGCGCCTTCGCCCAGAATGCACCGGCCGCTGCACCCGCGGCACCGGCGGCACCTAACACCCAGCAGGACAAGATGAAGGCTTGCAACACGCAGGCCACCGGCAAGAAGGGCGATGAGCGCAAGGCCTTCATGAGCAATTGCCTGTCCAATAAGCCCGCGGCCGCACCCGCCAAGAACAGCCAGCAGGAAAAGATGAAGACCTGCAACGCCCAGGCCACCGGCAAGAAGGGCGACGAGCGCAAGGCCTTCATGAGCGACTGCTTGTCCAAGTAAGCTACCGGCATCACTTGCGGCGCGGACGTGTAAAAATGGCGAACCTCTTCGGTTCGCCATTTTTTCTGGCACGGCGCCGTCATGACGGCGTCATCACCTGATGTTATGCTTGTCGTGCTATGCGCATCATACTTATCACCGGGATCTCCGGCTCCGGCAAATCCGTTGCCTTGAACGTACTGGAAGACGCGGGCTACTACTGCGTCGACAACCTGCCGGCGCAGTTTATCCCGGAGTTGGCCCAGTACCTGGCGGCGCAGGGCTACACCCATCTGGGCGTCGCCACCGATATCCGTAGCCGTGAATCGCTGGACGAGCTGCCCGGCACGCTGCGCGACCTCGCCTCCGAACACCAGGTCCGGGTGGTCTTCCTGACCGCCAATACCGATGCGCTGGTGCAGCGTTATTCCGAGACGAGACGGCGCCATCCGCTGTCGATGCGCGCAGCCATGGCTGGCCTCTCGGCCAATCCCAGGAACGAGAATCTCGCCGATAGTGCCGCCGAGACCGCACTCAACGACACCTCGCTGATCGAGGCCATCGAGATGGAGCGCGAGCTCCTGAGCCCGCTGGCGGAGGCTGCGCACCGCATCGACACCAGCAATGTGCGCACCAATACATTGCGCGCGTGGATCAAGGAATTCGTGCGCGGCGATGACCTCAAGCTCACATTGCTGTTCGAGTCGTTCGGCTTCAAGCACGGCGTGCCCAGCGACGCCGACCTGGTGTTCGACGTGCGCTCGCTGCCCAACCCCTACTACGACCTGGCACTGCGCCCACTGACCGGCCGCGACGAGCCCGTGATCGACTTTCTGCAGAGCCAGCCGATGGTGCTGGCCATGGCCGAGGACATACGCGCCTATGTGGAAAAGTGGCTGCCAAGTTTCATCGCTGACAATCGCAGTTACCTGACCGTCGCAATCGGTTGCACTGGGGGGCAGCATCGCTCCGTGTACATCGCGGAAAGACTTGCCAACTATTTTCGCGCCCATGGTAATGTGCTGGTGAGACACCGCGAGCTCGCGCCGGGCGGCTAAACGCCGCACCGCCAGGTTTCGCGGTCAGGCTCGGCAATCCTCGCCCGAAACCTTTGCTGGCTCAGCATGTCCTCACCCGCCACGCCCGGCTCATCCGCATCGTTCGCCGCCCCGCACAGCACCTCGGCGGGGCCTACGTTGGATAGCCTGCCGCTGTTTCCGCTGCATACCGTACTCTTTCCCGATGGGCTGCTGCCACTGCGCGTGTTCGAAGCGCGCTATGTGGACATGGTGCGCGCCTGCATGCGCGATCGCACGCCCTTCGGTGTCTGCCTGATCGCCAGCGGCAATGAGGTCGCCCGCCCGGACGAGCCCACCATGCCCGAGACGATCGGCTGCCTGGCCGACATCATCGACTGCAATATGGAACAACTGGGTGTGCTGCTGATCAGCGCGCGCGGCCGCCAGCGCTTCCGGCTGCTGGGCCACAGCGTGAGCCCGGACGGCTTGCTGGTCGGCCAGGCGGAATTGCTGCCGCCCGACATCATCGACTGCAAGCTCGAACTGCTGGGCGAATGCCTGGCCGTGCTGCGGCGTATCGTTGCCTCGCTCCATGCCGAGCATCCGGGCGAGCTGCCTTTCTGCGAGCCGTTCCTGTGGGATGACCCCAGCTGGGTGGCCAATCGGCTGTGCGAGTTCTTGCCGGTGCCGCTCAAGGCCAAGCAGATGCTGATGGCGCTGCCGGACGCGGGCATGCGGATCGAGATCGTGCATAAATACATGCACCAGCACCACATCCTCTAAGCAACGTTAAAACAATCCCCCTTGGGCTTGCGCCTCCAGCAGCTTGCGCACCGGCGCGGGCGTGCCTACCGCATCCAGATCGTCCAGTGACAGCCAGCGTAGTGCGGGGCCGTTGGCGGCATCGCGCGCGGTGAGGCCGGTGACGTCGACGCGAATGGCGCGGATCAGCAGGCGGAAGTGAGTGAAGACGTGGGTGAGCTCGCCGACCATATTGGCCGTGCTGGGATTGCCGAATTCGCGGGCGCGTTCCAGCGCAGCGTCTTCGGCCAGTTCCGCATCGAAGGGCACGGTATCGACCGGCATTTCGGGCAGGCTCCACAGCCCGCCCCAGATGCCGCTGTCCGGGCGCAGTGCGAGCAGGACCTCGCGGCCGCGGCGGACCAGCAGCATCACGGTGCTGCGCTCGGGAATGGCGGCGCGCGGCTTCGGCGTGGGCAGCACGCCGGTCAGCCCGTCGCGGCGCGCCACGCAGTCGCCGGCCAGCGGGCACGACGCGGCGGCGGCGAGGCAGGCTGGCTTGCCGCGCGAACAGACAGTGGAGCCAAGGTCCATCACGCCCTGGGTGTAGGACACCATGTCCTCGGCTTGCGCCGGCCCCTTGGCGGGCAGGACCGCATCGGCAAGCTGCCACATGCGATTCTCCACCGCCTTGACGCCGGGATGGCCATGGATGCCAAAGAACCTGGCAAAGACGCGCTTGACGTTGCCATCCAGGATCGGCGAGCGCACGCCGGCGCTGAACGCGGCCACGGCTGCCGCGGTGGAGCGGCCGATGCCGGGCAGCGTCACCAGCACCTCGGGGTCGGTCGGGAACACACCGCCATGCTCGCTCATCACGGCCTTGGCGCAGCGGTGCAGGTTGCGCGCGCGCGAGTAGTAGCCAAGCCCGGCCCACAGCGCCATCACCTCATCCGCGCTGGCCTCGGCCAATGCGGCCACGGTTGGCAGCCGGCCGACGAAACGCTGGAAATACTCGATCACCGCACTGACCTGGGTCTGCTGCAGCATGATCTCGGACAGCCAGATACGGTAAGGGTCGCGGGTGTTCTGCCACGGCAGGTCATGGCGCCCGTGCAAGCGCTGCCAGCCCACCACGCGCGCGGCGAAATCGGCAGGAACCACGGCGGGGGAAAGATCGGATGAAACGGCAGGAGAAGCAGCGGGCTTGCGGGGCATCGGGTACGTGACGGGTAAGGCAACACAGCAACAGCGCCGGAAGCGGCGGCGCGTCATGATACCGCCTCGCCGCCACCAGCCCTCGCCACCTGCATTCGCCGCCGGACTTGCGCCGGCCGCGCTTCAGGCCGCGAACGCCCTGGGCTGCCCCTCGTTGGCGTCCGGCTGCAGAATCTGCCTGGAGAAGGATTCGATGCGCCCGCTGCGATCATCCAGGCCGTTGAGCACTTCCTCGAGCTGCGCGATGCGGCTCTCGAGCGTGTCGGTGGCCTCGTGGATGCGCTCGATCGAATCGACCCGGCGGCGCAACTGTTTCTGGTGCTCGCGCACCTGCGCCTCCAGCGGCGTCATCACCGACTTGAGCCAGATCTCGATATCGCGGTTCAGATCGCGGAAGGTTTCCAGCACGCGGGTGGCGATGGTGGAAAACGCGCTCTGCACCAGCTGCGGGCGCGAGCGCGTGAGCATGTTCATGGCGCCGAAGTGCGTGTGGGCCAACGCCAGCGTCTGCTGCAATTCGCTGACGTAGCGCGCGGTGACGAACTGGATCGGCGCAGGCAGCGTAAAGCCATGTTCGGCATTGAAGCGGCGGTACATGCTGTCGGTGAGCTGGTGGAGCTGGGCGATCTTCTGGTCCGCCTCGCTGACCAGTTCGCCAAGCCGCGCGAACAAGGCGTCCATGTCCTCGCGCATGCCGCGCGAGAAGAAACGCTCCTTCATCTGCTCGCGGCGCTCGCGCATGGTGCGGCGCACGTCGCGCAGCTGCAGGCTCTTGATGATGTCCGCGCTATGGCGCCCGAACACCAGCCGCAGCGCCTGGAACTTGGCGATGCTCTGCTCGAACTCTTCTTTCTCCGACTGCACGCGCATCAGCATGTGCTTGACCATCGCGTGGTTCTTGCCGCGCAGCCCGCGCAGCTCGAACAACTGCTCGACGATGCTGCGGCGGCGGCTTTGCAGCAGTTGCTGCGCGCCGCGCGCCATCTCCTCCACCGAGCGCTGCACCTGGTCGGCGACGATCTCGCGCCGCTGCGGGATCAGCTGGTCAGACAGCACGTGCTCGAATTGCGGCAGGCCGCTGCGCGCCAGCAAGTCGTCGTCGTTGGTGACCTTGGCCACCAGGCCCTTCTGCGCCGACACCGGGTAGACGCGCGACTCGTCGATGCCCAGCACATGAGCGCTGGTGGTGACCTGGCGCGTGATCTCGGCCGCGGTCTCGGCCGGCGACTTGAGCGGGTCCCACAGGCCGTCGATCTTGTTGAGCACCGCCAGGCACCCCTTGCGGTGGCCTGCGCTCACATGGCTGCGCCAGAGGTCGAGGTCGCTCTTGGTCACGCCGGCGTCGGCCGCCAGCATGAACACCACGACATGCGCATCCGGGATCAGGCGCAGCGTCAGCTCGGGCTCGGTGCCGATCGCGTTGAGGCCCGGCGTGTCGAGGATGACCAGGCCCTGGCGCAACAGCGGATGCGGGAAGTTGATGACCGCGTGGCGCCAGCGGGAAATCTCGACCATGCCGTCGGCATCGAGCGCGTAGGCGGCGTCGGGATCGTTCTCGTTGTACAGGCCAAGCGACTCGGCCATCTCGCGCGTGACACGGTTGGTCTCGACCACGTGCCGGAACGCATCCAGCATGCCATCGGGCGACGAGGGGTCGAGCGGCACGGTGTGCCAGTGCGCATCGACGTCAAGGAAATCGGCGGTGGAGGCTTCCTGCAGGCGCGTCTCGATCGGCAGCAGCCGGATGCACGGCGCCTCGGCTTCGTCGTAGCGCAGCTCGGTCGGGCACATTGTCGTGCGCCCGGCGGAAGACGGCAGGATGCGACGGCCGTAGTCGGCAAAGAAAATCGCGTTGATCAGCTCGCTCTTGCCCCGCGAGAATTCCGCGATGAACGCCACCTTGAGCCGGTCGCTCTTGAGCACGCCCTGGATGCGCTGGACGCGTTCGTCGGCCTGGGCGTCGTAGAGATCGTGCTGCTGCAGCCAGGAGCGGAATTCGGCCAGGGAATGGAGTACCCCGGTTCTCCAGGCGCCGTATTGTTCGAATTGAAGGGCGAGGGTTGTCATTGGCACTGGGATCGGCTTGGCGAAAAGCCCCCGCGACGGCGCTGCAGGCCTGACATCTTGATGTCCGATGGCCGGCACTCGGGCGGTGACATGGTGTCTTTGTAACACTTTTTTACGTATCTTCAAGATACAGGTTTACGGCGGATTTTTGTGAAATTCGAGTCGCCCGCCGCCCTCCCTGTTGCGCCGGGCCATCGGGTTGGCGCCACATTCGCAAGAAGATGGGCAATCATCACTCTCGTACGGCCTGCGCAACGAGAGCCGCAGGCCCGGCGCCGCCGCACTCAACGTTGGCAGCTCGGGCAGTAGAACGTCGAGCGCTGCCCCTGGACGATCTGCCGGATGGTGATGCCGCAGACCCGGCATGGATGGCCGGCGCGGTCGTACACGGCGCAATCCAGCTGGAAATAGCCACTGCTGCCATCGCTGCCGACAAAGTCGCGCAAAGTGCTGCCGCCGCGCTCGATCGCGCGGGCCAGCGTGTCGCGCACGGCCTCGGCCAGGCGTTCGCAACGCGCCAGAGACAAGCGCCCGGCCGGCGTGGTGGGGCGGATGCCTGCGGCAAACAGGCTTTCCGATGCATAGATATTGCCCACGCCCACCACGATGTCGCCCGCGAGAAGCACGGTCTTGATGGCCGCGCTGCGCCCGCGTCCCAGGCGATAGAGCCAGGCCCCGTCGAAGCGTGGGTCGAAAGGCTCGATGCCGAGCTTGCTCAGCAGCGGATGGGTCGGCAATTGCGACTCTTCGAGCAGGCTCCACAGCACCGCGCCAAAGCGCCTCGGATCGCGAAAGCGCAGCACCAGGCTGGTGGCTGCGCCGGGCTGTGCATCGCCCGCACCGTCGGGGTCGGCAAGGACCAGGTCAAGGTGATCGTGCGTGCCCGGCGGCGGCGCCTGCGGCAACACCCGCAACGTGCCGGTCATGCCAAGGTGGATCAGCAGCCATCCGGGAGCCTCGCCGTCCGGGCGCACGCACTCCAGCAGCAGGTATTTGCCACGCCGCTCGATGCGCGCGATCACCCGCCCGGCCAGTTGCGACTCCAGATCCGGCTCGACCGGCCAGCGCAGGCCGCGATGGCGCACCACCACTTCGGCAATGCGCCGCCCAACCACATGCGGCAGCAAGCCGCGCCGGGTCACTTCGACCTCCGGCAACTCAGGCATCGAACCTCTCCCTTTTGTGCCACTCAAACCGCCAGAGACCCCAGCCGTGCCGGTGCCATGCGGATAAGCAAAGCATTGTAGCGGCAGGCTACAATGCCTTTACCTTCCCCATCGCCTTTGAGTGCTGGAGCACCCACCCACATGTCGGACCGCCTGGACCGTACCCCGATGACCACCGCTCAACTTCTCTTCCCCCGGCGGCCGCTGCGTCACAGGCTCGCGGCCACGGCTGCCGCCGCGGTGGCAGTCTGCGCCCTGGCGCCGCTCGCCAGCCACGCCGCGCCCGCGGACGGCAAGCCCGCGATGAAGGTCGCCGCGGAGGCCACCACGCCAATCCGCTCGAACCCGCTGCCACCGAAGATGCCCCTGCCGGCGGTGCCACTGACCGCGGACATCCTCTACCGCGTGCTGGCCGCTGAAATCTCCGCCCAGCGCGGCGTGGTCGGCCCCGCGTACCAGACGTACCTGGAGCTGGCGCGCAATACGCACGACCCGCGCTTTGCCCAGCGCGCCACCGAGATCGCGTTCAATGCCCGCAGCGCCCAGCAAGCGCTTGACGCCGCGCGGCTGTGGACAGAGCTTGCGCCCACCTCCGCCGGCGCGCGGCAAGTGCTGTCGACCCTGCTGGTCCTGAGCGGCCGATGGGACGAAGCCGAACCCCTGCTGGCCCTGCAGCTCAATGGCGTGCCGCCGAGCCAGCGGCCGGAGGCCATCCTGCAGATGCAGCAGCAGCTTTCGCGCACCAGCGATCCCGCCGGCGCGGCCGCGCTGCTGCAGCGCCTGGTGGCCAACGACCTGAAGTCGGCCGAGACTCACCTTGCCCTCGCGCGCGCCAAGGAAACCGCCAACGATATTCCTGGCGCCCTGGCGGAGCTCGACGAGGCCCAGAAGATCCGTCCCGACTTCGAAGGCGCCGCGCTGATGGCTGCCGAGCTGCGCGCCGACAGCGCGCCGGAACAGGCCATTGCCGGGCTCAAGGCGTTCGTCGACAAGGCCCCGGCCTCGGTCAACGGGCACATCACGCTGGCCCGCCTCTACCTGCAGCAAAACGACCTGCAAGCCGCGCGCTCGGAGTTCGAGACGCTGCGCAAGATTGCGCCGAAGGATCCGCGCGTGCCGCTCGCCCTCGGCCTCACCAGCCTGCAGTCCAAGCGCTACGACGAAGCCGAGCTGTACCTGAAGGAATACCTGCAGCTCGCCGAGCAAGTGCCGGCGGCCAGCCCGGATATCGCCTACCAGTACCTGGCGCAGATCGCCGAGGAAAAGAAGGACTACCCGGCAGCCGTAGCCTGGCTCGACCGCATCGACGACGCCCGCCTCGCGCCGGCTGCAGCCGTCAAGCGCGCGCAGTTGCTAGGCCGCATGGGCAAGCTCGACGACGCCCAGGCGGTATTCAATGACATGCTGGCCGATGCCGAGGATATACCCGAGCCCGACCAGCGCGCGCAGCGCATGACCGCTATCCGCCAGGCCGAAGTTGGCATGCTGATCGACGCCAAGTCCTATGACCGCGCCCGCAAGGTGCTGGATGAACGCGCCGCGGCGGAGCCCGACAACTCGGACTGGGTCTATGAACTCGCCATGCTCGATGAGCGCGAGAAGCGCTACGACAGCATGGAAAAGCTGCTGCGCCGCGTGATCGCCATGCAGCCGGAAGCCAAGCAGGGCTACAACGCGCTGGGCTATTCGCTTGCGGACCGCAACGTGCGCCTGCCCGAGGCCCTCAAGCTGCTGGAAAAGGCCTCCGCGCTGGGTCCGGACGATCCCTACATCATGGATAGCCTGGCCTGGGTCAAGTTCCGCCTGGGCCAGTTGCAGCCGGCCGCCGAACTGCTGCGCAACGCTTACGCCAAGGCACCCGAGGCCGAAATCGGCGCCCACCTCGGCGAGGTGCTGTGGCAACTCGGCCAGCAGGACGAGGCACGCAAGACCTGGACCGAAGCCGCCAAGATCGAGCCGGATAACGTCATCCTGATCGACACCCTGCGCCGCTATAACGTCCCGCTCTCCGCGCTGTCCAAGTAGCATCCTGCCGTACGCAGCCGTCACGCGGCATTCCGATCACCCGCAATCATCCGCCGCCCGGCCCTCGCGCCGGGCCGGCAGCCCGGCGCCCAGCGGCGCCGGCGCGCACGCCAAACGCCATGCCCAGATCCCGACGCCTTGCCCTGCTCTGCCTGAGCGCCCCCTTATGGCTCGCCGCCTGCGCCAGCATCACGCCCACGCGGCAGTTCGATGCCGGCGAGACCGCCCAGGCTCGCGACCTCAGCGGCCGCTTCGCCGCCAACTACGTGCGCTATGGCCGCGATGAAGGCGTGCAGGGCAGCTTCCAATGGCATGAGCAAGGCCGCAATGTGCGCCTGGACCTGATCTCGCCGCTGGGCCAGACCCTGGCGGTGGTCACCTCCACGCCTTCCGGGGCCACGCTCGACCTGCCCAACCAGCCACCACGCAACGCGCCCGAAGTCGATACCTTGCTGGAGGAAGCACTTGGGTTTTCGCTGCCGGTGGCAGGCCTGCGCGACTGGCTGCACGCGCGCCCCGCACCCGGCAGCCCGGCGCGCACCACGCGTGACGACAGCGGACGGCTGGCCACCCTGGCGCAGAACGGCTGGACCGTGCGCTACGTGGCATGGCAGGAAGCCACGCCCACAACGCCATCCACGCCGGCCACGGCGAGCCCGCGCCGCATCGACCTTGCGCGCGACGGCGCAGCCAACCCGCTCTCGGTACGCCTGGTCATCGATCCGGAGCAAGCACAATGAGCACGGCCTGCACCCTGCCTCCGCCTGCGCTGCGCGACTGCCCGGCGCCCGCCAAGCTGAATCTCTTCCTGCATGTGACCGGACGCCGCGCGGACGGCTACCACACGCTGCAGACGGTTTTCCAACTGGTGGACTGGAACGATACGCTCGACTTTTTCCGCCGCGATGATGGCCGCATCGAGCGCATCAACGACGTGCCGGGCGTACCGGCGCAGAGCGACCTGATCGTGCGCGCCGCGCAGGCCTTGCAGCAAGCTGGCGGCACCCGCTTTGGCGCGGACATCGCCATTGCCAAGCGGCTGCCGATGGGCGGCGGCATCGGCGGCGGCTCATCGGACGCGGCGACCACGCTGCTGGCACTGAATCATCTTTGGGGCCTGGGCCTGGGACGCGACGAACTCAAGCGCATCGGCCTTTCACTAGGTGCCGACGTGCCGTTCTTTGTGCATGGGGAAAACGCGTTCGCGCAAGGGATAGGCGAGGAACTGACGACGGTTGAATTGCCTGAAAGCTGGTTCGTGATCATCCATCCGCGGCAGCATGTTCCGACCGCTGCAATTTTTTCGGACAAGCGCTTGACAAGGGATACGGCGATCACCATAATAGCGGACTTCACTGGATGCACAAACAAGTTCGGTTTCGGTCGCAACGACCTGGAAGCGATAGCAACAGTGAAGTTCGGCGAAGTTGCCCGAGCCCTTGAATGGTTGAGACAGTACAGTCCACATGCAAGGATGACCGGTTCCGGAGCCTGCGTGTTTGCACGATTTAACGACGAGCAAACTGCGCAGCAGGTACTAGACCGGTTGCCTCCCGAATGGGATGGCAGGTGTGCGAAGAGTTTATCGCAACACCCACTCGCAACGCTCGCATAAAGAGTTTTTCGTTCGGCGTCGCATGCAGTTGAATGTGACGATGGACGTACCCGGTTGTGTAGGGGAGTCGCCAAGTTGGTCAAGGCACCGGATTTTGATTCCGGCATTCGAAGGTTCGAATCCTTCTTCCCCTGCCATTACATCCTACAGTGTCCTTACGGACCTGCACGAAAAGCTGCCGGCACTAGCCGGCAGCAATCGTTCCCCCTCCAGTAGCAAGACAGGTGCACCGAATGAGCAGCGAAGGCTTGATGGTTTTTACCGGCAACGCCAACCCCAAACTCGCGGAGGCTGTCGTTCAGCACCTCGGCATCCCGCTCGGGAAGGCCCAGGTCGGTCGGTTCTCCGACGGCGAAGTCCAAGTTGAAATCCAGGAAAATGTTCGCGGCAAGCACGTCATCGTGCTGCAGTCCACCTGCGCGCCGACCAACGACAACCTGATGGAACTGATGGTGATGGTCGATGCGCTCAAGCGCGCTTCGGCACGCAGCATCACTGCCGCCATGCCCTACTTCGGCTATGCCCGCCAGGACCGCCGCCCGCGTTCGGCGCGCGTCGCGATCTCGGCCAAGGTGGTCGCCAACATGCTGGAAGTTGCCGGCGTCGAGCGGGTCCTGACCATGGACCTCCACGCCGACCAGATCCAGGGCTTCTTCGATATCCCGGTTGATAACATCTACGCCTCCCCGGTTCTGCTGGGCGACCTGCGCGAGAAGAACTACGGCAATCTGCTGGTGGTCTCGCCCGACGTCGGCGGCGTGGTGCGCGCCCGTGCGCTGGCCAAGCAGTTGAATTGCGACCTGGCCATCATCGACAAGCGTCGCCCCAAGGCCAACGTGGCCGAGGTGATGAACATCATCGGTGAAGTCGACGGCCGCAACTGCGTGATCATGGATGACATGATCGACACCGGCGGCACCCTGTGCAAGGCGGCCCAGGTGCTCAAGGAACGCGGCGCGCTGAAGGTATTCGCTTACTGTACCCACCCGGTCCTGTCCGGTGGCGCGGCTGCCCGCATCGCCGACTCCGAACTGGATGAAGTGGTGGTGTGCGACACGATTCCGCTGCGCGACGATGCCATCCAGTCCGGCAAGATTCGCCAGCTCTCGACCGCATCGCTGCTGGCAGAGACCTTTACCCGGATCGTCAAGGGCGACTCGATCATGTCGCTGTTTGCCGATTCCTGATAGAATTCAAGGCTTTACCGCGTTTGCGGCTGTTTTTGGGGAGTAAGACCCCTACTACGGCACGTGACGAGGTTCATCGGGCTGTCTGGTCGCGGACAGCCCTCTTACATTTGGAGTCATCATGAAAGTAGTAGCCTTCGAGCGTAGCGTACAGGGAACGGGTGCGAGCCGCCGCCTGCGCAACGCCGGCAAGACCCCCGGCATCATCTATGGCGGCGCAGCCGAACCCAAGATGATCGAACTCGATCACAACGCACTGTTCCACGCGCTGAAGAAAGAAGCATTCCACTCGTCGATTCTCGACCTCGAAGTGGAAGGCAAGGCTGAAAAGGCCCTGCTGCGCGCTTTCCAGATGCACCCGTTCAAGCCGCTGGTCCTGCACGTTGACTTCCAACGCGTGTCGGCCACCGACAAGATCCACGTCAAGGTGCCGCTGCACTTCATGAACCAGGAAAACGCCCCGGGCGTGAAGCTGGGCCATGGCATCGTCAACCACATCCTGAACGAACTGGAAGTGTCGTGCCTGCCGGCCGACCTGCCTGAGTTCATCGAAGTGGACCTGGGCAATGCGGAACTGGGCCAGACCCTGCACCTGTCCGACGTGAAGCTGCCGAAGGGCGTGAGCGCCATCACCCACGGTGACGAAAACCCCGCTATCGCCAGCATCTCGCTGCCGGCCGGCGGCGTGTCGGAAGCTGCCGAAGGCGAAACGCCTGCTGCCTGAGTACCCTGAACGCGGCCTTTGGGCCGTGCAACAGGATGGCTCTCGCAGCCGCAAGAAAAAACCGCCGGCGCGTCCGGCGGTTTTTTTTCGTCCCGAGGTTCGCGTATGCTTGGCTTCTGGCAGCACACCCATGCGCGATGCGAAGCGAGCCGTCAAGGTGTGCCAAGGCCGTATGGCGCGCCTTTTTTGCCTACGTTTTTGGCAAGACAAAAAAGTAGGTCGCCGCCCCGCAGGGGTGGTGAAACTGCAGTTGATTTTGACTTTGCAGTTGTAGTTGCGGCCAAGCCGTTGCCAGCCGCCCCGCGCCTCGTGCGCCGAGCCCCATCAACCAAGAAGTACAACGCATGATCAAACTCATCGTCGGCCTCGGAAACCCCGGGGCGGAATACGAAGCCACGCGCCACAATGCCGGCTTCTGGCTGGTCGACCAGCTGGCCCGCATGGGCGGCGTCACCCTGCGCGTGGAAGGCCGCTTCCACGGGCTGGCAGCGCGTGCCCGGCTGTGGGACCAGGAGATCTGGCTGCTCAAGCCGTCCACCTTCATGAACCGTTCCGGGCTGTCCGTGGTATCGCTCGCGCGCTTCTACAAGATCCTGCCGGACGAGATCGCGGTGGCCCATGACGAGATGGACCTGCCCTCGGGCACCGTCAAGCTCAAGCGTGGCGGTGGCGCGGGCGGCCACAATGGCCTCAAGGACATTTCCGCACACCTGACCACCCAGGACTACTGGCGCCTGCGCATTGGTGTCGGCCATCCGCGCAATTCGGCCGGTGGCGGCGGCGAGCGCGAGGATGTGATCAATTTTGTGCTGAAGCCGCCGCGCCGCGAGGAGCAGCAGGCCATCGACGAGGCCATCGACCGCAGCATCGCACCGCTTGGGTTGCTGGCCAAAGGCGAGTCCGAACGCGCCATGCTGGAACTGCATACGAACCGCTGAAACCGCTGAACGCGCGCGCCCAAACAAAAAGCCCCATCACCGCGAAGGTCATGGGGCTTTTTGTGCTGCGAACTTCGTGCCGCCAGCCGCGGTGGTAGCTCAGGCTGCCCGTTTGGCCGCCGTAAGGAGACGGTAGCGATCCATCAGGATCTCGCGCGTCTCAATGCGGTTGGGATCGTGCGGGATGCAAGCCACAGGGCAAACCTGCTGGCATTGCGGCTCGTCGAAGTGCCCAACGCATTCGGTACATTTGTTGGGGTCGATCTCATAGATCTCGGGCCCCATCGAAATGGCTTCGTTTGGGCACTCCGGCTCACAAACGTCGCAATTGATGCAGTCGTCGGTGATCAATAGTGCCATGGTGTTTCCTTTGAACCCAGCATGTCCCGCGCCCGACTGGCCGCGGCCGACATGTTGCAAGACTCTATCTTATTCCGTTTTGCTGCTGATCTTTTCCGCAAGCCAGCGTTCGACCGAGGGGAACACAAACTTGCTGACATCGCCGCCAAGCACCGCGATCTCGCGCACGAAGGTGCCGGAGATGAACTGGTACTGGTCGGACGGCGTCAGGAACATGGTTTCCACGTCCGGCAGCAGGTAACGGTTCATGCCCGCCATCTGGAACTCGTACTCGAAGTCGGATACCGCGCGCAAACCCCGCACGATCACGCGCGCATTGTTCTTGCGGACAAAATCCTTGAGCAGGCCGGAGAAACCTTCGACGCGCACATTGGGATAGTGGCCCAGGACTTCACGGGCAATGCCTATGCGCTCTTCCAGCGAAAAGAACGGGCGCTTGTTGGGGCTATGCGCCACCCCGACCACGAGCTCATCGAAGATATTGGATGCTCTGCGCACCAGATCCTCGTGGCCCCGGGTCATTGGGTCGAAAGTGCCGGGATAGACCGCGACGACCATGCTTCCTCCTTGTTCTGCCCGCCGCCGGTCCTGGATGGACCGATCGACCCCGCCCACTATGGTGAGGGCTGGAGCCAAGGCTGCGTGACGAGCGTTGGCGACAGCGGCGTAGTGTAACTCTAAACGCGGCACTTGCAAGCCGCCACATCGCGGTTTTGCCGCGCCGCCGCATCTTGCGTTCAGGTGACCGGTCACAATGCTCGCGGCCACTGGCCCTTCAAAGGTTCCTGTGTTGCAGCAAATGGAAGTGCACCGCGCCAGCCCGCGCATGCCGCACGATCTCCAGCGCAGCCGGCACGGGCGCGTCGGGGCCGATCAGGGCGCGATCCGTTTCCACATACACGGCGCCGCCTGGACGTGATAGCCGCGCCGCATGCTCCAGCGCGGGGCCAAGCCAGTCTTCGGCAAAGGGCGGATCGAGGAACACCACGTCGAAGCTGGCCGACGGCATCTGTGCCGCGGTCGCGAATGCATCGCCTTGCACCACCCGGATCTGCTGGGCGTCGAGCCGGTACTGGTTGTCGCGCAGCTGCTTGGCCACGCGCGGATTGGCTTCGACCATGGTGACCTGCTGGGCACCCCGGGAGGCAGCCTCGAAACCCAGTGCGCCGGAGCCGGCAAACAGGTCGAGGCAAGCCAGCCCTGACATGTCCTGTCCAAGCCAGTTGAACAGGGTCTCGCGCACGCGGTCAGGGGTGGGACGCAGGCCTTCGGCATCGAGCACGGGCAGCGGCGTGCGCTTCCACTTGCCGCCAATGATGCGGACCTGGGCAGGAGACTGCCGCGGCGAGGGGGATGGGGATCGCCCGCTGGCTGCGGGCGAGGGAGATCGGGTACGCGAATTCATGCCGTGATTGTAGAGCCTGCGGCGCGGAAAAGCGCAAGCGCCGGGAACGCCTCCCGGCGCCCGCGCCTGTCACTGCGTTATTCCGGTCCACCCACGATGACAGTCGCCATGGCGTCCGGGAACACGTGGCGCTGGAAGGCTTCGCGGACCTGGGTACGGGTGACCTCGCCGATCTGGGCGGTCCAGGTGTCAAGGTAGTCCAGCGGCAGCCCATACCAGCCGATATTGGCCACATTGGTCAGCAGCTTGCGATTGCTGTCGATGCGCAGCGGGAAGCCGTTGACCAGATTGTCCTTGGCAGCCTTCAGTTCGGTGTCGGTGGGGCCTTGCGCCACGTACTGCGCCAGCACCTTGCGCACCAGCGCCAGCGCTTCGTTGGTCTGTGCCTTCTTGGTCTGCAAGCCGATGCCGAAGGGCCCTGCCTGCTTGGCCGGCGCGAAGTAGCTGTCGACGCCGTAGGTGAGGCCGCGCTTTTCCCGCACCTCGTCGGTCAGGCGCGAGCTGAAGCCGCCGCCGCCGAGCACGTAGTTGCCCACCAGCAGGGCAAAGTAGTCGGGATCACCACGCGCAATGGCGGGCTGACTGATGGCTACCGTAGCCTGCTGCGCCGGATGCGGCACGCGCTGCTCGCTGGCCGGGATCTTGAGTTGCACGGGGGGCATCGTGGGCGGCGTGGCGCCAGCCGGCAGGCCGCGCGTCAGCTGCTCGGCAATGGTCTCAGCCTGCTTGCGGTCGATGGCGCCGATCAGCGTCAAGACGGCACGCGACGCCGCGAAATTATCCCGCCAGAAGCGCTCGATATCGGCTCGCGTGATCGATTCGACACTGGCCTCGGTCGGCGACACACCATACGGGTGCGACGGATAGATCGCACGCGACACCATCTTGTCGGCGATCACGCCGGGCTTGGTATCGGCCTCGCGGATGGCGGTGATCAGGCGTTGCTTCTCGCGCGCCACCACGGCATCCGGGTAGGACGGCGCCTTGATCAGCTGCCCGGCCAGCGCGAGCGACTGGCTGAGCTCCGGCTCGGAGGTCAGCGTGCGCAGGCCGATGCCGCCGCGATCGCTGCTGGCGGCGCCGCCGAAGTCAGCGCCGGTGTCGGCGAAGGCATCAGCCACCTGCGCTTCATTGCGGGCCGGCTGGCCATCCTGCGCGGCCGCGCCCTTGTCGAGCAGGGCCGAGGCGAGCGTGGCAAGGCCGGCCTTGCCGGCCGGGTCGTAGCGGCTGCCGGCGTCGAAATCCATATTGACGTCGAGCATGGGAATGGACGGGCTGCGCACGAAATACACGCGGGCGCCGGTGGAAGTGGTCCACTGCTCGATCGGGATCGCAGCCAGCGCGGCCTGCGAGGCGATCAGGGCAAGCGCACCGCAAGCCGCGCCTGCCAGGCGGCGCAACAGGCGTGGCGACGGGATCGTCGGGGCAAAGAGAGGCATCTTGGGTCCTGTCCTCTAGAGAGCTCAGCGGAGCGAGTCGGCGGCGGCCGGAGCCTTCGCCTTGTTCGGGTCGATCGGCTGCGGCAGCAGGGTCGCCACGGTCAGGTTATCGTCATTGAAGTATTTGCCCGCCACCGCCTGCACCTGTTCCGGCGTGACGGCCTTGATCTTGTCGAGCATGTGGTCGAGCTGGCGCCAGGAAATGCCGGCGATCTCGGCCACGCCGATCTCCATGCCCTGCCCGAACACCGAGTCGCGCTTGTAGATCTGCGCCGCCACCACCTGCGCCTTGACCCGCTTGAGCTCTGCGGGTGAGACGCCTTCGCGCGCAATACGGGCGATCTCGTCGCGCAGCGCGCGCTCGATCTCCTCGGTGGTATGGCCAGTGGCCGGCGTACCGTCGAGCACCATCAGGGACTCGCCGCGGTTGATGCTGTCGTAGCCCACGTTGACGTCGTCGGCGATGCGGCGCTCGCGCACCAGGTCGCGCGTCAGGCGGGCGTTGTCATAGCCATTCAGTACGGCAGAGAGGACCTCCAGGGCGTAGGGATCGACGTCCTTCTCGACATCGTGCAGGCGCGGCACCTTGTACGCCAAGACCACGTAGGGGTTCTCGGCCGGGGCCTTGACCCAGATCCGCTTGATGCCCTTCTGCGCCGGCTCCTGCTGGTCCTTGCGCAGCGGCAGCGGGCGGGCCTTGAGCTTGCCGTAGGTGCGCTCCGCCAGCGCCTTGACCTCGGCCGCCGTGACGTCGCCCGTTACCACCAGCATCGCGTTGTCGGGCACGTACCAGTTCTTGTACCAGGCCTGCACGTCTTCCACGCGCATGTTGACCAGGTCGGCCGGCCAGCCGATCACGGGATGCCGGTAGGGCCCGGCGGTGTAGACGGTGGCCAGCAACTGCTCGTAGACGGTGCCGCGCGCGGAGTCGTCCGTGCGCAGGCGCCGCTCTTCCATCACGACCTTCATTTCCCGCTCGAACTCATCCTTCTTGATGATGAGGTTGGCCATGCGGTCGGCTTCCAGCTCCATCATCTTCGGCAGGTACTGCTTGCTGATCTGCTGGTAATAGAGCGTGAAGTCGCGGTTG
Organism: Cupriavidus sp. GW823-FHT07A04; assembly: GCF_058794615.1. NCBI lineage: Bacteria > Pseudomonadati > Pseudomonadota > Betaproteobacteria > Burkholderiales > Burkholderiaceae > Cupriavidus > Cupriavidus sp. GW823-FHT07A04. Next base: position 85,207 of record NZ_JBXAHA010000008.1, read on the forward strand.
GTCATGGCGTTCTCGCGCCCGCCCAATGCGGCGATCTGCTTGGAAAACTCGCCCGGCCCGACCTTTGGTGTACCCTTGAACATCATGTGTTCAAGCATGTGCGCCACGCCAGTGGTGCCACTGACCTCGTCCATGCCGCCTACGCGATACCAGATCTGGTGGGCTACGGTGGGCGCGCGATGGTCTTCCTTGACGATGACCCGCATGCCGTTGGACAGCTTGAACTCGGTGGTATCGGCCTGCGCCGCGGCGGTGGCCTGGCCAGTCGGCAACGGCGGCGCCACGGCGGTCTGCGCATAGGCTGCGCCGAACCAGGGCATCGCGATCAACAAAAGGGTGGGAACGAGGCGCCGGGAGAAAGCGGCCGGGCGAACAGCGCCGGCGCCGGCAAGAAGCGAAGCGGTACGGGCGGCGCCCGACCTGGACCTGACAGCACAATGGTTCATGCGACCCCGTCTGCTAGAATTTTGGCGATTGATTCTACCGGGGTATTGACCCCTTTCCCAATGTTTAGTTTCTGGAAGAAGCGCAAGGCCGAACCGGCCAGTGCGCCGCCCGAGGTGCAAAGCCCGGCGCCCGCCGCCACACCGGCCGCGGCGCCCGCCAGCGCACCAAGCCCCATTCCCGCGGCCGGGCCTGCCCCGGCCGCCGTCGTTCCCGTCCGGCCAACCGCCATCCAGCCAGTCCAGAGCATGACTCCGGCCGCTGCCGAGGAACTGGTCCTGACCCCGCCGCCGGCCGCCTCCGCCGAAGCCAAGCGCGGCTGGATGCAGCGCTTGCGCACCGGGCTATCCAAGACCAGCCGCAATCTGGGCACGCTGTTTGTTGGCGTCAAGGTCGACGAAGACCTGTTCGAGGACCTGGAAACTGCCCTGATCATGGCCGACGCCGGCGTCGAGGCTACCGAGCACCTGCTGAGCGCGCTGCGCCGCCGGGTCAAGAACGAGCGCATCGATACCTCCGAAGGCGTCAAGGCCGCGCTGCGCGAACTGCTGACCGACCTGCTGCGCCCGCTCGAGAAGACCATGTCGCTGGGGCGCGAGCAGCCGCTGGTGATGATGATCTCGGGCGTCAATGGCGCCGGCAAGACCACCAGCATCGGCAAGCTGTGCAAGCACTTCCAGAGCTATGACCAGTCCGTGCTGCTGGCCGCGGGCGACACCTTCCGCGCCGCCGCGCGCGAGCAGCTGACCATCTGGGGCGAGCGCAACAACGTCACCGTGGTATCGCAGGAGAGCGGCGACCCGGCCGCGGTGATCTTCGACGCGGTCAACGCGGCACGCGCACGTGGCATCGATATCGTGATGGCCGATACCGCGGGCCGCCTGCCCACGCAGTTGCACCTGATGGAAGAGCTGAAAAAGGTCAAGCGTGTCATCGCCAAGGCGATGCCGAACGCGCCACACGAATCGCTGCTGGTGATCGACGCCAACACCGGCCAGAACGCGCTGTCCCAGGTCAAGGCGTTCGACGATGCGCTGGGCCTGACCGGGCTGATCGTGACCAAGCTCGACGGCACCGCCAAGGGCGGCATCCTGGCCGCGATCGCGCGCCAGCGCCCGGTGCCGGTCTACTTCATCGGCGTGGGCGAGAAGGTCGAAGACTTGCAGCCCTTCAAGGCCGAGGAATTCGCCGACGCACTGCTCGGCTGAGCAGTCCACCCGGCTCGCCAGTAAAAAAGCCCCGCAATCGCTTGCGGGGCTTCTTGCTTTTTGCGGCCTGCCGAACCTGGCGTGGCAGCTTATTCGGCGTCCGGCTGCGCCTTGGGCTCGGCCTGCTGGAACGCAGGCAGCGCCATGCAGGAGTCGAACACCTTGGCAATGGCCGGGTAGCGGGCCACGTCGATATTGAAGCGCTGCGCGTTGAACACCTGCGGTACCAGGCAGATGTCCGCCAGCGTCGGCGTATCGCCAAAGCAGAAACGCCCTGCCTTGCCCGAGCGCACGAGGTTGGTATTGACCGACTCGAAACCCAGCTCGACCCAGTGGCGATACCACGCGTCCTTGGCCTCCTCCGCCACGCCCAGCGTGTGCTTGAGGTACTTCAGCACGCGCAGGTTGTTCAGCGGATGGATCTCGCACGCGACCTCCAGCGCCAGCGCGCGGATGTAGGCGCGGTCGAGCGCGCTGCCCGGCAGCAGAGGCGGCTCGGGATGCGTCTCGTCGAGGTACTCGACCATCGCCACGGATTGGATCAATACGTGATCATCATCCAGCAGGGTCGGCACCAGCGCATCGGGGTTCAGCGCCCGGTAGGCCGGCAGCAGTTGCTGGCCGCCGTCGCGCAACAGATGAACTGGCATGTACTCGTAAGGCAGGCCCTTCAACTGCAGGGCAATGCGCACCCGGTACGAGGCGGAGCTGCGAAAGTAGCTGTAAAGCTTGAGCATGGACTCAGACTACCTTGACGGTGAGCTCGCCCACGCCTTCGATCTTGCACAGCATGACATCGCCCTTGACCACCGGGCCCACGCCTTCGGGCGTGCCGCTGTAGATCAGGTCGCCGGGTTGCAGCTCGAACAGCTTGGAGAGATACGACACCATCTCGGGCACCGACCAGATCAGGTCCGACAGGTCGCCGCGCTGCTTCTCCACACCGTTGACGGACAGCGTGACCGCGCCCTTCTCCGGATGGCCGATGGCGGACACCGGCACGATCGGGCCGATCGGGGCGGACTTGTCGAAGGCCTTGCCGGTTTCCCAGGGGCGACCGGTCTTCTTCGATTCGTTCTGCAGGTCGCGGCGCGTCATGTCGAGGCCGAGCGCGTAGCCAAACACGTGGCTCGCGGCATCCGCCTCGGCGATGTCCTTGCCGCCCTTGCCGATGGCAACGACCAGCTCCACTTCATAGTGGCAATTGCTGGTGCCCTGCGGATAGGGGAAGGCGCCTTCGGTACCGTCAGCCACATAGCTCACGGCGTCGGCAGGCTTGCAGAAGAAGAACGGCGGCTCGCGGTCGGGATCCGAACCCATTTCACGGGCGTGGGCGGCATAGTTGCGGCCCACGCAGTAGACCCGGCGCACCGGGAACTGAGTGCTGCTGCCGCGCACGGGCACGCCATTGGGCGCCGGCGGGGCAAATACGAATTCGGTCATCCATCTCTCCAAGCATATTCTGTGTTTTAGACTACGCGCCAGCATGCTGGCATCGCCAGTAGACGCCCTGCCGCGCAGCAGGGCAATAGCATACACCGGCGGTTCTGGCCGCGTGCGCCGGCAACCATTGAATCCGGGAAACCCCGCAATACAATGAAAGGCATCTCGGCGCGAATCTTGCATGGCAAGAGGCATTCCAAGTGACGCCATGAACAGACGCCCCCCTGCCCCCTCCACCCCGACGAGTCCTGCCAGCCCCGCGCCCGCCGCGTCGGGTTCACGCGCGCTGCGCATTTTGCTGGTGCGCGATCCGCATGACGAGGATCCGCTCAATATCGAGACGATCCGCGCCGGGCTTGTCTCTGCGGGCTTCACGGACATCGAAACGGTGGATGCCGACCTGCGGCTGCCCGACGCAATCGCCGCGCGGCAGCCGGACCTGATCATCATCGCCTCGGAGTCCGCTGCGCGCGATACAGTCGAGCATGTGTGCGTGTCGACCCAGCACGCGCCGCGCCCCATCGTGCTCTTCACGGACAACGACGACGCCCAGCGCATCAAGGCCGCGCTGAGCGCAGGGATCACCGCCTACATCGTCGACGGCCTGCGCGCCGATCGCGTCAAGACCGTGCTGGATGTGGCCTATGCGCGCTTCGAACTGGACCAGGAACTGCGCGCGGAGCTTGATGCCACGCGGCTGCAGCTAGCCGAGCGCAAGGAAGTGGAGCGTGCCAAGGGCCTGCTGATGAAGGAGCGCGGCATGACCGAGGACGAGGCTTACAAGCGGCTGCGCAGCATGGCGATGGAGCGCGGCATCAAGCTCGTCGAGGCGGCGCGGCGGGTCATCGATGTGATGAGCTAAGCCCGGAACAAACCATGATCGGGCGCCTCAATGCGCCCCGCACGCGCTTGGTGCAATGCACAAGGATGGCGCGACCGCATCACCTTTCACGCACCGGCAGCGCACGGACGCCGCTTTGGCGCGCCCGCTTCTGGCTCCTTGTCCACCCTCGCTGGCAGTCAGACCCCGACAACAGCCCTCCCAACCCTTGGCACGCGGCTTGCATAATCGAAGCATCGGCCAACGACGGCCGATCACATACCGATGTGCGCCGCCAACGACGGCCGCGCCGCATCACGGGACAACGGCGTCCTGACCTGCCCCCCGCATTTCTGGCGAAAGCGGAGCAGTTCAGGACGCTTTTTATTTGGAGCCGTGTCAATGCCCTCTCGCCTGAAGATTGCCAAGTCGCTGCATGCAGCAGTTGCCACCGACGCCAGCACCACGGGAGCCGATGCGGTGCCCGCCAGCAACGGACGGCGCCGCGCCCTGGCCACCATCGCCGGCGCCAGCGTGATCACCCTGGTCGATCCCCTGGTACGCGCTGGCGCATGGGCGGCAGGCTCCGACGCGCCGGAAAAACCGGAGGTGCGGATCGGCTTCATCCCGCTGACGGACTGCGCCTCGGTCGTCATGGCCGGCACACTCGGCTTCGACAAGAAGTACGGCATCAAGATCACGCCCACCAAGGAAGCCTCCTGGGCCGGCGTGCGCGACAAGCTGGTCAACGGCGAACTCGATGCAGCGCATGTGCTGTACGGGCTGATCTATGGCGTGCAGCTTGGCATTGGCGGCCCCAAGAAAGACATGGCGGTGCTGATGAACCTGAACCACAACGGCCAGGCCATCACGCTGTCATCCAAGCTGGCGGAGAAAGGCGTCAAGGACGGCGCCAGCCTGAAGGCGCTGATGATGAAGGAAAAGCGCGAGTACACCTTCGCCCAGACCTTCCCCACCGGCACCCATGCCATGTGGCTGTACTACTGGCTAGCCGCCAACGGCATCAACCCGATGCAGGACGCCAAGGCCATCACCGTGCCGCCGCCGCAGATGGTGGCCAACATGCGCGTGGGCAATATGGACGGCTTCTGTGTGGGCGAGCCGTGGGGGGCGCGCGCCATCGCCGACAAGATCGGCTTTACCGCGGAGACCACGCAGGCGATCTGGAAGGATCACCCGGAAAAGACCCTGGGCACCACGGCAGAGTTCGTGCAGAAGTATCCCAACACGGCACGCGCGATGGTGGCCGCCGTGCTCGACGCCTCGAAGTATATCGACGCATCGGCCTCCAACCGCCGCAAGACCGCCGAGACCATCGCCGCCAAGTCCTACGTCAACACCGACATGGACATCATCCTTGACCGCATGCTGGGCCGCTATGACAACGGCCTGGGCAAGACCTGGGACGACCCGGACTCGATGAAGTTCTACCAGGACGGCGCCGCCAACTATCCCTTCCTCTCCGACGGCATGTGGTTCCTCACGCAGCAAAAGCGCTGGGGCTTGCTCAAGGATCACCCTGACTACCTGGAGGTGGCGAAGAAGGTCAACCGCATCGACATCTACAAACAGGCCGCTGCGGCCGCGCAGGTGCCACTGCCCAAGAGCGATTTCCGTACCGCGAAGCTGATCGACGGCGTGGTGTGGGACGCTAGCAAGGACCCCAAGGCCTACGCCGACGGTTTCAAGATCAAGGCCTGAAGCGCACGCGCCCCGGCGTGATTCCGATTTTGATTGCCGCTTGAACGCCGGCGTGGCGACACGCCGGCTACCGAAGGAGCCTGACGTGAATGCACTAGCCCAGCCGGCCCCGCATGCCGCCAACCAAGCCGCCCCCGCCGATGCCGGCATCACCGCCGAGCTAGCCGTGGTTGGCGACACGCAAGCCCATGAACGCGCCCAGCTCCGCGCGCTCGCCGCGCAAGCCGAGGCCCGCCGCGCGGCGCGGCGCGACGCCATCACCGCCGTGGTGCTCAAGGTGATGCCGCCCGTCGCGGGCTTTGCGCTGTTCCTGCTGATGTGGCACGGCATCGCCACCATGATCCCCGCCATCCCTACGCCGGCCGCCACCTGGCATGCCGCCGTGCCGCTGTTCGCCGACCCGTTCTACCGCAACGGCCCCAATGACCAGGGCATCGGCTGGAACGTGCTGGCGTCGCTGGCGCGCGTGGCGGCGGGCTTCGGGCTGGCCGCATTGATCGGCATCCCGGCCGGCTTCGCGCTGGGCCGCTTCGCCTTTCTCAACGCGATGATGGCGCCCATCATCAGCCTGCTGCGCCCGGTCTCGCCGCTGGCTTGGCTGCCCATTGGCCTGCTGCTGTTCAAGTCGGCAAACCCGGCGGCGATCTGGGCCATCTTCATCTGCTCGATCTGGCCGATGGTGATCAATACCGCGGTGGGCGTGACCCGCGTGCCGCAGGACTACCTGAATGTGGCGCGCGTGCTCGACCTTTCCGAATGGAAGGTGTTCACCCGCGTGCTGCTGCCCGCCGTGCTGCCGTACATGCTCACCGGCGTGCGGCTGTCCATCGGTACCGCCTGGCTGGTGATCGTGGCCGCGGAAATGCTCACTGGCGGCACCGGCATCGGCTTCTGGCTGTGGGACGAGTGGAACAACCTGAAGGTGGAACACATCGTTATCGCGATCTTCATCATCGGTGTGGTCGGGCTGCTGCTCGAATATGCGCTGCTCAGCCTGGCCAAGCGCTTCAGCTACGGCAACTAAGACGCTAAGTCGCAAAGACGCCAAGTCGCTACCCGCGCCCTGGCGCCCAAGGAGAAGCTCATGGAAAAGTTCGTCCGTATCGAGAATGTCGGGCAGACCTTCAAGACCAAGAAGGGGCCGTTCGTCGCCCTGCGCGATGTCAACCTGACCATCGCCAGCGGCGAGTTCATTACGCTGATCGGCCATTCGGGCTGCGGCAAGTCCACCTTGCTTAACCTGCTGGCCGGGCTGGACCGGCCCAGCGCCGGCGCGCTGATCTGCGCCGAGCGCGAGATCGCCGGCCCCGGCCCGGATCGGGCGGTGGTGTTCCAGAACCATTCGCTGCTACCCTGGCTGACCTGTTTCGACAATGTCTATCTTGGCGTGGAGCGCGTGTTCGGCGCCAGCGAGAGCAAGGCGCAACTGAAGGCCCGCACGCACGACACGCTGGCCTTGGTTGGCCTGACGCATGCCGAAGCCAAGTATCCGCAGGAGATCTCGGGCGGCATGAAGCAGCGCGTGGGCATCGCCCGGGCGCTGGCGATGGAGCCCAAGGTGCTGCTGATGGACGAGCCCTTCGGCGCGCTGGACGCGCTCACCCGCGCGCACCTGCAGGACGAACTGATCAAGATCGTGGCGAAGACGCGCAGCACGGTGGTGATGGTGACCCACGACGTGGATGAAGCGGTGCTGCTGGCCGACCGCATCGTCATGATGACCAACGGCCCCGCGGCCACCATCGGCGAAGTGCTGAAGGTGGACCTGCCGCGGCCACGCGAGCGCATGGCGTTGGCCGAGGACAAGGATTACCACGCATGCCGCACGGCAGTGCTGGACTTCCTGTACCGCAAGCAGCGCAATCCCGCCCTGAAGGAAGCCGCCTGAGCGGCGGCGATGACGGGCCTGCCACTGCCGCGCCAGGGGCGAAGCCGGGCCGGCATTGCGGCTGTCATGGGCACGGCCGGCCCGCTCCGCTATCATGGACTTCAAACCACATAGTCCCAACCCGCCATGACCACCACGCCTACCTCCCCCGCGGCCCCCGCTGCCCCTGCTTTCGCTGCCGCGAAGTACATCAAGGAAATCGGCCGGGGCGTCAACGGCGCGCGCGCGCTGCCGCGCGAAGATGCCCAGGCGCTGTTCGATGCCATGCTGGCAGGCCGCGTGGCCGATATCGAGCTGGGCGCGGTGCTGATGGCCTATCGCATCAAGGGCGAGGCCCCGCACGAGCTGGCCGGGATGCTCGATGCCGCGCACGCGCATTGCCTGCCGCTGGCCGGCCCGGCGGACCGCGTCGTGGTGTCAATCCCCAGCTATAACGGCGCGCGCAAACAGCCTAACCTGGTGCCACTGCTGGCGTTGCTGCTGGCGCGCGAGGGCATTCCGGTACTGGTGCACGGCTCCCGCCAGTTCAACGGGCGCGTCACCAGCATCTCGCTGTTCGAGGCGCTGGGCATCGTGCCTTGCAGCTCCGTGGCGCAGGCCGAATCCCAGTTGCGCGGCAGGGATGCCCAGCCCGGCCCGCTGGCAGTGCTGCCGATCGACGTGCTGTCGCCGGCGCTGGCCCGGATGCTGGACAAGCGCATGCAGATCGGCTTGCGCAACTCTGCGCATACGGTGGTCAAGATGTTGCAGCCTGTGGGCGCGCACGGCCCGGCCGAGGCGCTGCGGCTGTATAGCTACACCCACCCCGAGTACCGCGAAACCCTGACCGATTATTTCTCGCGCGAGCCCGCCAATGTGCTGCTGGCGCGAGGCACAGAGGGCGAGGTGGTGGCGGACGCCCGGCGCAACAGCCGCATCGACTGGCTGCACGACGGGCATCAACGCACCTTGGTCGACCCGACGTCGGGCTCCATCGTTGAAGTACCGGAATTGCCGCCCGGCAGTGACGTGGACCAGACCGCGGCCTGGATCCGCCTCGTGCTGGACGGCGAGGCGCCTGTGCCTGCCCCGATCGCCACGCAGATCGACGCCATCCGCGACTGCCTGCAGCAAGGCACGCGCGTGGCCTGGGCCAGCCCGGTCTGAGCGTCGCCCGCCAGGCAGGCGCCTTTAGCGCTTGCGCTGTGGAAGCGGAATGCGATCGTTCTCGCCCGGCACGCGCGGGAACTGGTCATCTTCCCAGCGCTGGGAGGCTGCTTCGATCGCTTCCTTGGTGCTGGCAACGAAATTCCAGAAAATAAAGCGATGGCCATCGGTCGGGTCGCCGCCGAGCAGCATCACGCGCGACGCCACCTGCGCCGTCAACGTCACCGGCTGGCCCGGCACCAGCACCGCCAGGTGCCGCTCGGGCAACACTTCGCCGTCCAGGGCGATGGTGCCGTCCACCGGGTAGATGCCGCGCTCGGCGTGCTCCGCCGGAATCTCCAGGCTGGCGCCCGCCTCGAGCTCAATGGCCACGTAGAGCGTGCGGCTAAACACCTTCACCGGCGCCTCGGCGCCGAATGCATCGCCCGCAATCACCGTCATGCGTACGCCAGGGCGCTCCAGCTTGGGCAGCGTCGCGGCCGGATGGTGATGAAAGGACGGCTCGACGTTCTCGTGCTCCTTGGGCAGCGCCACCCAGGTCTGGATGCCGTGCAGGCGCGGCCCGGCATCGCGGGCGGACTGGGGCGAGCGCTCCGAGTGCGCAATGCCGCTGCCAGCCGTCATCCAGTTCACGTCGCCCGGCCTGATGACCTGTTTGCTGCCGAGGCTGTCGTGGTGCAGGATCTCGCCCTCGAACAGGTAGGTGACCGTGGCCAGGCCGATGTGGGGATGCGGGCGCACATCGGCGCCTTCCCCTGGCGGCATGGCCACCGGGCCCATGTGGTCGAAGAAGATGAATGGGCCGACAGTCTGGGTTGCCGCGGCGGGCAGCAGACGGCTCACGGCAAAGTCGCCGAGGTCACGGGTGTGCGGCTTTAGCAAGTGCTCGATAGCAGACATGATATTCCCCGATTTGGTCGATGCTGACGCTCAGCGCCACTGAGACAAATGAAAAGAGTGTAGCTGCTAGCGAAACACAGCATCTCAACTGGCGACAGAACCGGCAGGGGCATCAGCCCTCTAACCACTGTCGGATCGTTCGCGTACCCGCGTGAGATAGTGGCCTCGTCACATCCTGCAAGATGTCGGAATAAAATACTATGTAGAAGAACCATTCGATTATCAGGAACTATCAACCCTATTGGCACTCCAACTTAGCAGTCCCCCGGCTTGAGTGCTAATATGTGTTGCAATGCAGTGCGAGACCCCGAAAAGGGCCGCACACGCGGGCAACCCACCCGCCGGATGCGAAAGGAGCCATCGAGTGAACGCAGTCCTATCTGCTGACCAAACCCAAATGACCAACCGTCTGCCTGCGGTGCCACAAGGCGCCGGGACGTTTGCGCTGACCTTTCCCGGAACGCTGGGAAATATCGACAGCTATATCCAGGCTGTCCACCGTATTCCCCTGCTTACCCCCGAGGAAGAGCAGCGGCTCGCGCGCGAGTTGCGCGAGCACGACTCCGTCGATGCGGCGCGCCGCATGGTGCTGTCGCACCTGCGCCTGGTGGTGTCCATCGCCCGCCAGTACCTCGGCTATGGCCTGCCCCATGCAGACCTGATTCAGGAAGGCAATATCGGCCTGATGAAGGCCGTGAAGCGCTTCGACCCGGATCAGGGCGTGCGGCTGGTGTCTTATGCGATGCACTGGATCAAGGCCGAGATCCACGAATACGTGCTGAAGAACTGGCGCATGGTCAAGGTGGCTACCACCAAGGCTCAGCGCAAGCTGTTCTTCAACCTGCGCAGCCACAAGCAAGGTGCCCATACCTTCACGCCGGAACAGATCGACGCGGTTGCGCGCGAGCTGAACGTCAAGCCGGAAGAAGTGATGGAGATGGAAACCCGCCTGTCGGGCGGCGACCTGGCGCTCGAAGGGCAGATCGACGATGGCGAAGAGGATTTCGCGCCCATCGCCTACCTGGCCGACAACCACAACGAGCCCACCCGCGTGATCGAGGCGCAGCGCCACGACCGCCTGCAGGTGCAAGGCCTGGAAGAAGCGCTGTCCAAGCTCGACGACCGTAGCCGCCGCATCATCGAGGCGCGCTGGCTGCAGGTCAACGACGACGGCTCGGGCGGCTCCACGCTGCACGAACTGGCTGACGAATTCGGCGTTTCCGCCGAACGCATCCGCCAGATCGAAACCGCGGCGATGAAGAAGATGAAGGGTGCGCTGCAGGCCTTTGCCTAAGGCTTAAGCGCACCAAAAGTAGAACAGGGCCGGTCTCGCGACCGGCCCTGTTTTATTTTGCCTGCCGGCTTCGCGCCGGCGGCCCGCCTCATGACAGCATCAGGACAGCAGTTGCTTGAGGTCGTGCACGATCGGCTCCGGCCCCTGGCCGTGGCGGATAAACAGGCGCAGCTTGCCGCTCGGGTCGAACACATAGCTGCCCGCCGAGTGATCCATGGTGTAGTTATTCGGGGACGTGCCCGGCACCTTGGCGTAGAACACCTTGAAGTCCTTCGCAACCTTCTGCAGCGCGGCATCGTCGGCCGGGCGCATGCCCAGGAAGCGCGGATCGAAGGCCGGCACATACTGCGCCAGCAGCGCCTGCGTATCACGCTCCGGATCCACCGTAACGAACAACACCTGCACCTTGTCGGCGTCCGGTCCCAGTTGTTCCATCACCGCCTTGAGCTCGGCCATGGTGGTCGGGCACACGTCAGGGCAATGCGTATAGCCGAAGAACATCACTACCGCCTTGCCCTTGAAGTCGCCAATGGAGCGCACCTTGCCGTTGTGGTCGGTAAGGACGAAGTCCTTGCCGAACTCGCTGCCGCCGGTGATATCGACGTTCTTGAAGGAAGCCTTCTGCTGGCCGCATGCCGCCAGCAGCAGCGCGCACAGGGCCAGCAGGCAAAACCGGCGGAAGGCCGCGAAGGTGGGGAGAAAGCCTGAAGGGAAATGGTTTGGCATGCGAGTTCGGGTGGTGTTGGCGAGCCGGCGCCGCCCGGCAGGCGGCTAGGCGCGACAAGGTCACATTAACAGATGACACGCAGTATCGCCGATCGTGGCCGCCACGCGCGCAGGCCGCGACAAGATGCCGCAAGCCTGCGCGCCCCGCTCAGGCCTGCGGCAGGAATTTGAAGTAGTGATCGACCAGCAGCGCGGCGAACAGCAGCGAGAGATACAGGATCGAGAAGCGGAAGGTGCGTTGCGCCAGCGCATCCGAGTAGTTGCGATACATCTTCCACGAGTAGGCCAGGAACCCGCCCCCCAGGATCAGCGCGGCCGCCAGGTAGATATAGCCGCACATGCCGTACACAAAAGGCAGCAGCGTGGCCGCGATCATGATCAGCGTGTACAGCAGGATATGCAGCAGCGTGAAGCGCTCGCCGTGCGTCACCGGCAGCATCGGCAGGCCGGACTTGGCGTAGTCGGCGCGGCGATACAGGGCCAGGGCCCAGAAGTGCGGCGGCGTCCACGTGAAGATGATCAGCACCAGGAACCAGGCTTCCGCCGGCAGGTCGCCCGCGACCGCCGCCCAGCCAAGCGCCGGCGGCATGGCGCCGGACAGGCCGCCGATGACGATGTTCTGCGGCGTGGCCGGCTTGAGCAGGATGGTGTACACCACGGCGTAGCCCACGAAGGTGGCCACGGTCAGCCACATGGTCAGGTCGTTGGTGTAGACGTGCAGCAGCCACATCCCTGCCCCACCCAGCACGGCGGAGAACACCAGCGTCTGGATGGTGGTGATCTCGCCGGTGGCCGACGGGCGCCACGCGGTGCGGCGCATCAGCGCATCAACCTTCTGCTCCACCAGGCAGTTGATGGCGAAAGCGGCACCTGCCAACAGCCAGATGCCGGCGGCACCGCCGATCAGCACCGGCCACGGCACCATGCCGGGCGTGGCGAGGAACATGCCGATGATGGCGCAGAAGACGGCAAGCTGCGTCACCCGCGGCTTGGTCAGGGCGGCGTACTGGCGGATCAGGTGGCGAACCCGCCCGAGGGGATGTGTGTGGGTAGCTGTAACCACTGGAGAGTTCTTGTCTTTCATGTGGCGCGCGCGGCGGCCGGCACGTCGGTAGCAATGTCAGCGGACCGGGCCGCGAGCCCTATATTGTAGTTGAGGCGAACCAGGAGCAGCAGCAAGACCGCCGCGCCGCCGTTATGCGCCACCGCGGCGCCCAGCGGCCAGTCGAACACGATGTTCGACAGACCTGTGGCCAGTTGCAGCGCGAGAAAGCCCAGCAACCAGCCCGCGCTGCGCGTGAGGCCACCATGGCGGCGTGCCTGCAGCCCAAACCAGGCCAGGAAAGCCAGCACGACGAAAGCGAAGCCGCGATGCACCCAATGGATCGCCACCAGGGCCGAGTGCGGGATGTAGTCGCCGTCGGCGGTCATGCCGAGCTGGCGCCACAGCGTAAAGCCGTGGTGGAAGTCCATGTCCGGCACGAGCTGGCCGTTGCACAGCGGAAAGTCGGTACACGCCAGCACAGCATAGTTAGTGCTCACCCAGCCGCCCAGGAAGATCTGCAGCACCAGCAAGGCCAGCGCGATGCGCGCCGGCCAGCGCAGCCCGGCCGCCTGCGGCGCCACCCGCAAGGGTGGATCGTTGCGCGAGCCCAGCCAGATCAACGCTGCCAGCAGGCTCATGCCGAGCATCAGGTGCGTGACCACGATGATGGGCTGCAGCTTGAGTGTGACCGTAAAGGCCCCGAATGCGCCCTGCACGCACACCAGCAGCAGCACCCCGGTGGCGAACCAGGGCGACTGCTTGAGTTCGCGCCGCTTGACCCAGGCCAGCACCATCAGCGTGATGATCAGCACGCCGACCGCCATGGCGAAGTAGCGGTGGATCATCTCGATCCACGCCTTGGTGATGCTCACGGGCCCGCTGGGCAGGGCCGTCTCGGCGGCGCGGATAGGTTCCTGCGCCGCGTGCGGGTTGGAGTGGCCATAGCAGCCCGGCCAGTCAGGGCAGCCCAGGCCGGAGTCCGTCAGCCGCGTGAAGCTGCCGAACATGATCAGGTCCAGCGTCAGGAAGGCGGTGATCCAGACCAGCTTGCGATACTTGTTGCGGTCCCCTTTGACCAGCACGTAGCTCAAGGGGAACAGCGCGATCAGGACGCCGATGATGGCGAGTTGGAGCAGCATGCGCGCCTCACCCGATGTGAGAGTACTTGAGCAGCTTCTTCAGGTCGGAGCTCATCTTCTTGGGGTCCGGCTCCTTGGGGAAGCGCATCATCAGGTTACCCAGCGGGTCGATCAGGAACAGGCTGTCCTCGATCCGGGCACCCGGTTCCGCCGGCAGCCATTTCTGCATGGCCTCGCGGTTGGCGCGCAGGAAGCGCACGCCGGCATAGGGCTCGTTGTAGGCAGCAGACAGGCGGGAATCGATCGGGCCTTCGTCACTGATCAGCCACACCGGCACGATGCGCTCGCGGTCCTGGCCTTGCCCCGCGCGGATCTGGCGGATGGTGAACAGTTTCTTGGCGCAGGCTTCGTCGCACGCCGCGCCGTCCGCCGTCACCAGCAGCCACTTGCCCTTGAAACTATCCAGCGGCACGGACTCGGCACGCTCATTGCCGATCTGTATCGCGGGCATCGGGCGCTGCGGCTCGATCAGCGTGCCGTAGTTGGTGGATCCGCCCGCCGGCTTGAACACGTAGTACGTCAGGTAGGAAGCGATGACAGGCGAAGCGCACACCAGCAGAAGCAGCAGCATCTGGATGCGGCCGCGACGGGTGCGGGCGTCGATGCGCGAGTCTTGCGGCGCGGCGCGGGCGGTCTGGGCCGAAGCGGGATCTGGCTGTTGCATAGTGTTTCGTCTGTCTGTCGTCTGTCTGTCGTTAGGGGCGGTTGCGCTCATCTGACCGCAACGCGCCGCTGTGGTTCGTGGGTGATACGGGTGCCACCCGCGTGAATGCTCAAGCCGTCATGCGGGCCGCGCGCCGCCAGCTCAACGCCACCAGTAGCACCAGGGTCAGCGCCGCCAGCCCGAACCACTGGAAGGCATAACCATAGTGGCGATCCGCGCCGATGTCCGCTGGCGCCCAGTCGCGCGCCAGCCCGTCGCCGCTGTCGTTGCGCTGTTCCAGCACAAAGGGTTGCAGGGGCACGCCAAGCTCCGCTGCATAAGCGGCGAGATCGACATTCTGGCGGATCTTCTGGCCGGCCTCGGCATTCGCGCCCTGGCCCAGGCTGAAGACCCTGGGCACGGTCGCCAGCGCGGTGCCGTCCAGCTCCACCTCGCCTTGCGGCGTCGGGAACGGCGCGATATGGGTACGATCCTGCGCGTCGCGAGGCAGCCAGCCGCGCAGCACCAGCACGGCCGGCGCGGCCGCATCGCCCCCGGCAACCCGCAGCGGCGTCAGCACCATGAATCCGGCACGGCTATCGGTGCCGTTGCCGTGGGGGCGATTGTCCAGCAAAACCGTATGCGCTGCATCGAAGCGCCCGCGCACGTGCACACGCCGCTCCGCCAGCGCGCCATCCACCAGGCTGCGCCCGATCTCCAGCGGCGGCTGGGCAGCCAGCGCCTCAAGGCGCGCGGCCCGCGCCACTTTTTCATGGGCCCGATTCAGCTGCCAGTTGCCCAAGGCACAGGTGAGCGCGATCACCACCAGCGCGGCGATGGTGGGCAGCGGGCTCAGTGCGCGCCACAGCTTCACGTGCGGCCTCCCTGGCATTTCCCGAGGGCGTTGCCACGCGCGCCGATGCGATAATGGCACTCTATCCCTAGCAGACCCCGCGCTTGCGGGCCCTCCATGCGCATCGTCATCCTCATCGCGTTCTTCCTCATCATCGGTAGCCTGGCCTGCGCCCTGTTCTTCATGATGCGCGACCGCGGCAGGACGCCAAACATGATGCGCTCGCTGATGTTCCGGGTCGGCTTCTCGGTGGCCCTGTTCGTCTTCATCCTGTTCTCGCACTGGATGGGATGGATACAGAGCACGGGCATCCGCATGGCGCCCTGAAGCCGGCACGGCCCGGCTACGCCAGGTTCAAACCACAAAAAACAAGCGCCGCAGGCTGGCTACTTCCCCTGCGGCGCTTGTTTTTTGTTGTTCCTCGCGAAGGAGGAGAACCTCCCCCGCGATGCCGCCGGCGTGGGCGGCGGGCACTGCAATCGGGTGTCTTACAGCCAGTACACCACGATGTAGAGGAACAGCCACACCACGTCGACGAAGTGCCAGTACCAGGCAGCGCCTTCGAATGCAAAGTGATGGTCGGGCGTCAACTGGCCCTTGAGCACCCGCACCAGCACCACCGTCAGCATGATCGCGCCGAGCGTCACGTGGAAACCGTGGAAGCCGGTGAGCAGGAAGAAGGTGGAACCGTAGATGCCCGAGGTCAGCTTGAGGTTCAGCTCCGAATACGCGTGGTGGTATTCGTACACCTGGAAGCACATGAAGACCGCGCCCAGCAGGATGGTCAGCACCAGGCCCTGGATCAGCTGGCTGCGCTTGTTGGCCAGCAGCGCATGGTGCGCCCAGGTCAGCGTCACGCCGGACATCAGCAGCAAGGCGGTGTTGATCGTGGGGATCGGCCACGGGCCCATGGTCTGGAAGCTCTCCACGACACCGGCCGGTCCGAGGTTCGGCCATACGGCGGCGAAGTCGGGCCACAGGATCTTGTTGTTCAGGTCGCCGAGCCACGGCATGGCAATGTTGCGGGCGTAGAACAGCGCGCCGAAGAACGCCGCGAAGAACATCACCTCGGAGAAGATGAACCAGCCCATCGACCAGCGGAAGGACAGGTCGATGTTCTTGCCGTACTTGCCCGTCTCGGATTCGTTGATCGCCTCGCCGAACCAGCTCTTGAGCACGAACAGGAACCACAGCAGGCCCAGGCCGCACAGGTAAGGCCCCCAGGTCTGCCCGTTTACCCAGCCAGCAGCACCCCCAGCCGTCAGCAGCAAGCCGAAGCTAGCCGTGATCGGATGGCGCGAGGGGCCCGGTACGAAGTAGTACGGAGCGTTTGCGCGGTTCGCACTCATTCTTTTTTCTCCAGCTCAGAGTCTCTGATTCAGTAATCGTTATCCGCACATCCAGCCCTGACGGGGCCGGCGGCATGCTTTTGCCCTGCTCTTTTTACTTACTCCTGCCCTGCCCCGTGCCTTGCGCTGCGTGGCCTCACCCTACCACCACACGCACGACCGTGATCAGCACCGCGATCAGGATGGCTACCCCGATCAGGCCGGCAATGATCACATGGACCGGGTTGAGCTGTGCCATGTCGCGCTCATGCTCGCTGCCCTTGCGCAGGCCGATAAACGACCAGAACACCGCGCGCAGCGTCTGCGCAAATGACAGCTTGCGCTTGACCGCGTCCTTCATCTCATCCACGGCTTTTCCCCTGCAACTTGCCTCGCCTGCAAACTCAAATGCCCTTGCCCGCGCCTGCTGGCTGCGCGTCGAGGGGACCTTGCGGCGCTTGCGCCACCGGCGTCCCGATCTCGAAGAAGGTATAGGACAGCGTAATGTTCTTCACGTCTTTCGGCAGGTCCGGATCGATCACGAACACAACCGGCATCTCGCGTGCTTCCTTCGCCTTGAGCGTCTGTTCCTTGAAGCAGAAGCACTCGATCTTCTTGAAATACTGCGTGGCCAGCTTGGGCAGGTAGCTCGGGATGGCCTGCGCCGAGATATCGCGTGCCTGGCCGTTCGCCACTTCGTAGACGATGGTGGTCATCTCGCCCGGGTGCACTTCCATGCTGCTCTTGACCGGACGGAAGGCAAAGGGCCCGCGCGCATTGGAGTCGAACTCGACCGTGATCGTGCGGGTTTTGTCCACCTGCGTGTTCTTGACCTGGCCACCGTACAGGTCCCGCGTGGTCACCACGTTCAAGCCGGTGATCTCGCAGATCTTCTTGTACAGCGGCACCAGCGCATAGCCAAACGAGAACATCAACGCCACCACCACCAACAGCCGCAGCATCATCCCGCGGTTGAACTTCTTGTCGGTGGCATTGCTTGACTGCTGGTTCGCGCTCATCTCAATACCCTGCAGCTTCAGCCAAGAAAGATCATCTTGGCGAAGAAACCCAAAAAGAAAACCATCACGATCGAGAAAAGGATCAGGCCGAGACGACGATTGGAGGCCTTGCGGTCTGCCTGCGATGGACTTTTGTTTGGATCCTGCATAACACCTTGCTTGCGTGGCGCGGAAGGACGGGCAGTGCCCATCCTTCCGTGCTTATTGCGGCTTGCCTGACTGCGGCTTACTTGACTTGCGGCGGCACTTCAAAGGTGTGGAACGGGGCCGGCGACGGCACGGTCCATTCCAGGCCCTCGGCGCCATCCCAAGGCTTGTCCCCGGCTGCCTTGCCGCCACGGTAGGACGGCAGCACCACGAAGAAGAAGAAATACACCTGCATCAGGCCGAAGCCCAGTGCGCCAATCGATGCAATCGCGTTGAAATCCGCGAACTGGGTCGGGTAGTCGGCATAGCGACGCGGCATGCCGGCCAGGCCCAGGAAGTGCATCGGGAAGAAGGTGATGTTGAAGAAAATCATCGAGCCCCAGAAGTGGATCTGGCCGCGGGTTTCGTTGTACATGAAACCGCTCCACTTCGGACCCCAGTAGTAGAAGCCCGAGAACATCGCGAACAGCGAGCCCGCCACCAGCACGTAGTGGAAGTGGGCAACGATGAAGTAGGTGTCCTGCAACTGGATGTCGATCGGGGCCACCGCCGGCATCAGGCCGGTGAAGCCACCGATGGTGAACACGAAGATGAAGCCGATCGCGAACAGCATCGGGGTCTCGAAGGTCATCGAGCCACGCCACATGGTGGCGATCCAGTTGAAGATCTTCACAGCCGTCGGCACCGCGATCAGCATGGTGGCGTACATGAAGAACAACTGGCCGGTCACGGGCATGCCGGTCGTGAACATGTGGTGAGCCCACACGATGAACGACAGGATGGCGATCGAAGCGGTCGCGTAGACCATCGAGCTATAGCCGAACAGGCGCTTGCGGGCGAAGGTCGGCACGACGTGCGAGACGATCCCGAACGCCGGCAAGATCATGATGTAGACCTCGGGGTGGCCGAAGAACCAGAAGATGTGCTGGTACATCACCGGGTCGCCGCCGCCGGCAGCCGAGAAGAAGCTCGTGCCGAAGTGACGGTCGGTCAGCACCATGGTGATGGCGCCAGCCAGCACCGGCATCACGGCGATCAGCAGGTAGGCGGTGATCAGCCAGGTCCAGCAGAACATCGGCATCTTCATCAGCGTCATGCCGGGTGCGCGCATATTGAGCACCGTGACGATGATGTTGATCGAGCCCATGATCGACGACGCGCCCATGATGTGCATGGCGAAAATCGCCATGTCCATGCCGGGGCCCATCTGCACCGACAGCGGCGCGTACAGGGTCCAGCCGGCGGCGGTGGCGCCGCCCGGTGCGAAGAACGACAGCACCAGCAGCAGCGCTGCCGGGGGCATCAGCCAGAAGCTGAAGTTGTTCATCCGCGCGAACGCCATGTCCGATGCGCCGATCTGCAGCGGGATCATCCAGTTGGCAAAGCCGACGAAGGCCGGCATGATCGCGCCGAACACCATGATCAGGCCGTGCATGGTGGTGAACTGGTTGAACAGTTCCGGGCGGAAGAACTGCAGGCCCGGCTCGAACAGTTCGAGACGGATCAGCAGTGCCAGCGCGCCGCCAGACAGCAGCATGGTGAACGAGAACAGCAGGTACAGCGTACCGATGTCCTTGTGGTTGGTGGCAAACAGCCAACGGCGCCAGCCATGCGGTTGATCGTGGTGATCGTCATGCGCGTGGTCGTGCGGGTGGGCGAGCGCGTCCGGGGTAGCAGTACTCATCGCGAAAACTCCTGAAATCCTGTTCAACCTGCGGCGCGGTCGCCCGCGGCGCTGGCCTGCTTGGCAGCGGGCTTGTCTTCCGTCTTGGGCGCGGCGTCGCCGCTCGCGCCAGGTGCGCCGCCGCCTTCGCGGAACTTGCCGGCACGCGCATTCACGAAATCGCTCGGTTGAATCACTTCACCCGTCTTGTTACCCCAGTTGTTGCGGGTGTAGGTCATGACGGCAGCGAGCTCGGTATCGGAGAGGTGCTTCCACACCGGCATGGCACCCTTGCCTTCCAGCAGGATATGCATCTGGCCTGCGTCCGGGCCGTTGACGATCTTGGAGCCGTCGAGAGCCGGGAAGGCGCCGCCGCCCTTGCCGTTAGGCTGGTGGCAGACCGCGCAGTTGGCGGTGTAGACCTTCTCGCCACGGGCCTTGAGCTCGTCCAGGGTCCAGGTCTTGTTGGGATCGTCCGCCTTGGCGGCGAGCTCCTTCTTCTTGCCGTCGACCCACTTGGCGTAGTCGGCGTCGGAGACGACGCGCACGACGATCGGCATGAAGGCGTGTTCCTTGCCGCACAACTCGGCGCACTGGCCACGGTACACGCCAACCTTCTCGGCCTTGAACCAGGTGTCGCGCACGAAGCCGGGAATGGCATCCTGCTTGACGCCGAAGGCCGGGATCATCCAGGCATGGATGACGTCATTGGCCGTCAGCACCATGCGGACCTTCTTGTTCACGGGCACCACCATCTCGTTGTCCACCTCCATCAGGTAGGTGTTCGACTTGGGGGCCTCGTTGTTGATCTGTTCGCGCGGGGTGGTCAGGGTGGACACGAAGGAGATGCCTTCGCCGTCGCCCTTCAGGTAGTCGTAGCCCCACTTCCACTGGTAGCCGGTGGCCTTGATGGTGATGTCGGCGTTGGTGGTGTCCTTCATCGCCACGACCGTCTTGGTGGCAGGCAGGGCCATGCCGATGACGATCAGGAAGGGGATGATGGTCCAGATCACCTCGACGGTGATGCTTTCGTGGAAGGAAGCCGACTTCGCGCCCTTGGACTTGCGGTGCTTGAATACGGAGTAGAACATCACCCCGAACACGCCGATGAAGATCACGGTGCACATGATCAGCATCATCCAGTTCAGCCAGTGAATCTGCTCGGCGATCTTGGTGACCGGCTCGGTCAGATTGAGCTGTCGCACGGCGGGGCCACCTGGCATGTCTTCCACTGCCAGGGCTGCGTAGCTGGTGAGCAGGGATGCCCCCACCAGACACGCTGCGGATGCCTTCTTCCACATTTTCATTTGTTATCTACCCAATTTACAGATTCAAATCTGTGACTCGCCGGCCCCCGCTGCCTCTCAGAGGCAGCGCAAAGCCGATGCGAGCTCCTGCGCGAACTTTCGCCGCTTGTACGGGTCCAGAAAACACCCCACCCGCACAGCGCTCTTGCCCGAGCGCAGCAACACCAGCGCCCGTAATGATTCACCCGGTTCAACCCGCACCCATAGCGGGTTGAATTCATGCCGTGTCAGCTGCCCTGCACTGACCGAAACCACTACCAGCCTGCCGTCGACGAGGCTGACGCGCTCGTAGTCCGACGCATGCCGCCCGTGCACCAGCAGGGCAATGCCCAGCCCCAGCAGTTCCAGCCCGGCAAAGGGAAGCACGAGCCATGACCCTCGCCACGCGAAGAACAAAGCGATGGCGAGCGAAACACTGACGATTGAGAGGTAAAACCAGCCAACCTGGCGCGGAGACAGCGAACAATTCCGCTTCATCAGCCAGTCTTTGTCCGGCGGGCCAAATCCGTCGGAACTACCGCCGGATTTGCCTTGCGCCGTCTGGAGTGCGATACCCAAGTCTTGCATCGCCAACCTTGCATCGCCAACTACTCTGCGCTGGATGCACGCCTGGACGATTGCGCCTGGGACGCACCATTGAAGTGCGATTTCGGGCAAATTGTGCCAGGGAGACCACTGCGACAAACTGGCGCATTATAGGGCGCTTCGCCTACTCGGACAAGGCCGCTACTTGACCAAGGGGCTAGCGCGCGACAAGTTTTTGTGCATCAGTACGGTGCTCGCCATCGGCCGCTTGACTGCGCCGCCGATGCGTGCAGCAGCGCCGCGGACGTTACTTGCGCTGCCGCGCGCGCCCGATCTTGTCGAGCGGAACCACGGCGTGGCCGAGCTCATCGACAGCCTGCTTGCCGCGCGGCGCCAGCTTCCAGGCATGGCCGTAGACGATCTCGAACGTAAGCGGGATCAGTCCCTCGGCATTGCGCTGGCGCTCCAGCGCGGCCAGCAGTGCTGCGTGCCAGCGGCGAGCGCGCAGCCCTCCCTGGCTCGCGCCAGCCGGCAGGCGCAGCCCGCCGAAGGCCTGCACTTCACGCAGCAAGGCCCGCGGCGACTCATAGGTGATCGTCAGCGTCTCCATGTCCATCACGGGCGTGGACCAGCCGCTGTGCACCAGCATGTCCCCGATATCGTGCATGTCGACGAAGCGCAGCGTGTGGGTGTCGCCGTCCACTTCGGCAAAGGCGGCGCGCAATTGCGCCAGCGTATCCGGCCCGAACAGTGAGAACAGGACCAGGCCTTCGTCGCGGGTGACCCGGTGCCACTCCGGGAAGACCCGGTGCGGCTCGGGGTGCCAGTGCAACGCCAGGTTGGACCACAACAGGTCGAAGCTGGCCGGGGCGAAGGGCAATGTGGCAAGATCGCCCTGCACCAGGTCGAAGGTCGGGCGCTTGCCAAGCAGACGCCCAAGCCACCCGGACTGGCGCTGGGGATCGCGCTGGGCCGCCTCGCGCAGCATGGCGCCGGAAATATCCATCCCGGCGATCTGCGCATCCGGGTACTGGGCACGCAGCGCGGCCAGGCCGCGCCCGTGGCCGCAGCCGATATCGAGCGCGCGCGCCGGCGCCAGCCGGATCATCTGCATGCGCTCCTGCATGCGCTGGCCAATCTCGCCCAGCAGGAAGTCCAGTTGGCTGAATCCGGCGCTGCGCCGGTCGAAGGCGAGGCGGGTCAGCCGCGTGGGCGGCAAATAGGCATCGGGGGAGTCGGCGTCATGCAGGGACACGGTCAAACCAGGCAGCAAGAAACTAAGAATGAGGATGACGGCCGGCGTGAGGCGGCGGTCGGGCATGCGGTGCGCGCGCCAGCGGGCGCCGCAACAGGATCGCAAGTATACGCGTCCACCGCCAGGCCTGCCGCCGGCGCCCCCGACGTGCCTCATGCGGCAGTCGCCCCCGTGCCGTGCCGCCTGGCGCGCCCGGGCGAAGGCACCCTGCGCCATCATGCGCGGCGCTTGCTGCGCACGCTCCTGCCAGCGGCTTGCGCACTTTGCGGCACTGTGCAGGACGAAACCGTCTGCGCAGGTTGCGCGCAAGAGTTGCTAACGCCGCTGCCGCGTTGCCGCTGCTGCGCCCGGCCGCTAGGCCGCACCGCCGGGCCAGGCGCAACCTCGCTCTGTGCCCAGTGCCGCTACGAGCCGCCGCCTTTCGACGACGCGCTGGTGCTGGGCGACTACGCCAGCCCGCAGGACGGCCTGGTGCTGGCCTTGAAGTTCGGCGGCGTGCTGCCGCTGGCGGACTGGCTTGGGGGCGAACTGGCGTGCCGCTGGCAGGCCGAGTCCGGAAGATCCGGCGTGGCCCTGCCCGATGTGCTGGCGCCGATCCCGCTGTCCGCGCAGCGCCTTGCCGAGCGTGGCTTCAACCAGTCCTGGGAAATCGCCCGGCCGCTGGCACGCCGGCTGGGCGTGCGCGCCGCGCCGACGCTGCTGGCGAGGCTGCGCGATACGCCGGCCCAAGCCACGCTGGACCTGCCCGCGCGGCAGGTCAACCTGCAGGATGCCTTCGGCCTCGGGTCCGGCCATGACGTTGCGGGCCGGCATGTCGGCCTGGTCGACGATGTGATGACCAGCGGCGCCACCTTGGGCGAAGCGGCGCGGGTCCTGAAAGCCAACGGCGCGGCGCGCGTGACGCTGGTGGTCGCCTTGCGCACGCCGTAGCGCAGCCCACAGGCCCGGCGTGACAGCCGGCCCACGGCAGGGTAAGCTGCCCAGCGTTTCACGGCTGCGGCGCCCCTGGCCCGCCCCTCCCCCATGTTCAATGTCGTCCTGGTCGAACCCGAGATCCCGCCAAACACCGGCAATGTGATACGGCTGTGCGCCAACACCGGTGCGCGCCTGCACCTTGTCAAGCCACTCGGCTTTCCGCTGGAAGACGCGCGCATGCGCCGAGCCGGCCTGGACTATCACGAGTACGCCAGCATGCGCGTGCACGAGAACTGGGACGCGCTGATGGAAAGCGAGCGACCCGACCCGACCCGCATGTTCGCGCTGACCACGCATGGCTCGACGCCCTTCGGCCAAGTCAGCTTCCAGCCCGGGGACTGGTTTGTGTTCGGCTCGGAAACGCGCGGGTTGGCGCCGGAGCGGCGCGAATGGTTTCCCACCGCGCAGCGCATCCGGCTGCCGATGCGGCCGGACAACCGCAGCCTCAACCTCTCCAATACCGTCGCGGTCGTGGTGTTCGAAGCTTGGCGCCAGAATGGCTTTGCCGGCGGCGCCTGAGGCCGCCACCGGCGCACTTCCTTATTCCGGCTGCACGCCCGCCACGTGGATCACCTTGTCCCAGCGCACCTTCTCGCTCGCCATGGTCTGGCGCAGCGATTGCGGCGCGGTGCCGGCCGGCACGAAATACTGAGCGCGCATCTTGGCGCGCACGTCCTCGCTGCCGATGATGGCCACCAGCTCACGATAGAGCCGGTCGATCACCGGCGCGGGCGTGCCCGCCGGGGCCAGCACTGCTTGCCATGAGATCGCCTCGAAGCCGGGATAGCCGGATTCCGCCACGGTGGGCACCGCGGGCAGCAGGCTGGTGCGCCCGCTGGTGGTGACCGCGATGATGCGCAGCTTGCCTGCAGTCACCAGCGGCATGGCGATGGCCGGCACCATGAAGCCGGCCTGCACCTGGCCGCCGACCATGGCGGTGGTGATCTGCGCGAACCCAGGATAGGGGATGTGCTGCAGGTCGATGCCGGCGGCCGCCTTGAGCTGCTCCATGGCCAGGTGGGCAGCGCTGCCGTTGCCTACCGACCCGTAGTTCAGCACACCCGGCCGGGAACGGGCCAGGGCCACGAACTCCCGCACGTCATGCACCGGCAGGCGGGCATCCACCACCAGCACATTGGGCGAAGTCGCCACCAGCGACACGGGGGCGAGCTGGCGCACAGGGTCGTAGCCGAGATGGCGCGACAAGGTGGGCGCGGTGACCAGCGGCCCATTGATGGTGAGCAGCAAGGTATAGCCGTCCGGGGCGGCCCTGGCCACCATGCCGGTGCCGATATTGCCGCCGGCACCCGGACGGTTCTCCACCACGACCGCTTGTCCGAGCGCTGGGGCCAGCTTCTCGGTCAGCAGGCGCGCGATCAGGTCGGGCGAGGACCCGGCTGGGAACGGCACCACCATGCGGATCGGCTTTACGGGCCAGGGCTGGGCGGATGCGGGCGCAGCCAGCGCGGTGCCAGCCACGCCAGGCATGGCACAGACGGCAAGGGCCTTCAGGACGCGGCGACGATCTTCCATTGCGCGCTCACTCATCGCGTGCATCGCGCTGAAGCAGCCGCGCCACCGCATCGGCGGCGGGCAGCCCCTCGAAGAGCACGGCACATACCGCGCGCGTGATCGGCATGTCGACGCCCTTGGCCGCGGCCAGCGCCGCCACGGCCTGCGCGCAGCGCACGCCTTCGGCAACATGGCCAAGCTCGGCCAGAATCTGCGCCAGCGTCTTGCCCTGCGCCAGTTGCTGGCCAACCTTGCGATTGCGCGAGAGGTCGCCCGTGGCGGTCAGGATCAGGTCGCCCATACCGGCCAGGCCCATGAAGGTTTCGACGCGCCCTCCCAATGCCATGCCGAGCCGGGTCATCTCGGCCAGGCCGCGCGTTACCAGCGCGGCGCGCGCGTTCAGGCCCAGGCCCAGGCCATCGCTGGCGCCAGTAGCAATCGCCAGCACATTCTTGACTGCGCCCCCCACCTCGGCGCCGACCAGGTCGTCGCTGCCGTAGATGCGCATGGCATGGTGATGGAATGCCTGCTGAGCGAACTCGGAGAGCGCCGGCGAAGTGCCCGCCACGGTCAGCGCGCAGGGCAGGCCCAGCGCCACTTCCCGGGCAAAACTAGGCCCGGTCAGCACGCCGTAGCTGGTGTCGGCGAGACGGCCGGCGACGGTGAGTTCTTCCCGCACCATCTGGTGCGGCAACGCATTGGTGCCTGCTTCGAAGCCCTTGCACAGCCAGAGCATGCGCAAGCCCCCGGCCTGGCTCGCGGCCAGCCTGCGCGTCATTTCGCGCAGGCCCGAAACCGGCGTGGCGACGATCACAAGGCCATCGGGTTCGACATCGGCATGCGCCGCGGCCCGCTCGAAATCGGGTTCCACCACGAGCCGCCCGGACAGCGGCACGCCGGGCAGGTAGGTAGCATTGACGCGGTCGGCGCCGATAGCGGCCAGCTGGGCGGCATCACGCCCCCACAGCACCACATCGTGGGCCGCGGCGGCATGGCTGGCGAGCGCGGTGCCCCAGGCACCTGCACCGAAGACAGTGATTTTCATGGCGGTTTGCCTCGCTTGTTCGGCCTCGAAACCTTAAGCCCTGAGCCTTAAGCCTTGCGCGCCACGAATGACGCGAACCGGAAAGACAAAACGGGGCCGAAGCCCCGTCTTTGCGACATCCTGCAGCAGGATCAGTGACGAGCCTGGCTGCCGTCGGGCATCACGATGCCGCTGTTGCCACCTTGCGCGGTTTCCGCTTCTTCCATCGCGGCCTGCAGGCGCTGTTCGTACAGGGCCTGGAAGTTGATTTCCGACAGATGAATGGCCTGGAAGCCGGCGCGGGTGATCACGTCGGCGATATTGCTACGCAGGTACGGGTAGAGAATGGTCGGGCAGGCAATGCCCAGCAGCGGGTCGAGCTGCTCCACCGGCACGTTGCGGATATCGAAGATGCCGGCCTGGTGGGCTTCCACCAGGAAGGCAACCTTGTCCTGCACCTTGGTGGTCACGGTACCGGTCACCACGACTTCGAAGATACCTTCCTGGAGCTGCGAGGCACCTACGTTCACCTGCACTTCCACGGCCGGCGCTTCGGTCTCGAGGAAGATGCCGGGCGAATTCGGCTGCTCGAGCGACATGTCCTTCAGGTACACGCGCTGGATGTTGAAGAACGGCTGGTCTTCCTGCTGATTGTTCTGCTGGTCGCTCATGAAAGGCTTCCGGAAAAATGGGCGTTGGGGGCCAGGCGAGCGGGACATTGGCACCATGGGCGGGATTGGCCCAGGGTGAACGGCCCGGGTCGGCACCCGGTTGGAAAACGTATATGGTACATGACGCGGGTGGCGAATTCACCCGCGGCGAGACAGGCTGCGCTTCAGGCGCCCAGCAGCGGCACCAGGCCACCCTGGCGATCGAGCGCCGAGAGGTCGTCGAAGCCACCGACATGGGTCTCGTCGATGTAGATCTGCGGCACGGTGCGGCGACCGGTGCGGCTCATCATTTCCTCGCGCTTGCCGGGCTCGCGGTCGATCAGGATCTTCTCGATCGCCTCGACGCCCTTGGCCTTCAGAAGGCGCTCGGCCATCTGGCAATACGGACAAACTACCGTGCTGTACATTACAACGCGGGCCATGCGCATCTCCTTGAAAAACGGAATCCGGCGGTTGGTCGGGTGCTCGCAAGCCGGGACAGCGGCGGCAACGGAGGACGTGCCCCCAGCGCCGCTTGCCTGCGCCGCTTACTTGACCACGGGCAGACCGGCTTGCTGCCAGGCGGCAAGGCCACCTTCGAGCGAATAGATCTCACTGTAACCGGCTTCCTTCAGGGCTGCTTGACCCTTGCCCGAGCGCTGGCCGGTCTGGCACACGACGATGATGGGGACGGACTTGTCCTTTGCAAGGCTGGCGGCACGGCTTGCCAGGTCGGAAAGTGGCGCACTCTTTGCTTGCGGCAGGTGGCCCTTGGCGTATTCGGTGGCTTCCCGGATATCCACAACCACGGCATTGCGCTTGTTGATCAGCTGGGTAGCGGCGGCCGGGTTGACGGTCTTGCCGGAGGTTCCGCGCGAGATGGCGGGCCACGCCAGCAGGCCGCCCGACACGACGGCGAGGGCGATCAAGGCAAGGTTGTTGTAGTCGGCGAAGAAATTCACGTTGGCATTCCGGTGGGTTGAGTCGGCGGCATTATAAAATAGACGGTTTGGCGCCCGCGACCCGCTATTGTCTCCTAGTTGACACATGTGCGGCGGTATGTGGCAGGGCGCACACAGGTTTCTCACGCTTTGGAAGCAGCATGTACAAACTCGTTCTCATCCGCCACGGCGAATCCACGTGGAATCTCGAAAACCGCTTCACCGGCTGGGTCGACG
This sequence comes from Cupriavidus sp. GW823-FHT07A04, assembly GCF_058794615.1. Taxonomy (NCBI): domain Bacteria; kingdom Pseudomonadati; phylum Pseudomonadota; class Betaproteobacteria; order Burkholderiales; family Burkholderiaceae; genus Cupriavidus; species Cupriavidus sp. GW823-FHT07A04. The sequence goes on from NZ_JBXAHA010000008.1 coordinate 113,061, forward strand.
TCGACCTGACCGACACCGGCGTGGCCCAGGCCAAGCTGGGCGGCAAGCTGCTGCGCGAGGCAGGGCTGGCCTTCGATGTAGCCTACACCTCGGTGTTGAAGCGTGCCATCCGCACGCTGTGGCACGTGCAGGACGAAATGGACCTGATGTGGATTCCGGTCCGGAACGAATGGCGCCTGAACGAACGCCACTATGGTTCGCTGTCCGGCCTGAACAAGGCCGAGACCGCCGCCAAGTTCGGCAACGAGCAGGTGCTGGTATGGCGCCGCAGCTACGACACCCCGCCGCCGGCGCTCGACGCGGACGATCCGCGTGCGGCTTACGACGATCCGCGCTACGCGCAAGTGCCGCGCGAGCAGATTCCGCTGACCGAATGCCTGAAGGACACGGTCGAGCGCGTGCTGCCGCTATGGAACGAATCCATCGCCCCCGACATCAAAGCGGGGAAGCGCGTGGTAATCGCCGCCCATGGCAACAGCATCCGCGCGCTGGTGAAGTACCTGGACCAGATCTCGGATGACGACATCGTTGGCATCAACATCCCCAATGGCACCCCGCTCGTGTACGAGCTGGACGCAGACCTGCGCCCGCTGCGTCATTACTACCTGGGCGACCAGGAAGCGATCGCGGCCTCCCTGGCCGCCGTGGCGAACCAAGGCAAGGCAAACTGAGGCCCAGGCCGGGCGCGCGCCGCGAGGCTCGCCCGGCCGTCTCAGGCAGTGGACCAGGCCTTTTTTGCTGCTCCCTCTTATACTGTCGGACAAATCCGGCCGGTGCGATGCGCCAGGCCGGCTCCGACACAGCACAATCCTCACACGTTCAGGCAGCCCTCATGCGTAAGACGCTCAAGAACATCAGTCTTGTTACTGCCGGACTCGTTGCCGGCGTGCTCGCCACGCTGCAACTATCGGCCACGGCGCAGAATTCGCCGGGGCCGCTCCCGCTGGAGCAGTTGCGCTTGATGGCCGACATCTTCGGCCAGATCAAGCGCGAATATGTCGAGCCGGTGGATGACAAGAAGCTGCTGACCGAAGCCATCAAAGGCATGGTCGCCAGCCTGGATCCGCATTCGGCCTATCTGGACGAGAAGGACTTCAAGGAACTGCAGGAAGGCACGCGCGGACGCTTCGCCGGCCTGGGGATCGAAATCTCGCAGGAAGAAGGGCTCGTCAAGGTGATCAACCCGATCGAAGACACCCCCGCCTTCCGCGCCGGCATCCAGCCCGGCGACCTGATCACCCGCATCGACGACAAGCCTGTGCGCGGCCTGCCACTGGAGCAGGCAGTCAAGCGCATGCGCGGCGAGCCGGGCACCAAGGTCACGCTGACCATCTATCGCAAGAGCGACGAGCGCACCTTCCCGGTGTCGATCACGCGTGCGGAGATCCGCGTGCAGTCGGTCAAGGCCAAGCTGATCGACAATGACCGCCTCGCCTGGGTCCGCCTGACCAGCTTCCAGGAACGCACGGTGGCCGACCTGGGCAAGAAACTGGACGAACTGGCCCAGAAGAACCCCAACCTGAAGGGCGTGATCCTGGACCTGCGCAACAACGGCGGCGGCGTGCTGCAAGGCGCGGTCGGCGTGGCGGCAGCCTTCCTGCCCGACGACGTGACCGTGGTCTCGACCAATGGCCAGGTGCCCGATGCCAAGCGTGTCTACAAGACCACGTTCAACAACTACCGGCTGTCCTCGCTCGAGGACGATCCGCTCAAGGACCTGCCGGCGCTGTATAAAAAGATCCCGATGGTGGTGTTGACCAACGCCTACTCGGCGTCGGCGTCCGAAATCGTTGCCGGCGCGCTGCAAGACCACAAGCGCGCGCTGATCATGGGCAAGACCACGTTCGGCAAGGGCTCCGTGCAGACCGTGCGCCCGCTCACCAACGACACCGGCATCAAGCTGACCATCGCGTACTACTACACGCCGACGGGCAAGTCGATCCAGGCCAAGGGCATCCGCCCGGACATCCCGGTCGACCAGAACCCGGAAGGCGATCCTGACGACGCGCTGATCACCCGCGAGATCGACACCGAGCGCCACCTGCACAACAAGCAGGAATCGGAAGAGCCCGAGATGAACGAGCGCGAGCAGCGCCGCGTCGAGGAACTGCGCCGCCTCGAGGAAGAAAACGCCAAGAAAACGCCGGAAGAACGCGACAAGGAACGCAAGAAGAAGCCGATCGAGTTCGGCTCGGCCGAGGACTTCATGCTGCAGCAAGCCATTGCCCAGCTCGAAGGCCAGCCGGTCAAGCGCTCCAAGTCCAAGCTTGAAGCCGTGGCCACGTCGGACAAGCCGTCCAAGCCTGCGGCAACCAAGGCGGCTACCCCGGCCAAGCCGGCCAGCAAGGCACCAGCCGGCGCGCCGCCGGCCAGCGCCCCGATGGGCACGCCGCTGGGCACGCCGACCGGCAAGGCCCCCTGAAATCCTGATGAATAACAGCGGCCCCGCGGGGCCGCTTTTGCATTGCACGCCATGAACGACGCATGAACGACGATCAACTGCTGCGCTATTCGCGGCATATCCTGCTCGACGAACTCGGCATCGAGGGCCAGAGCCGGTTGCTCGCCAGCCACGCGCTGGTGATCGGCGCGGGCGGCCTGGGCGCTGCCGCCCTGCCCTACCTGGCCTCGGCCGGCGTGGGCACCATCACCGTGGTCGATGACGACGTGGTCGATCTGACCAACCTGCAGCGCCAGGTGATCCACACCACCGCCAATGTCGGACGCCCCAAGGTGGAATCGGCGCGGGAGGGCATGCTGCGCATCAACCCGGGCATCGACGTGCGCCTGGTACAGGCGCGCGTGGGCGCCGCAGAGTTAGCGCGCCTGGTGGCCGATGCCGACGTGGTGCTCGATTGCTGCGACAACTTCGACACGCGCCAGGCCGTCAACCGCGCCTGCGTCCAGCACAGCGTGCCCCTGGTGTCCGGCGCGGCCCTGCGCTTCGACGGGCAGATCAGCGTGTTTGACCACCGCCAGCCGGGCGCGCCCTGCTATGCCTGCCTGTTCCCGCCCTCGCAGCCGGCGCAGGAAGTGGCTTGCGCCACCATGGGCGTGTTCGCGCCGCTGGTGGGAATGGTGGGCACGGTGCAGGCGGCGGAGGCCCTCAAGCTGCTGATGGGCGTCGGCACCACCCTGGCCGGCCGCCTGTTGATGGTCGATGCGCTTGGCATGGAATGGACCACGATGCGCCTCGCGCGCGTGGCCGATTGCGAAGTCTGCGGTGGCGCGCACGCGCAGGCCACCCCCTAGGCGGCCTGCGCGCGTTCAGGCGCGGGTGCGCTCACGCAGGAAAGCCAGCACCGCGGCGCGCTCGCCGCGGAACACGATCCTGGCCTCGCGCTGTTCGCGCTGGTAGGCGTACATCGGGTCGTAGTATTGCTGCAGCAGCAAGGCGATCCAGCCCAGATGCAGGTCGGTCTCGCCCGTTTCCTCCTGGCGCGCCAGCGCTTGGTCCAGCAAGTCCGAGAGCCGCTCGTAGCGCGTGCCGCCGAGCCGCTTGGCAATGGCCGCCATGGCATCGCGCAGGCGCGCCGCGTAAGCGGCGAAACCTGCCTGCTCACCCAGTGCCGCCATGAACTCCCCCGACAGACCGAGCACGTAGTCTTCCAGCACGCGGCGCACGCGCGCCTCGAAGGACTCCTCCAGCCAGACCAGCGGCGCTACCTGAATCGCCTGATAGAAGGCCTGCGGCAGGTTGCGCGCGCCGATGAAGCGCCCCTCGTCCTCGACCACCAGCGCCGGCAGCCCGGCCGCGCGATGGCGCAGCAGCGAAATCGCCAGGCCATTCTCGAAATCGATCTGCGTGGGCTGCGCCACCGTGCGCCGGCCAAAGCTGGACCCGCGGTGGCGAGCCTGGCCCTCCAGGTCGATGGCGGCGTCCCGGCTGCCGCTCGGGCCCGTGACCAGGTCAGCGATCAGCTCGGTCTTGCCGCTCCCGGTCATGCCGCCCAGCACCAGCAGGCTGCATTCGGCGGCGGCCGCATCCAGGGTCTCGATCAGGAAGCCGCGCATCGCCTTGTAGCCGCCCGTCACACGCGGATAAGCGATGCCGGCGTCCTCGCGCAGCCATTGCTGCACGATCTGCGAGCGCAGGCCGCCGCGGAAGCAATACAGGTAGCCGTCGGGATGCGCCCGCGCAAAGGCCGCCCAGCCCGCGGTTCGCGCCGCGCGGATTTCGCCGGTCACCAACTGGTGGCCCAGCGCGAGCGCGGCCTGCGGCCCTTGTTCCTCATAGCACAAGCCAACCTGGTGCCGCTCGGCATCGTCCATCAGCGGCAGGTTGACCGCGCCCGGAAACGCGCCGCGCGCGAACTCCACCGGCGCGCGCGCATCGAGCAGCGGCGCGCCGGAAAGAAAGAGCTGGCGAAAGTCGGCCGTATCCTCGCGCATCAGATCACCTCGACGGCGTACCGGCCCTGCTCGACGAACTCGCCGACCGGCGCCAGTGCCAGGCCAAACTCCGCGCAGGCGGCATGGAAACCGGCCTCACCGGCAGGCTCGACCGCCACCAGCAAGCCTCCGCTGGTCTGCGGATCGCACAGCAAGGCGCGCTGCACCTCGCTCAACGCGCCGCCCCGGTTGTCGATCCCGGCGCCGATCCGTGCGCCGTAGCTATCGAAGTTGCGCTGGGTGCCGCCGGGCACGCAACCGGCCTCGACGTAGCGCAGCACTTCCGGCAGCAACGGCACGGCGGCGTGGTCAAGACGCGCTGTGAGGCGGCTGCCGTCTGCCATCTCGACAAGGTGCCCGAGCAGGCCAAAGCCGGTCACATCCGTCATGGCCCGCACGCCGGCCAGCTTGCCGAAGCGGCTGCCCGGACGATTGAGCACGCACATCCAGTCGCGAGCCAGGTGGATATCCTCAGCGCGCAGCTTACCCTGCTTCTCGGCAGTGGTCAGCACGCCGATGCCCAGCGGCTTGGTCAGGTACAGACGGCAGCCGGCGGTCGCGGTGTCGTTGCGTTTCAGGTGCGCGCGGTCGACCACGCCCGTCACCGCAAGCCCGAAGATGGGCTCCGGAGCATCGATGGAATGCCCGCCGGCAAGCGGGATGCCCGCTTCCTCGCAGGCACGGCGCCCACCCGCCACCACCTCACGCGCCACCTCGGGCGGCAGCAGCTTGACCGGCCAGCCGAGGATGGCGATGGCCAGCAGCGGATCGCCTCCCATGGCGTAAATGTCGCTGATGGCGTTGGTGGCAGCGATGCGTCCGAAGTCGAACGGGTCATCGACGATCGGCATGAAGAAATCGGTGGTGGAGACCACGCCACGGCCCTCCTCCAGCCCATCCAGCGCATAAACCGCCGCATCGTCGCGCGAGGCATTGCCGACCCACAGGCGCGGATCGAGATGCTGGTTGCCGCTGCCGGCAAGAATCACGTCGAGCACCTGCGGCGAAATCTTGCATCCGCAGCCGGCACCATGGCTGTACTGCGTCAGGCGGATCGGGTCTGCCATGATGCTGGCTCCTGTCGTTTGGTTTGGTCTGGTGTGGTGTGGTGCGATGCCGATTCGGCCCCCTTCTGCGCAGCATAGGCGGATCGCGCTCAAGCTGGCGCGAACACCGGCCCTGGCAAGGGCGGTCAGGCTGGGTGAAGAATGGGAATCTGAATGATAAGGGTTACCGCCAGGATGCGGGCGGAACCGGCAGCACCGAGTGGCGCCGCGCGGTTGCGGCCACTGGGTTCTTGCGAACCTGCGGCCGGCTGCTGGGCGGCTTATTGCTCGCCCGGCTCCATCTGCGATTGCAGATAGTTCGGCAGGCCAACCTTGTCGATCAGGTCGAGCTGCGTCTCGAGGAATTCGATGTGCTCTTCGGTATCGGTCAGGATCTCGACCAGGATCTCGCGGCTGACATAGTCGCCCACCGATTCGCAATACGTAATGCCTTCCTTGACGGTGGCATGCGCGCCTTGCTCGAGCTTCAGGTCGCACTTGAGCATTTCCGGGGTGTCTTCGCCCAGCAGCAACTTGTTGAGGTCCTGCAGATTGGGCAGGCCGTCAAGCATCAGGATGCGATCGATCAGGCGATCAGCATGCTTCATCTCGCCAATGGATTCCTTGTACTCGATATCGCCGAGCTTCTTCAGGCCCCAGTGGCGGTACATGCGAGCGTGCAGGAAGTATTGGTTGATCGCGGTCAGCTCGTTCTTCAGCTGCGCGTTCAGATGCTGGATGACCTTCTTGTCACCTTTCATTGGAGGCTCCTTGTTGCAACGGGCCCCCGCAAAAACGCGAAGCGGCGCAAGGCGCGCCGCAGGCAGTCAAAACAAGCGAACACGCGCCGCAACCTGAAAGTTGCAGCGAGTTTAAGCAACCAGCTCAGTGCGCCGGTCGTTCGCGACTGCCGGGTCCCGAGTGTCCATTATGGCACGTGGGCCCGACGACGAACAGGAAGAAATGGGCACGACCTGGATGGTGGAGACCTTGACGTTGCGTACCGCCGCGACGCCTTCGCAAAGCACCTGTTGGGCGCATTCGCGGCAGCGGCCACAGCAGGTGCCAACACCTAGCGTTTCAGCCAGCTCGTCGAGCGTGGACACGCCTAGATGCACAGCACCATGAATTTCTCGGTCGGTAACCTGATTGCAGATGCAAACGTACACAAATCCCTCCTTGGGAGAGGGGTGACACCGGCATGTCACCCGCGATGTACGCCAGAATATCAGAGATCGAAAATGATAACAATTCCCATTAAACTACAAAAGGTACATGCCAAGAGCGCGGCACTTAGCCCGGATATTGCAAAGACCGGGAACGTCACAACCTGCAGAAAAGTGCCTTAAAATACATCTTCACAGCGTTGGATTTTCGTAAAAACCTTAACGGAATCAGGGTTGTCAGAGCAGTTTCAACGCGCAAGCGAGCTCCTCCGGCTCGTAAGCGGTCAGCACCCGCTCCACCAGCCGCTCCAGCCTCTCGCAGTCGGCATGCAGGACTTCCTGCTTGACCCGCAGCAACTGCGAGGGATGCATCGAGAACTCGCGCAGCCCCATGCCCAGCAGCAGGCGCGTCATGGCGGGATCCCCGGCCATCTCGCCGCACACAGCCACCGGCACGCCAGCGTGGTTGGCCTCGCGGATGGTGCGAGCGATCAGTTGCAGCACCGCCGGGTGCAGCGGGTCGTAGAGATGCGCCACGGCATTGTCGGCGCGGTCGATGGCCAGCGTGTACTGGATCAGGTCATTGGTGCCGATGGAGAGAAAATCCATGCGCCGCAGGAACAGCGGCAGCATCAGCACGGCGGCCGGGATCTCGATCATCGCCCCGACCTTGATGTTGGGGTCGAACGCTTGGCCGCGCGCGTCGAGCTGGCGCTTGGCCTGCGCGATCAGGTCCAGGGTCTGGTCGATCTCGCGGGCATGGGCCAGCATCGGGATCAGGAGCCGCACCGGGCCAAAGGCCGAGGCACGCAGCAGCGCGCGCAACTGGGTCAGGAACATGGCCGGCTCGGACAGCGACCAGCGGATCGCGCGCAAGCCCAGCGCCGGATTGAGGGCCGTCTCGAAATCGTCGCCGCGGCCATCCCGGCCGTCGCGGCCATCCAGTGGCTTGTCGGCACCGATGTCGATGGTGCGGATCGTGACGGGCAGCCCGTGCATGGCGTCCACGGCGCCGCGGTACGCCTCGAATTGCTCCTCCTCGTCGGGCAGCTCGCCGCGCCGGTTCATGAACAGGAACTCGGAGCGGAACAGGCCCACGCCAACCGCACCCGCGGTCAGCGCCGCGGTGGCATCTTCCGCCATCTCGATGTTGGCCAGCAGGTCGATCTCGAGCCCGTCCAGCGTCACCGCAGGCGTATGGCGCAGGCGCTGCAGGCGCTTCTTTTCCAGCGCGCGCTCGCTCTGCCGGTGGCGGTACTCTTCGAGGATGATCGCAGAAGGATCCACGATGACCAGGCCCGCATCGCCGTCGATGATGACCCAATCGTCCTGGCGGATCAGCTCACTGGCGCTCTGCACGCCTACGGCGGCGGGAATATCGAGGCTGCGCGCCACGATGGCGGTATGGGAAGTGCGCCCGCCAAGGTCGGTCACGAAGCCGTGGAACACGGTATGGCGGAACTGCAGCATGTCCGCCGGCGAGATGTCGTGGGCGACCACGATCACGCCGGGCGCGGGCTCGCCGTCAGGAGCCAGGGAGGAAGGTGGCACCGGGGCCGGGGCCAACACGGCCGCGCCGGCCAGCACCTTGAGGATGCGCTCGACCACCTGGCGGATGTCCGCCTTGCGTTCGCGCAGGTATTCGTCCTCGATTTCGTCGAACTGGCGCATCAGCTCTTCGAGCCGCGTGGTCAGCGCCCATTCGGCGTTGTAGCGCCGGTTGCGGATCAGCGCCTCGGGCTCGCGCGCCAGCGCCTCGTCATCCAGGATCATGGCATGCACGTCGAGGAAGGCGCCCAGTTCTTCCGGCGCCTCGCGCGGCAGATCCCGCTTGAGCGTGACCAGCTCGGCCCGCACCGCCGCGCGCGCCGAACGCAGGCGCTCGACCTCGGCATCAAGCCGGTCTTCGTCGACCAGGTAATGGGAGACATCAAGCGCGGCAGGCGCCAGCAAATGCGCGCGCCCGATGGCGACGCCGCGCGAAACCGGGATGCCGTGCAGGGCAAATGGCATGTACCGCTCCGTCAGGAACGTTTAAAAAATCTGGCCAGGGCCAGCCACCTTGGAAACGGCTTCAGGATGCGGCGAAGCGACCCCGGCCAGGCCCGCCGCCACGCTCGGCACTGCCGCCTTTCATCCCGTACCCGGCCTCCTACTCCCCTTCGCCGAAGCGATTGGCGATGAGCGCCAGCAACGCGTCCATGGCCTCTTGCTCATCGGGTCCGTCGGTCTCGATGGTCACGGTGGAGCCGATGCCGGCGGCCAGCATCATGACACCCATGATGCTTTTGGCGTCGACCTGCCGACCATTGCGCGACATCTTGACCTGACTGACGAAGTTGCCCGCCAGTTGCGTCAGCTTGGCGGAAGCACGGGCATGCAGCCCAAGCTTATTGATTATGTTGGTGTCCCTCTGCAGCATATTTGTCGGGATGATTTGCGATCTGGTTCTGGACGGTGGTGGAGCCTACCTGCAGCACACCCTGCGAGCCCCCCGCCAGCGCCTTGAGGGCAAGCTGGTCGAGTTTCTCGGCACGGTAGCAGATGGCGCGCACCAGCATGGGAAGGTTGACGCCGGCAAGCACCTTGACGCGGCCCGGCTCGGCGAGGCGCGCGGCAATGTTGGCCGGCGTGGCGCCAAAGATATCGGTCAACACCAGTGCGCCGTTGTCTTCGCAGACTTCGGCCAGGCGGCGCCGGGCCTCGGCCAGCACGGCGGCGGGCTCCGCGTCCGGCATGACGTCGATCGCCTCGAGCCGTTGGGGCTGGCCGCAATAGACGTGGGCGGCGCACTCGCGCAATGCCGAAGCCAGCGGGGCGTGCGCGATGATCAGGATGCCTGCCATGGTGGTGAATCCGTTGGATTGACGCGATTGTAGCAGGCAGCCCGCCCGTGATTCAGCGCGAACGCGCCTGTACCGCGTGCTCGAGGGCGTCGATGAACATGGCAGCCACCTGGAACCCGGTCTGCTGCGTGATTTCCTGGAAGCACGTCGGGCTGGTCACATTGACTTCGGTCAGGTAGTCGCCGATCACGTCCAGCCCAACCAGCAGCAGGCCTTGTTCCCACAGGCCCGGGGCCAGCGCCTCGGCGATCTCGCGATCGCGTGCCGAGAGCTCCTGGGCACGGCCGGTGCCGCCCGCCGCCAGGTTGCCGCGCACTTCGCCGTCCTTGGGAATACGCGCCAGCGAGTACGGCACGGGCACGCCGCCGATCAGCAGGATGCGCTTGTCGCCGTCCTTGATCTCGGGAATATAACGTTGCACCATCAGGGTGCGCGCACCGTTCTCCCCCAGCGTCTCGATGATGGCGCCAAGATTCAGGCCATCCGCGCCAACCCGGAAGATGCCCATCCCGCCCATGCCATCAAGCGGCTTTAAAATCACATCGCGATGCTCCGCGTGGAACGCGCGAATACGATCCGCGTCACGGGTGACCAGGGTCGGCGTGATGTATTCGGGATAGCGGGCTATCGCCAGCTTTTCGGAATGGTCGCGGATCGCCTGCGGCTTGTTGAACACATTGGCGCCCTGCGACTCGGCCAGCTCCAGCAGCCAGGTGCTGGTCACATATTCCATGTCGAAGGGCGGATCCTTGCGCATCACGATCGCATCGAAGCCGGTCAGTGGCTGCAGGCCCGGCTCACCCGCGCGGTACCAGTCATGGGCGTCGCCCGTTAGCTGCAGCGGGCGCACCACCGCCTCGACCTGATGGGCCGACAGCGACAGTTGCGACTGCAGGCAAGCAAACAGCTCATGGCCGCGCTCGACCGCCTCCACCATCATGGCGTAGGTCGAGTCCTTGTAGGTCTTGAAGGTGTCCAGCGGGTCGGTAATAAACAGAATGCGCATGTTGGCTCGTCCCGGTCGCAGCGTTTGTCTCAGAGAATCGGATTGGGGTCGGTCTTCTCGAGTTCCAGCGACGCCGCCAGCAAAGCCAGCCGCGCCACCACACCATACATATAGAAGCGGTTCGGCACGGCCGCGCCCGGTTTGGCATGGCTGTCCGGAATGCCGTTGGGCGCGAACGCCAGCGGCACGAAATGCGCGCCCGGCGCATTCAGGTTCTCGTCGTTGCCGCGGCCGGTATGGACGCGGTAGAAGCCACCGACCACATAGCGGTCGATCATGTATACCACCGGCTCGGCCACCGCCTCGTTGACCTTCTCGAAGGTGTGCACGCCTTCCTGGATGATGACGTCGTTGACCTCAAGGCCTTCCTTGACGACGCTCATCTTGTTGCGTTCCTTGCGGTTCAGCCCCTTGATCTCGGACGCATCCTTGATGGTCATGATGCCCATGCCATAGGTGCCGGCATCGGCCTTGACCACGACATACGGCGTTTCCTTGATGCCGTACTCGCGGTACTTCTTGGCGATCTTCTTGAGCACGCCTTCGACCGAGTCGGCCAGCGCCTCCTCGCCAATGCGCTCATGGAAATCGATGCCCCCGCACTTGGCGAAGTACGGGTTGACCATCCACGGATCCACGTCGATCAGCTTGGCGAACTTCTTGGCGACTTCGTCATAGGCCGAGAAATGGCTCGACTTGCGGCGCGTGGACCAGCCCGCGTGCAGCGGCGGCAGCAGGTATTGCTCGTTGATGTTCTCCAGGATCGGGGGAATGCCGGCGGAGAGATCGTTGTTGAGCAGGATCGAGCAGGGATCGAAGTCCTTCAGGCCCAGGCGGCGGCCACGCGCGCCAAGGCGGGCCAGCGGCTCCACCACCAGCGTCTGGCCATCGGGAAGCTCGATCGGCGTGGGTTCGGTGATGTCTTCGGACAGCGAGCCCAGGCGGACGTTAAGGCCGGCCTGGCGCATGATCAGCGACAGCCGCGCCACGTTCTGCAGGTAGAACATGTTGCGGGTGTGGCGCTCGGGGATCAGCAGCAGGTTCTTGGCGTCGGGGCAGATCTTCTCGATCGCCGCCATCGCCGCCTGGACTGCCAGCGGCAGCATTTCAGGCGCCAGGTTGTTGAACCCGCCCGGGAACAGGTTGGTATCGACCGGGGCCAGCTTGAAGCCGGCGTTGCGCAGGTCGACCGAACAGTAGAACGGAGGCGTATGTTCCTGCCATTCCAGCCTGAACCAGCGCTCGATGGACGGCGTCGCATCCAGGATCTTTTTTTCCAGCTCGAGCAGTGGACCGTTCAGCGCGGTGATGAGATGCGGGACCATAAACATCCTATTGATCGTCTTTATCGTTCGCCCAGATTGTAGAGGAACGGCCAATTGGCTGCTGGCGCCGCCTGAATAAGCATATGCGAGCGCCGGCATAAGGGATAAGGGATACGGATATGGGGATGGGGGCCCGGAATAAAAGGGGGAGGCCCTAAGAGGAATCCGAAGCACTTCCGGGCGGCCTGCCAGCAAGGCCGGGAGGCAAAAAAAAGCGCGACCGGAGCCGCGCTTTCAAATGGCCTGACAGATACGGGGAGCGTTCTGCAGGTGGAGGAAACTGCCTCACTGGCACTGTATGTGCGCCCCCCCTCAAAAACAATTGAAGCTTTTTAAGATCGGATTTAAGCACTTTGCGAAAAAGCCGCCGGCTCCGCTTTCCGCCTGGCCCGGCCGCCCGCGGCGGACGCCTGAAATGAAAAAAGCCCGGCACAAGGCCGGGCGAAACTCCTGAGAGAAGATTCCCAATCAGCTCTCCAGCACAACACCTTTACGATCAGGCTTCATACGCGGTCTCGCCGTGCGAGGTGATGTCCAGGCCCTCGCGTTCTTCTTCTTCCGGCACCCGCAGGCCGATCAGCATATCCACCAGCTTGAAGGCGACGAAGGCCACCACACCCGACCACACGATGGTGGTGAGCACGCCTTCGAACTGGATCCACACCTGGCCCGCGATCGAATAATCGTCCGAGACCTTGTTGGCCACGTAGTCATAGACACCCGTGCCGCCCAGGCTTGGCGCGGCGAACACGCCGGTCAGCAGCGCACCCAGGATGCCGCCCACGCCGTGCACGCCGAAGACGTCGAGCGAGTCGTCCATGCCCAGCAGCTTCTTCAGGCCGGTCACGCCCCACAGGCACAGCAGGCCGGCGGCGATGCCGATCACGATCGAGCCCATCGGGCCGACGAAGCCGGCCGCCGGGGTGATGGCCACCAGGCCAGCCACTGCGCCCGAAGCGCCACCCAGCATCGAGGGCTTGCCCTTGCTGATCCATTCGCCGAAGGTCCAGGACAGCACGGCGGCGCAGGTCGCCAGCAGAGTGTTGACGAAAGCCAGCGCGGCCGAGCCGTTGGCTTCCAGCGCCGAGCCGGCGTTGAAGCCGAACCAGCCGAACCACAGCAGCGAGGCGCCCACCATGGTGAAGGTCAGGCTGTGCGGACGCAGGGCCTCACGGCCAAAGCCGATCCGCTTGCCGAACATGAAGGCACCCACCAGGCCAGCCACGGCTGCATTGATGTGCACCACCGTGCCGCCAGCGAAGTCGAGCGCGCCCTTCTGGAACAGCCAGCCACCCTTGGCCGTGGCTGCCGCGCCGGCTGCCGCGTCGGTGTACAGGTCAGGACCAGGCCAGAACCAGACCATGTGGGCCATCGGGATGTACGAGAAGGTGAACCACAGGACCACGAAGACCAGCACCGCCGAGAACTTGGCGCGTTCGGCGAAAGCGCCGATGATCAGGCCGCAGGTAATGGCTGCGAAGGCGCACTGGAAGGCGAAGTAAGCCAGTTCCGGTACCACCACGCCCTTGGAGAAGGTGGCAGCCACGGCATCGACATTGAGCCCCTTCATGAAGAGCCGGTCGGTGCCGCCAAAGAAGGCGTTACCCTCGGTGAAGGCGAAGCTGTAGCCGTAGATGGCCCACAACAGCGACACCAGCGAGAAGATCACCAGGCACTGCATCAGCACCGACAGCATGTTCTTCGAGCGGACCAGGCCACCGTAGAACAGCGCCAGGCCAGGCAGCGTCATCAGGATCACGAAGGCCGTGGAGACCAGCAGCCACGCGGTATCGCCCTTGTTGGGCACCGGTGCCGGTGCTGCGGCAGGGGCGGCAGCCTCTGCTGGCGCAGCTGCCGCCGCCGCTGCCGCGGGAGCGGAGGCAGCTGCAGGTGCGGCCGTGGCGGCGGCGGCGGCCGGCGCGGAGGCTTCGGCCGCGGGCTTGTCCTGCGCCATGGCGTGGGTGGACAGGCCGATGCCGGCCGTGCCCAAGGCCAGCGCCATGGCGCCGGTTGTCAGGATGCGCTTGAACCAGGATTTCATTGTGATTAACCTCTTGTCGTTGGGCTGTGCGTCACAGCGCGTCGCCGCCGGTCTCGCCGGTGCGGATGCGGATGACCTGCTCGATCGGTGCGACAAAGATCTTGCCGTCGCCAATCTTGCCGGTGCGCGCCGATTTCTCGATCGCCTCGATGGCCCGGTCGACCACGTCGTCCGGGACGGCCACTTCGATCTTCACCTTGGGCAGGAAATCCACGATGTACTCCGCGCCCCGATACAGCTCGGTATGGCCCTTCTGGCGGCCGAAGCCCTTGACTTCAGTCACGGTGATGCCGGACACGCCCACGTCCGAGAGCGCTTCGCGCACCTCGTCGAGCTTGAACGGCTTGATGACGGCGATGATCAGTTTCATCCGATTTCTCCTCTGAGCGGGACGGCCCGGCCTCGCGTCCGGCGCCCGCTCGACCTGATGCGTGTTTAGAAAGTCTTGGTGATCGAAGCCCAGGCTGTAGCCTTGCCGACGTAGCGGCCCGGTACATTGGTATAGGCCGATTTGTGCGCATTGGTGTCGATATAAGCGATCGCCAGTGCGAAGCCCTTGCCCAGGTCCTTGGTCAGCCCGAGCTTCCAGTCGGTGTAGGAGGCGCTGTTCACGTGCTTCACGTTCTGGTAGCCGACGTGGGCATTGAGTGTCAGGTCCCAGAAGTTCAGCGGCACATTGGCCGACAGGTCGGCGTAGTAGCTGTACTTGCTGTCAGCGAAGCCGAACAGGTTGGTCAGCGCCTGCGAGTACTTGAAGAACACCGGGCCAGCGCCGGCGCCGACATACAGTTCCGTGGTGTACGGGCGGGTGAAGCCGTTCGGGTAATCGCCCGGGTAGTAGTACTGCAGCACGCCAGCGTCATAGTTCCACTCCAGGCCGGCCAGCGTCACCGTGTTCTTGAAGCCGCCGTAGAAGTCCATCTCGATCGGTGCCGAGACTTTCGGATTGCTGTCGCCGAGCCAGCTGATGCTCGAGTTCCAGTTACCCACATAGAAGCCGCTCGAATGCGAGTAGTCGAAACCGCCCTGGATGGCCGGGCGGCGGTTGGTCTGCATCAAACCGCGATAGCGATACTCACTGGCCAGGGTCACGTTGGCGGTGAAGGTGTGCGGCGAAGCCTCGGCGGCGTCGGTAGGTGCACCGCCCTCCTGCGCACTGCTCTGGGCGAAGGCGGCGGGGGCGAGCCCGCAAAGCACAACTGCACTGGCGCTGACTGCAAGGGCCAACTTCTTCATGGGTTTGTTCTCCTTTTCCTCTGGCTCGGTACTCGTGTGTTTGAAAGTAGTTTGTAAAACGAGGCTCCTGCCACCATTACTGCAACTGCCGTGCCAGGAGGGAACCGTGGCGTGAAAGCGTCATTTTGTGCGCAAAAAGACATCAAATTGGACGAGGCCGACTGTCTCCCAGCGAACTTACTGGCGTTAAAAGGTGTTACCAGCCCGCGCTGGCGCTTTCCCGGGGACGCTTGAAGCGTGATAATCGGCCCATGCTGGCGGCAAGTGCCGTGCACGCACCGCGTTTGCCCACACCCCGTTTCGGTGCACCGCGATGCAGCACGCCGAATCCCGCCCACCCAGTTATCCGCACCAAGGCGGTGCAAAAGGAGAACCAGTATGAAACCCACCGATCTCTTCAACGATTTCCAGGCCAAGATCAGCGAAGCCCTGCGCAATTCGCCGGCCAAGGACATCGAAAAAAACGTTCGCAGCATGATGACGCAGGGGTTTTCCAAGCTCGACCTGGTCACCCGCGAGGAATTCGACGTCCAGTCGCAGGTGCTGGCGCGCACCCGCGCGCGCCTGGAGGAACTGGAAGCCCGCGTGCAGGCGCTGGAAAGCCGCTCGACAGGCGGCTCCGACACGCCTGTCTCGGGCTGAAGCCCTTGCCGCGTCCCGTGTTTGCTCCAGGGGCCCGATGACCCCGGGCGCAGCCCTCGACCGCCAGAATGGCCGCCGTATTCCGGCGGCCATTTTCGTTAACACTTCCTTGATGCTTTTCGGAGTGAGATGAGCCTCGCCCTCCTGCGTAGCCGGGCGCTGACCGGACTCGAGGCACCGCTGGTGTCGGTCGAGGTGCACCTGGCCAACGGCCTGCCCGCCTTCAATATCGTCGGGTTGGCCGATACCGAAGTGCGCGAGAGCCGCGAGCGGGTGCGCGCGGCGATCCTCAACAGCCAACTCGAGTTTCCCAGCCGGCGCATTACGGTGAATCTGGCGCCAGCCGACCTGCCCAAGGAGTCCGGGCGCTTTGACCTGCCGATCGCGCTCGGCATCCTGGCCGCAAGCGGGCAAGTCCCGCTGGATGGCCTGGATGCCAGCGAGTTCGCCGGCGAGCTGTCGCTGTCCGGCGAATTGCGCCCCGTGCGCGGGGCACTGGCCATGGCCATGGGCCTGGGGCGCGACAACGCGGCACGGCAAGCCGCTGGCGAAGGCCCGGCGCGCAGCTTCGTGGTGGCGGCGGAAAACGCGCCCGAGGCGGCCCTGATTGACGGCGTCACGGTATATGCGGCGCGCTCCCTGCTGGAAGTCTGTGCTCACCTTGGCCCCCTGCCCACGGACCGCCTGGCACGCGCGGAGCCGCTGGTGGAGATCGCGGCAGGAGACCCGGCTGGCCCGGACATGCGTGACGTGCGGGGCCAGGCGCAAGCGCGCCGCGCCATGGAGATCGCGGCGGCGGGCCAGCATTCGGCATTGCTCGTCGGTCCGCCCGGCACCGGCAAGTCCATGCTGGCCCAGCGCTTTGCCGGCCTGCTGCCACCCATGACGCTGGACGAAGCGCTAGAATCCGCCGCGGTGCAGAGCCTGACCGCCGCCGGCTTCCATCCCGCCCGCTGGCGTGAGCGGCCCTACCGCTCGCCGCACCACACCGCGTCGGCGGCGGCGCTGGTGGGCGGTGGCAGCAATCCCCGGCCGGGCGAGATCTCGCTGGCCCACCAAGGTGTGTTGTTCCTGGATGAGTTGCCTGAATTTGACCGCAAGGTGCTGGAAGTGCTGCGCGAACCCCTGGAATCGGGCCGCGTCACCATCTCGCGCGCCATGCGGCAGGCCGACTTCCCGGCGCGCTTCCAGTTCATCGCCGCGATGAACCCCTGTCCTTGCGGCTATCAGGGGCACCCTTCCCGTCCTTGCCGTTGCACGCCTGACCAAGTGTTGCGCTACCAGTCCAGGCTGTCGGGACCATTGCTCGACCGGATCGACCTGCAGGTGGAAGTGCCGGCGCAGGATCATCAGGAAATGCTCGACGGCCCGCCCGGAGAGCCCAGCGCCGACGTGCGCCAGCGCGTGCTGGCCGCCCGGGCCGTGCAGCAGGCCCGGCAGGGCAAGCCCAATGCCGCCCTGTCCGGTCGCGAGATCGACGAACACTGCCCGCTCGCGCCCGAGGCGCAGGCATTGCTGCGCGGCGCCATGGCCAAACTAGCCTGGTCGGCGCGCGCCTATTTCCGCGTATTGAAGATCGCCCGCACCATTGCCGACCTTGCGGGCGCCGAGCAATTGCAGCCAAGCCATGTGGGCGAGGCTATCCAGTACCGGCGCGCCTTGCGCACACCGTAGCCATTCACGCCCGGCGCGGCGGCACGGCCACAGGAGGTTCCGACGGCGGCGGGGGCTCCTCGATCGGAGGAAGGTCTGGCGGCACGCCCGGCGGCAGCGGATCTTCGGCCGGCGGCACGGTGTGGGCCGGCTGCGCTTGCAATGGAGCCTGCTGGGGGGAAGAGCTTCGCATTGCTTGCCTCCGCTTGGGTCGTCTTCGTCTTACCTTATTGAAGCAAACGCACTCGTTGGAAGCCAGCGATAGATAGACATATGGACGGATCGGGACGGCGCGGAGCCGGCCCCAAGTCCTCAAGCCGGATGGCGCCTGACGAAGAACAACGCCGCGCCCACGGCCACCAGCACGCTGCCGAAGATCCGGTTCTGCCAGCGCACCGCGCGCGCATTGCGGAACAGGCCGCGCATGCGCGAGGCCAGCAGCGCGTAGCCGTGCATCACCACCAGGTCCACGCCGCACATGGTCGCGGCCAGGATGGCAAGCTGGGGCCCGAGCGCATGGGCCGGATCGATGAACTGCGGCAACACCGCCACCATGAAGATGATGCCCTTGGGGTTGGTCACATTGGTTAGCAAGCCCGTGGCAAAACGCCGGCGCGGACTCAGCGCGGCGACGCGCGGCGCTTCCGTACCCGGCACGGCATCGTCCCGGCCGCCGTCCACCCGCGCGCGCCATTGCTGCACGCCGATATAGATCAGGTAGAGCGCACCGATCGTCTTGACCACGGCAAAGGCGTGCTCGGAGGCCACCAGCAGCGCGCCCAGGCCACCGCCAGCCACCAGCAGGATAATGACCAGCCCGGTCTGCAAGCCAAAGATCGTGGTGGTGGTCTTGCGCAGGCCATAGGACAGGCCATGGCTCATCGACAGCACCGCGCCGGATCCCGGCGACACGGCAATCACCCAACAGGCCGCGAAATAGGCCAGCCAAACATCCCAACGCATTGCGTTACTCCTTGAAAATAAACTGTCTTGAATCTGCCTGGAAGCCTGGAAGCCTGGAGCGCCCAGGTCAGAACGGATGGAAGCCCGTCAGGAACTGATCTATCTGTTCCGCCTGGCGCTGGTCGCGCGCGGCCTCTCCCGCCTCCAGCACGACCGCCTGGTAGACGTGCACGCCCGACGCCACCAGCCGCGCCGTCAGCCTGCGTGGCGACTGGTCCTGCGGCGATACCGCGGCTACCTGCACCTCCACGCCCTCGAGCGCCACGGCCGGCGATGCGGCCGACATCACCGTTACCTTGCGGGTCTTGACCGCTTCGGCGGGATGCGGCCCGAGGTTGCCGAGCAAGCCCTTCTGCATGGAATCCAGCGCCGCCTGCCGCAACTCGGCGTCATCGGCGGGCAAGGTCACCACGCCCACGGCGAACAAGGTCTCGTCGACCCGGGCCGCGTCCATCGTCATGGGCAGCTTGCGCCCGGCAATCGCCACCTCGCGCGCAGCGCCGGATGGCTTGCCGGGATAGAGCGCCGCGTAGGCGCCTTCGTTGGACTGGATGGTGCGCCAATCATAGCGGGGTGAACAGGCGATCAGCCCGGCGCCGAGCGCGCCCAGGACGATGGCTTTGGCAAGCAGGGACTGCGGCAAGCGGAAGAACCGTGGAAACCAGGCGTGGGGCATCAGGGCGGCGAATGCGGAAATAAGCCGCTATTATCGTAGAACCCGCGTGCCAGCGCTCATCCACATTACCCGCCAATGCAAACCCAGCCATCGATCCAGCCAATGCAGCCATCCCCCCGGGGTGTCTTTGGCACCGCACGCCGTACCGGCGCGGCGATGCTCGGCGCCATGCTGGTTGCGGCAAGCACGAGCGCCCTGGCCGCCACGGCCCACCTGCCCCCCGTCAACGATCTCGCCGCCCAGGCCTCCGCTGCGGCCAGCCGGGGCGAGCCCCTGGTGGTGCTGGTGACACTGCCGGGCTGCGTGTACTGCGAAACGGTGCGCCGCAACTATCTCGGCCCGCAAGCCGCGGCGGGAGAAATCGAGGCGCGCGAGCTCGACATGACCGCCGACACGCCGCTGCGCAACACCGATGGCAGCATGACCACCGCGCGGGAATGGGCCCGCAGCCGCAATGTGGCGGTAGCGCCCACGGTGCTCTTCCTCGACGCGCGCGGCCGCTCCCTGGCCACGCCGCTGCGCGGCATGCAGCCCGATTTCTATGGCGCCTACCTTGAGCAGGCGCTGGACCAGGCCCGCTCGGCCTTGGCAAGCAAGGCGCATTGAGGCGCACAATGGCGCACCCGACTGCGGCCAATCGTCGCATCCGCGGCGGCTCGGTGAATGCAGCCGGCAGCGCCTCGGCAGCGGCAGTAGAATAGTGGCTTGTCTGACCTGTCGGCGAGCATCATGACGACCTCCGCTTCCCCCACCGCACCCACCCCGGCAAGCACCGCCTCGCGCAAGCTGTGGCCTGTGATCGCCGCCGTGCTGCTGGTTGCCGTGCTGGGCTGGTTCGGCTATCGTGCCATCGCCCCCGCCAATGCGGCGCCGCCCGCCACGTTCACGCTGCTGTCCGGCGAAAAAGTCAGCACCGCCGATCTCAAGGGCAAGGTCTACCTGGTCAACTTCTGGGCCACCAGCTGCGTCACCTGCGTCAAGGAAATGCCGGACATGGTCCGCACCTATGACAAGTTCAAGGACAAGGGCCTGGAGTTCGTCGCCGTGGCAATGAGCTATGACCCGCCCATGTACGTGATGAATTATGCGCAAACGCGCAAGCTGCCGTTCAAGGTGGCAATGGATTCCGACGGCGCGGCCGCCAAGGCATTCGGCGAAGTGCAGCTGACCCCGACCACCTTCGTGATCGACAAGGACGGCCATATCCTCAAGCGCTATGTGGGCGAGCCCGAGTGGGACGCGCTGCACAAGCTGCTCGACGGCGCGCTCGCCAAGGCGGCCTGAGCCACTGACTGGCCCACTGACTGGCCCGCCGCCTCCGCCCAGAAAGGTGCCTTCCATGGCACCTTTTTTTATTGCCGGGCGCCGTCGCGCAATGCCCGGCTTGCGCAGCACGGCTGTATGGATATACAGTTGCCAGCAGCTTTCCCCGCCCATGCCGGCCAGCGCACTTGCGCCCGGCATCCCCTAAGGCCCCCGCTCCGTGTTACTCGATCCCGATCCCAGCGCCGTGCTTTGCGACGCACCCGCCGTCAAGCAGCCCGATACCGTGGATGCCGCCGCCCCCGACACGCCGGCCTACCTGTCCACCCTGAACCCGGAACAGCGCGCGGCCGTGACGCACGAGCCCGCCGCGCCGCTGCTGATCATCGCCGGTGCCGGCTCGGGCAAGACCAACACGCTGGCGCACCGCGTTGCCCATCTGGTGCTGGGCGGCGCAGACCCGCGCCGCATCCTGCTGCTGACGTTCTCGCGCCGCGCGGCGTCGGAGATGGGGCGGCGGGTCGAGCGCATCGTCGACCAGGCGCTGGGCATGCAAGCCTGCGGGGCGGGGCGCGCGGCACTCACATGGTCCGGCACCTTCCACGCCATCGGCGCGCGCCTGCTGCGCGAGTACGCGGAAACGATTGGCCTGTCGCCCAGCTTCACCATCTGCGATCGCGGCGACGCCGCCGACCTGATGAACGTGGTGCGGCACGACCTGGGCCTGTCGGCCCAGGCTTCGCGGTTCCCGCGCAAGGAAACCTGCCTGTCGATCTACTCGCGCGTGGTCAACACGCAGGCGCCGCTCGAAGACGTGCTCAAGCAATGGTTCCCACGCTATGCCATGTGGACGGATGCGCTGCGCGGACTATTTGCCGGCTATGTGCAAGCCAAGCAAAAGCAGCAGGTGCTCGACTACGACGACCTGCTGCTCTACTGGGCGCAGGCACTGGCCGAGCCCGCGCTGGCGCAGGACATGGGCGCGCGCTTCGACCACGTGCTGGTGGACGAATACCAGGACACCAATGCGCTGCAGGCTGCCATCCTGCTCGCGCTCAAGCCCGACGGGCGCGGCCTGACGGTAGTGGGCGACGATGCCCAGTCGATCTACGCCTTCCGTGGCGCCACGGTGCGCAATATCCTCGATTTTCCCGCGCAGTTCACGCCGGCCGCGGACATGGTCACGCTGTCGCAGAACTACCGCTCCACCCAGCCCATCCTGGCCGCCGCCAACGCGGTGATCGGGCTGGCGGCCGAGCGCTATACCAAGGACCTGTGGTCGGAGCGCGGCTCGGCCGAGAAGCCGGAGATCGTGGTGGTCAACGACGAGGCGGACCAGGCCCGCTATGTGGTCGAGCAAATCCTCTCGCGGCGCGAGGCCGGGCTGGCGCTGCTGTCGCAGGCGGTGCTGTTCCGCGCCGCCGACCACAGCGCGCAGCTGGAGATCGAGCTGGTCCGGCGCAATATCCCGTTCGTGAAATTCGGCGGCTTGAAGTTCCTGGAATCCACGCACGTGAAGGATGTGCTGGCGGTGGTGCGCTGGCTGGAAAATCCGCGCGACCGCATGGCAGGCTTCCGCAGCCTGCAGCTATTGCCGGGCGTGGGGCCCAAGACTGCCGCTCGCGTGCTCGATGCGGTGGAAATCGCCACCGAGCCGCTATTTGCCCTGGAGTCCTTTGAGGCGCCGCCAGCCGCCGCCGAGGCCTGGCCCGACCTGCTGGCGCTGGCGCGCAGCCTGATGGCCCCGGCTGCGCCGTGGCCCTCCGCCTTCGAGCAGGTGGTGGCGTGGTACCAGCCGCACCTTGAGCGCCTGCACGACGACGCGCCCGCGCGCGCTGCGGACCTGCAGCAACTGGAGCGTATCGCCGCCACCTACGCGTCGCGCGAGCGCTTCCTGACGGAACTCACGCTCGACCCGCCGGACGCATCGAGCGACGAATCCGGCGTGCCGCTGCGCGACGAGGATTACCTGATCCTGTCCACCATCCACTCGGCCAAGGGCCAGGAATGGAAGGCCGTCTATGTGCTCAATGCCGTCGACGGCTGCATGCCTTCGGACCTGGCCACCGGCACCACCGAGGAAATCGAGGAAGAGCGCCGGCTGCTATATGTCGCCATGACCCGCGCCCGCGACCACCTCGACATCGTGGTGCCGCAGCGGTTCTATGTGCACCAGCAGACCGCCTATGGCGACCGCCATGTCTACGCCTCGCGCACGCGCTTTCTGCCTAACCGCGTGATGCCGCTGTTCCACAGCCGGTCCTGGCCGCCGCCCCCGCCGGTGGCGGACGCGCCGGCCAAGGCGCCGCTGCCCAGGCTCGACCTGGCCGGGCGCATGCGCGATATGTGGAAATGAGGCTGCGCGGCCAAGGCGCGTGTCAGTTGACCGCCGCGCCAGCCGTGCGCACCACCTCCACCAGCGCGCCGGCGCGCAGTTGCGCGGCAATGACTTCGATGTCGTCGGTCATGTAGCGATCCATCGCCAGGAACGGCACGCGTTCGCGCACGAAGGCAAAGACCGCGCGGCCCGCCGGCGACAGGCTTTCCACCGCGCCGGCCAGCTCGGCGGCCTGGCAGGCTGCGAGCAGTTCCACGGCGAGGATGTACTGGTTGTTGTCGATGATGCGGCGCGCATTGCGCGCGCCGATCAGGCCCATGCTCACCACGTCCTGGTTGTCGCCGTTGGACGGCACGCTCTGGATGCTGGCCGGGCTGCAGATGGTGCGGTTCTCGGCGATCAGCGCGGTGGCCGGATACTGCGCGCCGGCAAACCCGCAGCTCAGGCCCTCGTTGGCGGCCGCCAGGAAAGCCGGCAAGCCGTTATTCAGGTGCGGGCTGAGCAGGCGGTTGAGGCGGCGCTCCGACACCACGCCAAGCTGCGTGGCCGCGATGGCGAGGAAGTCCATGGCGAACGCGACTTGCTGGCCGTGGAAATTGCCGCCGTGGAACAGCTCGCCGTCGTCGAAGAACAGCGGATTGTCGTTGGACGAATTCAGCTCGCGCTCGACCACGGTGGCGCAGTGCCCCAGCGTGTCGCGCACCGCGCCCAGCACCTGCGGGATGCAGCGCAGCGTGTAGGCCTTTTGGATAAACACACCGGTGCCGGTGTTCTTCTCGTCGCCGGCGCGGGTCTTCATTTCCCCCGCCAGCTGGCCATGCCCTGAGAGGCGCGTGGAACCCGCCAGCAGCGCGCGCAGGTTGGCCGCTGATTGCACCTGGCCCGGATGCGGCTTGGCAATGTCGTGGCCGTGGGTCATGAAGGCGTCGGCCGAGGCGTTGAGCCCTTCCAGCGCCAGCGCCGCGATGATCTCGGCCTGCGTCACCTGGGCGCGCATGGTTTCCAGCAGCAGGCACGCCATGCCGGTCATGGCCGAGGTGCCGTTGATCAGGGCCAGCCCTTCCTTGTGGGACAGCTTGATCGGCTCGATGCCATGCTCGCGCAAGACCTGCGCGGTGGGCGCGGTGGTGCCGTCGGCCAGCAGCACCTTGCCTTCGCCGATCAGCGTGATGGCGATATGCGACAGCGGCGCGAGGTCGCCGCTGGCGCCGAGCGAGCCCACCTGCGGCACGGCGGGCGTGACGCCCGCCTCGACATAACGCAGCAATTGCTCGATCACCAGCGGGCGTACCGCCGAATAGCCCCGCGCCAGCGCATTGGCGCGCGCAACCATCATCGCGCGCACCTCTTCGCGCCCGAACAACGGGCCCACGCCGGCGCAGTGGCTGCGCAACAGGTTCTCCTGCAGGGAGCCGGCATGCTCGATATCCACCCAGTTATGCACCAGCTCGCCAAAGCCGGTGGACACGCCATAGATGGGGATATTGGACGAGGCAAGTTCCTCGAAACGCGCACGCGCATCCGCCACATGGGTACGCGCAGCCGGGTCCAGGCTGGCCGGGCGACGGCCTCGCGCCACCTGCACCAGCGCCGCGGCGGTGAGTTGCTGGCCATCGACCTCGACGGCCGTGCCGCCCAGGCGGCTGGATGCGTGCTGGCTGGATACCTCGTTCATTGCGTGTTCCGGGTGAGCTGTTCGGGCCCGCGAGTGTATCAAGAGATGTTGACTCGAAGCGCACATCGGCCGGTTCGCCCGGAAACGCAGGAAACGCTGGAAGCGCTACAGCCCGTAGCGCTTGATCTTGTCGTACAGCGTGGCCTTGCCCACCTGCAGCAGATCCGCCGCCTGGCTGACCGCGCCGCCGGTGCGCGCCAGCGTATCGGCGATGACGGCACGCTCGTAGTGCTCCATGCGCTCCTTGAGCGGCGTGGAGTCGTCGAGCGCATCGGCGCGCGTGCCGCCCTCGGGCACGCCCAGCACCAGGCGGTCGGCGGCGTTGCGCAGCTCGCGCACGTTGCCGGGCCATGCGCGCTGCATCAGCGCCTGGCGCTGCAGCTCGGAGAGGATGGGCACGGGGCGCTGGTAGCGCACCGCCGCCACCAGCATGAAATGCTCGAACAGCGCAACGATGTCCTCGCGCCGCTCGCGCAGCGGGGGCAACGGGATGGTGACCACGTTGAGCCGGTAGTACAAATCCTCGCGGAACGTGCCTTGCGCCACCAGCGTCTCCATATCGCCCTTGGCCGCGGCCACGATGCGCACGTCGATGGCGATGGAGGCATTGGAGCCGAGCCGCTCCAGCGTGCCCTCCTGCAGCACGCGCAGCAGCTTGACCTGCAGCGCCAGCGGCATGCTCTCGATCTCGTCGAGGAACAGCGTGCCGCCCGAGGCGTGCTCGAGCTTGCCCACGCGGCGCTTGCCGGCGCCGGTAAACGCGCCGGCCTCGTGGCCGAACATCTCGCTCTCGAAGATGGCCTCGGGCACCGCGCCGCAGTTCAGCGCGACAAAGGGCGCTTGGTGGCGCGGCGACAAAGCATGCAGGCTGCGCGCCACCAGTTCCTTGCCGGTGCCGGTCTCGCCGTTGATCATCACGGGGACATCCGTGGCGGCCACGTTGGCCACCAGCGTGCGCACCTGCTCGATGGCCGGCGAGCGCCCGATGATGCGCGTGCCCGCGGCCGGGCCGGCCAGCTCGCGCCGCAACGCGCGGTTCTCCAGCTCCAGCGCGCGCCGCTCCAGCGCACGGCGCACGGTTTCGGTCAGGCGGTCGGCGCCAAAGGGCTTCTCGATAAAGTCGTAGGCGCCTTCGCGCATGGCCTGTACCGCCATGGTGATATCGCCGTGGCCGGTGACCAGGATCACCGGCACGCCCGGCGCCGCGTTGCGGCAGTGCTGCAGCAGGTCCAGCCCGCTGGCGCCGGTGAGGCGCACGTCCGTCACCAGCACGCCGGGAAACTCCGGCGACAGGTGCGGCATGGCGGCCTCGGCCGAGGGCAGCGCCAGCACGGAGAAGCCAGCCAGCTCCAGGCTCTGCGCGGTGGCCTGGCGTACCAGGGGTTCGTCTTCGACGAACAGGACACGCAATCCGTCTTGCATGGCAATGCTCACTCAGTATGGGTGGGAGAGATGGAAGTGGCGGCGTCGCGGGGCGCGGCGCCTTCGGGCGCGGGCGCGCGCCGCAGCATCACCACGAATTCCGCGCCGCCGCCGGGCCGGTCGGCCGCGCTCAGCTGCCCGCCGAACTCGCGCACGATGGACGACGAAATGGCCAGTCCCAGGCCGAGTCCCTGGCCGATCTCCTTGGTGGTGAAGAAGGGTTCGAACAACCGTGGCAAGGCGTCGGCCGCGATGCCGGTGCCATTGTCGCGCACCGCGATGCTGACCGTGCCGCCGTGCTCGCTCACCGCGACTTCCACGCAGGGCGCGTGCGGCGCCGCGGTGGCCAGCGCATCGAGTGCATTGCCGATCAGGTTGAGCAGGACCTGCTCGAGCTTGAGCTCATCGGCCCACACCGCCGGCCCGGGCGGCTGGGACAAGCCCTCCACCTTCAGCGCGACATGGGCCAGGCGCGGGGCCATCAGCGCCAGCACGTGGTCCAGCGCGGCGCGCACATGCACCGCGTGCCGTCGCTGGCGCGCCTTGCCGGCGAACAGCTTGAGTTGCCCGGTAATCTTGCCCATGCGGGTGGTGAGGTCGGCGATGGCGACAAGGTTGCCGGCGGCCGCATCGAGCTGCCCGCGCTCAAGCAGCACGCGGGTGTTGTCGGAGAACGTGCGCAAGGCCGCCAGCGGCTGGTTCAGCTCATGCGTGATGCCCGCTGCCATCTGGCCCAGCGCCGCCAGCTTGCTGGCCTGCACCAGTTCATCCTGCGCCGCACGCAGCTCGCTCTCGGCGCGGGTGCGCTCCGCCACCTCGGCTTCCAGCTGCTCGTTGATGGCCATCAGGTCGGCGGTGCGCGCCTCCACCCGCCGCTCCAGCTCGTCGTAGGCGGCTTCGAGCAGGCGCCTGCCGTATTCGATATCGCGCGCGCGCTGCCGGCGCTGGCGCCAGTTGAACAGCAGCAAGCACATGCAGGCATAGGCCAGCGCCGCCCCGATGGTGGCATTGCGCGCGCTGGCCAGCACCGGGTCCAGCGCCGCCATCACCTGCATGGTCCAGTCGGCCGGGCCCACCTTGCGGCTGATCTCGAGGTAGCGCTCGGCGTTGCTGCCGGTACCGATGCGCACCAGCCGCGCGCCCTCGCCCAGCACGGTCCGGCCGAGCCATTGCGTAACGGGGGATTGCAGCGCCTCCAGCGGCAGCGGCCTGACCTCCTGGTCATGGTACTGGCGCGTGCGGTCCAGCTCGGTCTGCAGCTCGCTTGGCAGCGGCTGCAAGGTGCGGTACTGCCAGGCCGGCACCGAGGAAAGGAAGATCACGCCATGCTCGTCGCTCACCATCACCGGCTCGGCGCCGCCGGCGCCGGCGCGCTGGAACCACTCCAGGTTGAGCTTGACCACGGTCACGCCCACCACGCGCCCCGCCACCTTCACGGGCTGCGCAATGTAGTAGCCGGGCTCATCGCTGGTAATGCCGATGGCATAGAACCGCCCGATCTCCCCGCGCGATGCGCTCTGGAAGTAAGGGCGAAAGCGGTAGTCAGTGCCGACAAAGCTGCCCGGCTCGTCATGGTTGCTGGCGGCCAGCGCGAGGCCGTTGGCGGCAATGACATAGGTTGCCGAAGCCCGCGCGCGGCGGTTGACTTCGGACAGGTAGCGGTTGGCCGCCGCCACGCGCACGGGATCGCCTGGCGCGGCCAGCAGGTCATGGACAAAGGGATGGAGCGAGACCAGCGCGGGGAGGAACTCGTAGCGGTCGAGCGTGCTTTCCAGCGTGGCCGCGTAACGATCGGCGCGGGTGGCCGTGGCTTGCTGCAGCCCGTCGATGCCGCGCTGCATCGAAACCAGCCAGGTCAGCGAGCACAGGACGACAAGACCGACGGCGAGCGCGGCGGCAAAGCCCCGCCAGGTTCCGCCGCCATCGCCTGGCGCATGCACCAGGCGGGCGGAAGCGGGATCATGCACGGCGAGGAAATCGTCGGAATGTGGCATCGGCGCATGCGAAGGGACACGCGCCGATGATACCCGCTGGCGAGCGGCGCCGGCTGGCGCCGCCGCTCCGGAGGCCGGGACCTCAGCGGACGCCGGGGCCGGCTTCGGCAAGTTCGGCCGTTTCATCGCCGCCACGGCGCAGCACGCGGTCAAGCTGCGCGCGGTCGAGTTCGTGCTCCCACGCCGACATCACCACCGTCGCCACGCCATTGCCGATGATATTGGTCAGCGCGCGGCATTCGCTCATGAAGCGGTCGATGCCGAGGATCAGCACCATGCCCGCCACCGGAATGTCCGGCACCACCGCCAGCGTGGCGGCCAGCGTGATGAAGCCGGAGCCGGTCACGCCGCTGGCACCCTTGGAGGTGATCATGGCCACGCCCAGAACGGTAAGCTGCTGCAGCAACGTGAGTTCGATGCCGGTGGCCTGGGCGATGAAGAGCACCGCCATGGTCATGTAGATGTTGGTGCCATCCAGGTTGAAGGAGTAGCCCGTGGGCACCACCAGCCCCACCACCGATTTGGAGCAGCCCAGCTTTTCCAGCTTTTCCATCAGGTGTGGCAGCGCGGCTTCCGACGAGCTGGTGCCCAGCACGATCAGCAGTTCCTCCTTGATGTAGGAAATGAAGCGGAAGATGTTGAAGCCCGTCAGGCGCGCCACCGTGCCCAGCACCACCACCACGAAGACGATCGCGGTGAAGTAGAAGGTGCCGATCAGCTTGAGCAGCGGCACCAGCGAACCGAGGCCGTACTTGCCAATGGTGAAGGCCATCGCGCCGAACGCGCCCAGCGGGGCCACCTTGGTAATCACGTGAACGATGTGGAAGAACACCTTGGAGACCTGCTCGACGAAGTCGAACACGATCTTCGAGCGGTCGCCCATGGCCGCCAGTGCCGAGCCGAAGAACAGGGAAATCAGCAGGATCTGCAGGATGTCGCCATTGGCGAACGCGCTGACCATCGTGTCCGGGATGATGTGCATGAAGAACTCGACCGTGCTCTGGCCATGCGCCTGCGTCACGTACTGCGAGATCGCCTTGGTGTCGAGCGTGGCCGGATCGATGTTGAAGCCCACGCCCGGCTTGAGCAGGTGCGCGGACAGCAGGCCGATCAGCAGCGCGAAGGTGGAAATCACCTCGAAATACAGCAGCGCCTTGCCGCCGACCCGGCCCACCTTCTTCATGTCGCGCATGCCGGCGATACCGGACACCACGGTACAGAAGATGATCGGACCGATGATCATCTTGATCAGCTTGATGAAGCCATCCCCCAGCGGCTTCATGGCTACGCCCGTAGCGGGCCAGAAATGCCCGAGCACGATGCCCACCGCGATGGCGAACAGCACCTGCACGTACAGGATCTTGTAAAAGGGTTTCCTCATGATGTCGTCCTCGGTATTTGACCGTGCCCGCCGCCGCACAGCGGCAGGTTCGCGCGCCCTGCAAATGGAGCGCGTCTGCCTTAAGCATCGCAACCGCCGTGCCAGGCCGGCCGGTGTCGCCAAGTGACTGATTTCAAAAGGAAGCTGGCAAAGCGGACGACGCCTCACTCCGATTTTCCGGAATTCCGGAATCCGGCCGTCCGGAGATCCGGACGATCCGGCCGGTGCGGGTGCGCGCGACGCCACCCGTGGCCGCGGCGCAGTACGCGCGGCACACGCGCGGCATCGAAGTGGGTCCCCAAAGCGTCGAACCGCCCCCCATGACGCCGTATAATTCAGCCCTTCCACCCATTCCTGGCGGCCGGCGCGCGCCCCGGGCACTCTTTGCCTGCTGTGTTGCCGCCGCCGATACGCCCACCACGCATGCGCAGCCACTACCAGCACCACGTTTTCTTCTGCCTCAACCAGCGCGAGGACGGCGGCGCCTGCTGCGGCGCGCATAACGCCCAGGCCATGCAGGAATACGCCAAGAAGCGCTGCAAGGCGCTTGGCATCTCCGGCGGCGAAGGCCGCGTGCGCATCAACAAGGCTGGCTGCCTGAACCGCTGTGAACTCGGGCCGGTGCTGGTGGTCTATCCCGAGGCCGTCTGGTACACCTTCGTCGACGAGCAGGACATCGACGAGATCATCGAGAGCCATCTGGTGGGCGGCAAGCCGGTCGAACGCCTGATGGTCGATCACTGATTGACCTCAGCCCCGGCCTCGGCCGAGACGCTGAAACGCTGAATCACTGAAACCCGGGCGCCACGGCGCCAGAGCCAGCCACCCTGCTTCCTGTTTCCATGAACGCGCATACCCAGGTACTTACCGTCGCCGGCCCCGTCGGCGCCATCGACGTTTCAGTCGACCTGCCCCAGGCCGGCGCCCCGCGCGGGCTCGCGCTGGTGGCCCACCCGCATCCGCTGTTCGGCGGCACCAAGGACAACAAGGTAGCGCAGACGCTGGCACGCAGTTTCGTGCAGCTTGGCTACGCCACCGTGCGCCCGAACTTCCGCGGCGTCGGCGGCACCGCCGGCAGCCACGACAACGGCGTGGGCGAGCAGGACGACCTGCTGGCTGTCATCGACTGGATGCGCACCCAGTCCGCGTGGTCGCCGGATGCCGCCACGCTGCCGCTGGCGCTGGCCGGCTTCTCGTTTGGCAGCTTCGTGGCCAGCCACGTCGCCAGGCGCCTGGCCGAGGCAGGCACGCCGGTGCAGCGCCTGGCCATGGTGGGCACCGCCGCCAGCCGCTGGGAAGTCGCCCACGTGCCGGCCGACACCATCGTCATCCACGGCGAGCAGGACGATACCGTGCCGCTGGCGAGCGTGTTCGACTGGGCCCGTCCGCAGGAACTGCCGGTGATCGTGATCCCCGGCGCCGACCACTTCTTTCATCGCAAGCTGCACCTGATCAAGCAGCTCGTCGTCAATGCGTGGGACCAGTGACGGGGGCGGCGCGCCGCCCCGCCATGTCACCGGATGCACTCCCCGCCCCTTTTTTTTGCCGGAAACTGAAACATGTTGAATAGAGCCACGCCGCTTTTCGCGTCCGCCAACACATCCGCCCTGGTCACAGCAGCCATCGTCGGCGCCGCCGTCGTGCTTGCCCCGGCTCCCGTGCGCGCCCAGGGCGTGCCGATGCCGCAGGTGGCGGCCAAGTCCTGGATGCTGTTTGACGTCACCAGCGGCCAGGCCCTGGCTTCGCAGAACGCCGATGTGCGCATCGAGCCGGCTTCGCTGACCAAGCTGATGACCGCCTACCTGGCTTTCTCGGCACTCAAGGAAAAGCGCCTCACGCTGGACCAGACCGTGGTGCCGACCACGATCGTGCAGAAGGTCAAGAGCGACGAATCCCGCATGTTCCTGGAAGCCAACAAGCCGGTCAGCGTGCAGGACCTGCTGCTGGGCCTGATCGTGCAATCGGGCAATGACGCGGCGCTGGCGCTGGCCGAAGCCGTGGGCGGCTCGGAAGAGGGCTTCGTGGCGATGATGAATCGCGAGGCCCAGCGCATGGGCATGAAGAACACCCACTTCAGCAACACCGACGGCATCCCCGACCCGAACCACTACACCACGGCCATGGACCTGGCCACGCTGACCACGCGGATCATCAAGGACTTCCCCGAGTACTACAGCATGTACTCGCAGAAGGAATTCACCTACAACAAGATCCGCCAGCCCAACCGCAACCGCCTGCTCTACATCGACCCCACCGTGGACGGCCTCAAGACCGGCCACACCAAGTCGGCCGGCTATTGCCTGATCTCCTCGGCCAAGCGTCCGCTGGCCAATGTGCCTAACGGCTCGCGCCGGCTGGTCTCGATCGTGATCGGCACCACCACCGAAGCGGTCCGCACGCAGGAAAGCCTGAAGATCCTGAACTACGGCTTCCAGTTCTTCGACACGCTGCGCCTGTACGACCGCGGCCAGGTGCTGGCCACGCCGGACATCTACAAGGGCAAGGCACCCACCGTCAAGATCGGCGTCAAGGACGAGACCTACATCACCGTGCCCAAGGGCACGGGCGGGCGCATCAAGCCGGTGCTGGAGCGCCAGGAACTGCTGGTGGCGCCGCTCACCGCCGGCCAGCAGGTCGGCACGGTCAAGCTGATGGACGGCGCCACCAAGGTAGCCGAGTTCCCGGTGGTAGCGCTGGAAGACGTGCCCGAGGCCGGCTTCTTCGGCCGCCTGTGGGATACCATCCGCTTGTGGTTCAAGCGCAAGTAAGGAGGGCATTGAAATGAGCGCCGACAATTCCGACCAGGGCAAGCCGGGCGACATCCCGCCGGCCGAGTCGCTGATCGAGTACCCCAGCCATTTCCCCATCAAGGTGATGGGCAGCATGCAGGATGGCTTTGCCGAAGCCATCGTGACGCTGGTGCAAGGCTTCGATCCCGACTTCCACGCCGGCAAGATGGAGATGCGCCCTTCAGCCAAGGGCAACTACCTCGGCCTGACCGTCACGGTCTGGGTCACCAGCCGCGAACAGCTCGACGAGCTGTACCGCGCGCTGACGTCGCACCCGATGGTGAAGGTGGTGCTGTAGCCGGTTAAGCGGTGTAGGGGGCCGGCGAGCTTGCCGTCATCCTCCCGCCATGCACTGCGTGGCTCCCCTCTCCCGCGTGGCGGAAGAGGGCGAGCGTATCCATGGCTACCGTGCTGGACAAAAACACTGGCTCCGCTTGTTGTGGCTCCTAGCTAAGCCACCCCTCTCCCCGCCCCTCTCCCCCCGAGGGGAGAGGGAGTAACAACAATCAGGCACTTCGGACCGGGCTGGCCTGTTCGCTCGGCTTCGTCTGGCGCCTAATACAACAAATCATGAACACCATCACCCTCAAGCCCGGCAAGGAAAAATCCTTGCTGCGCCGCCACCCCTGGGTCTACGCCACCGGCGTGGATACCGTCGAAGGCCGCTGCGAGCCCGGCAGTACCGTGATCGTGCGCGCCGCCGACGGCCGCTTCCTGGCGCGCGGGGCGTACAGCCCCTCTTCCCAGATTCGCGTGCGGGTGTGGAGCTTCGACGAGAACGAGCCGGTCGATCACGCCATGTTCAAGCGGCGCGTGTCCGCCGCCCTTGCGCATCGCAAGCAGTGGGTGAAAGACAGCGACGCCGTGC
This sequence comes from Cupriavidus sp. GW823-FHT07A04, assembly GCF_058794615.1. Lineage (NCBI taxonomy): Bacteria > Pseudomonadati > Pseudomonadota > Betaproteobacteria > Burkholderiales > Burkholderiaceae > Cupriavidus > Cupriavidus sp. GW823-FHT07A04. The sequence continues at coordinate 145,783 of NZ_JBXAHA010000008.1, forward strand.
GCCTGATCTTCGGTGAATCCGACCGCCTGCCGGGCCTGATCGTCGACTACTACGGTAGCGGCGCCAACGGCCAGCTGGTGTGCCAGTTCAACGCGGCCGGGGTCGAAGCCTGGAAGGACGCGCTGGTGCAGGCGCTGGTCAAGGAAACCGGCTGCCCGAACGTGTACGAGCGCTCCGACGCCGCCGTGCGCGAGCGCGAAGGCTTGCCGCTGGTGACCGGCGTGCTGGCCGGCGCCGAGCCTGACCCCGAACTCAGCGTGACCGAGCACGGCGTGCGCTATTACGTGGACGTGAAGAGCGGCCACAAGACCGGCTTCTATGTCGACCAGCGCGACAACCGCAAGCTGGTAGGCGATCTGGCCAATGGCCGCGAAGTGCTCAACTGCTTCTGCTACACCGGCGGCTTCTCGCTGGCGGCGCTGCGCGGCGGCGCCACGTCGGTGACCTCGATCGACTCCTCCGGCGAGGCGCTCAAGACCGCCGCGGGCAACGTCGCCCTCAACGGCTTCGACCCCGAGCGTGCGGCCTGGCTCGACGCCGATGTGTTCAAGTCGCTGCGCCAGTTCCGCGCCGACGGCCGCCAGTTCGACCTGATCGTGCTGGACCCGCCCAAGTTCGCGCCGTCGGCCCAGCACATCGACCGCGCCGCGCGCGCCTACAAGGAGATCAACCTGGTCGGCCTGCAGTTGCTGCGCCCGGGTGGCCTGCTGTTCACCTACTCATGTTCCGGCGCGATCAGCATGGAGCTGTTCCAGAAGATCGTGGCGGGCGCGGCGACCGATGCCCGCGCCGATGCGCGCATCCTGCGACGCCTCTCGGCCGGCACCGATCACCCGATGCTGGCAGCCTTCCCCGAAGGCGAGTACCTCAAGGGCCTGTTGCTGGAAAAGATCTGAAACGGGTCTGAACCCGAAGCGACAGGCCAGGAAGAGACGGCGCCCCGGGGCGCCGTTTTTTCATGGGCACGCCGCGCTTGCGGCCGTCATCCCGTCTTCACGCGAGCGCCTTCAGTCCGTCATAAACGCCGCCTATAGTCCGCTGTGCGGATGCGGCATTGGCAGGTGCCCTCCCGCCTCTTCCTATCAGTCTTCGTGGTAGTTGCCCCGCGGCGTAGCGGGGTTTTTTTTGTTCGCCGTTCCGCCCGGGGAGGGCTACAGCGTACGCGGTGAAGGCAAGGACGACACGCGCGAGCTGCGGGCTGGCGCTATGCCTTTTTGCGCGTCATGCCTTTTCCGGGATCGGGTTGCGAAAGCTCACATTGAGCAGATTCCACGCGTTGATCGTGACAATGGCAAAGCCAAGCTCGGCGATCTCTTCATCGGAAAAGTGCGCGCGCAAAGCGGCAAACTCCTCGTCGCTCGCGTCGCTGTGCGGCGTGGCGGTGACGATCTCCGCCCAGCGCAATGCCGCGCGCTCGCGCTCGCTGAAGAACGGCGCTTCGCGCCAGCCGGCAACGGCGTTGAGATGGCGCGGATCCACCTCCTGGCGGATCAGGTCGCGCCAGTGCATGTCGATGCAGAAGCCGCAGCCGTTGATTTGCGACACGCGCAGGAATACCAGGTCGACAAGGCGCTTGCCGAGCAAGCCATTCTGGATGATGGCGGACAGGTCAAGCAGTGCCTTGAAGGATTTGGGAGCGCGCTGGAAGTACGGGAGACGGATGGTGTGGGTCATGGCTTGGCCTTTTGGCGCGGGCTCGTGAGATCCGGTGAAATCCGGCGAGATCTCGTGGGACCGCTTGCGTTGCGAAGGCCGCCCCTTGCGGCCCCCATGCAGTCAAGACGCGGGGGCCCAGGCATTTGTGACAGCGCACCTCAAGAAAGTGGAGGAACGCCCGCCAGCTTGTCCGGATTGCGCACCGAGTAGATCGCGGCAATGCGCTCGCCGTCGATCAGGAAAGCCTGCGCGGACTCAAGCTGCCCGTCCACATAGCGCAGCAATCCCGGCTCGCCGTTGATCCAGGCGAAGCGGTAGACCTGCGCGTCGCCATGACGCTGAGCCATATGCCGGTACAGCCGGGCAATGTTGTCCGCGCCATGCACCACCTTGACGAACGAAGTCACCTTGCCGCCGCCATCGCCGATGATCTGCACGTCATCGGCAAGCACCGCCTTGATGGCGTCCATCTCGCCGCTGCGCGCGGCCTGCATGAAGGTTTCCAGCAAGCGCCGATGGGTGTCTTTGGGCACGTCGAAGCGCGGGCGCTGTTGCTGCACGCGCTCTGAGGCCCGGTGCACCATCTGCCGGCAGGCAGCCTCGCTCTTGCCGAGCAGCGCCGCGATCTCGGCATAGTCGTGATCGAACACCTGCCGCAGCAGGAAGGCCGCGCGTTCGTCGGCGGACAAGCGCTCCAGCACCCACAGGAAGGCCACCGACAGCTCACTCGCCATCTCGGCCGCGGCCTCCGGTGTGCGCTCGTCCAGTTCCACCAGCGGCTCGGGCAGCCACCACCCTACATAGGCCTCGCGCTCGGCCTTGGCCGCGCGCAGGCGGTCGATGGCCAGCCGCGTGACCACCGTGACCAGCCAGGCCTCGGCCGACGCCAGCGCGGCGTGGTCCGCTCGGTCCCAGCGCAGCCAGGCATCCTGGAGCACGTCCTCGGCGTCCGCCCGGGTGCCGAGCATGCGGTAAGCGATGGAAAACAGGCGCGGACGCAATGTGGCGAACACCTCAGGGTCGGCGGGCAAGGCGCTGGAACGCATGATCGGGGCAATAATGGTCCGGTGGTTGATATGGATACAAGACGCGGCGGCCAGCCGTTTTGTGACAGCGCCGGCCACGAAATGCATGCCGCCATGTTACTTGCTGCCGGTGCGGGTTCCGGCGCAGACTCGGCCCAAGGACTGTCCCCGCAGCTTGCCTCGGTGGATGGCCCCCGGTAGACAGCCCCTTCTAACGCCCGTCTAACGCCCGCCAGCCGAAACTCCCTATAATCGAACGATCGTTCATATCCAGGGCGCCACCGGCGCCCGTTCGTGGTCCAGGAGACGCCATGCCCGCCGCCAAACAATTGCCCCAGGTCCTGCAAAACCTGGCGCTGCCCGTGATTTCCTCGCCGATGTTCATCGTCAGCTACCCCGAGCTGGTGCTGGCGCAGTGCAAGGCCGGCATCGTCGGCTCCTTCCCCGCGCTGAACGCGCGCCCTGCCGAGATGCTGGGCGACTGGCTCACCCAGATGGAAGACGATCTCGCCGCCTTCCGCGCCGCCAACCCGGGCAAGCCGGTCGGGCCGATCGCCGTCAACCAGATCGTGCACACCTCCAATGTGCGCCTGGAGCACGACATCAAGGTGTGCGTGGACCACAAGGTGCCCATCTTCATCACCTCGCTGCGCGCGCCGCCCAAGGAGATGATCGACGCCGTGCACAGCTATGGCGGCATCGTGCTGCACGATGTGATCAGCATCCGCCACGCCGAGAAGGCTATCGAGGCCGGCGTGGACGGGCTGATCCTGGTGGCGGCTGGCGCCGGCGGCCATGCCGGCACGCTGTCGCCGTTCGCGCTGGTGGGCGAAGTGCGCAAGATCTTCGACGGCGTGATCGCACTGTCGGGCTCGATTGCTACCGGCGAATCCGTGCTGGCCGCGCAGGCCATGGGCGCGGACTTCGCTTACGTCGGCACCCGCTTCATTGCCTCGCAGGAAGCCCATGCCAGCGAGTCCTACAAGCAGTCGATCACCACTTCCGCCGCGGCCGACATCATCTACACCAACCTGTTTACCGGCGTGCACGGCAACTACATCCGCGAGAGCATCGAGGCCTCGGGGCTGGATCCCGCCAACCTGCCGCAGGCGGACAAGACCAAGATGGATTTTTCCAGCGGCGCCTCCAAGGCCAAGGCATGGAAGGACGTCTGGGGCGCCGGCCAGGGCGTGGGCCAGATCCACGACATCCCCACCGCTGGCGAAATCGTGGCGCGCATGAAGGCCGAGTACAACGACGCGCGCGCCCGCCTGGGGCTCGCGGTCTGAGCGCGTTGCCAGCCGCCCCACCCGCCGTGCGCAGCCGCAGGCAACGCGCGCTGCGCGGGCTGTGGGTGGCGCTTGGCGTGCTCAGCCTGCTGCTGGGCATCGTCGGCATCTTCCTGCCAGTGCTGCCGACCACGCCCTTCGTCTTGCTGGCCGCCGCGTGTTTCGCGCGTGGCTCGGAGCGTTTCCATGCGCGGCTGCTTGCGCATCCGCGCTTCGGCCCGCTGGTGCGTGACTGGCAGGCCCACCGCAGCATTCCCTTGCGCGCCAAGCAGTTGGCCATCAGCATGATGTGGCTGTCGATGGGCACCACCGCATGGCTGATGCGCGAGCGAGCGCTGGCTTCGCTGACGCTGGTCACCATCGCCGCGGCCGTCAGCGCGTGGCTGCTGTGGCTGCCGACGCGCCCCACCGGCGGCCATGCGGCACCGTCCCCGGGCCGCAACCGCGCTCAGTCGTAACGCCGCGCGTCCTCGATCACCTTGCCATCCTGCGGCAGCGAGCCCGCTGCCACGAAGCGCACCTCGCCGCGCAGGCGCATCACCTCGCGCAGCGATTCGCCAATGGCCTGCGCCAGTGCCGCATCGTCGCGCGCGGCGTCGCAATGCAGCGTCATCACGTCGGCACCCACGCTGCCCGTCACCACCAGGCGCGCGGCACGCACCTCGGGATGGCGCCGCACCACCTCGCCCACCTGTCCGGGATGCACGAACATGCCCTTGACCTTGGTGGTCTGGTCGGCGCGTCCCAGCCAGCCCTTGAGCCGCTGGTTGGTGCGCCCGCACGGGCTGGCGCGCTCGTTCGAACCGGCCACGAACGCCGACAGGTCCCCCGTGCCGAAGCGAATCAGCGGATAGTCGCCATTGCCCAGCACCGTGACCACCACCTCGCCGGTCTCGCCGTCAGGCATGGGCTGCGTGCCGCCCGGCTCGACGATCTCCACCAGCACGTTCTCGTCCAGCACCCAGCCGTCGCCGCCCTGGGTCTCGTAGGCGATCAGGCCCACGTCGGCGCTGCCGTACATCTGCTGCACGCGGATGCCGCGCTCGGTGAACCAGGCGCGCAGCGATGGCGGCAATGCCTCGCCAGACACCAGCGCCTTCGTCAGGCCCTGGCAGGGCAAGCCGAGCTCGTCGCCCTTCTCCAGCAGCAGCTTGAGAAAGGATGGCGTGCCCGCGTAGGCCGCCGGCTGCAGGCTCGCCATCGCCTGCACCTGCGATTCGGTCTGTCCCACGCCCGCCGGGAACACACAGCACCCCAGCCGATGGGCGCCGGTTTCCATCATCATGCCGGCCGGCGTGAAGTGGTAGGAGAAGGTGTTGTAGACGAGATCGCCCGAGCGGAAGCCCGCCGCGAACATGGCACGCGCGATCCGCCACCAGTCGGCGCCATGCCCGTCGGGTTCGTGGATCGGGCCGGGCGACTGGAAGATGTGGCGCAGGCCGCCGAGCGGCGTCGCATTCAGCCCGCCCAGCGGCGGCATGATCCTCTGCCGAGCCGTCAGCTCGGACTTGCGCGTCACTGGCAGCGCCGCCAGCGCGGCGCGCGAGTCCAGCGCGCGCGGATCCACGTCGCGCAGCACCTCCGCAAAATAAGGCGCATGCGCCTTGGCATGTGCAACCTGGCGCGACAATGCGTCCAGCAAGGCCAGCGTGCGGACGGCCGGGGCGCGCGTTTCAAGCGAATCGAAGTATTCAGGCATGGTGCGTAGTTCGCGTAGGTAGTCGCGTGATGAACCGTACTGTTTAAAGCCGGATGCGCATCGAGAAGGGCGAACAAGCCGTGGCGAGCGGCCCGTGGCGGATTGGCGGAGCGCTGGCGCGCACGGGTCGCGCAGCAGGCTTGTTCGCGCTGCTCAGGCGAGCCAGCGCTTGCGCCGGCGATAGCTCTTTACGTCACGGAAGGAGCTTCTCCCGCCGCCCTCTCCATCATTCGCGGCGACGCCCAGGTAGAACTCCTTCACATCCTCATTCGTGCGCAGCGCCTCGGCCGCGCCATCCATCACCACGCGGCCGTTCTCCAGGATGTAGCCGTAGTCCGCATAGCGCAGCGCCACCATGGTGTTCTGCTCGGCCAGCAGGAAGCTGACCCTCTCGCGCTGGTTCAGGTCGCGCACGATCTCGAAGATCTCCTCCACGATCTGTGGCGCCAGCCCCATCGATGGCTCATCGAGCAGGATCATGCTGGGCTTGGCCATCATGGCCCGGCCGATCGCGCACATCTGCTGCTCGCCGCCCGAGGTGTAGCCCGCCTGCGACTTGCGGCGCGTCTTCAGGCGTGGGAAGTAATCGTAGATGCGCTCCAGCGCATCGCGTGTTTCGCTGCGCGACAAGCCGCGCGTATAGGCGCCGGTCAGCAGGTTTTCCTCCAGCGTCAGGTGCGCGAAGCAATGCCGCCCCTCCATCACCTGGATCACCCCGCGCTTGACCAGCTCGTTGGGCGTAAGCCGGTCGACCCGGTTGCCGCGGTACTCGATCGAGCCCTTGGTGACATCGCCGCGCTCGGCATGCAGCAGGTTGGAGATGGCCTTGAGCGTGGTGGTCTTGCCCGCGCCGTTTGCGCCCAGCAGCGCCACGATCCGCCCCTCGGGCACGTCGAGGGAAACGCCCTTGAGCACCAGGATGACGTGGTCGTAGATGACTTCGATATTGTTGACGGACAACAGGCTCATGGTGCGGCTCGGTTGGTGGTTCCTGGCTGGCTTCATCTCCGCTCGCCCGCATGCGGGCGAGCGGAGTCGACAACAATCAACAAACGCCTTGCAGCGCCCGGATCAAGACTTCATGCACGCAGGCGAGATGCCCTTCTCTTTCGCGAACTGCGCGGCACTCGCCTTGAACAGCGGATGGATCAGGTTCTTGTTGCCTTCGATCCAGTCCGACACCACCACCCACTTGGTGCCATCCCACTGCTGGATCTTCACCTTGCCCGAGCCTTCGTGGTTGTCGCAGCTGGTCTTGATCTCCGGCAGCAAGCCCGTGGCGCCCAGCTGCTGCAGGCGCGCATTGTTCACGTTCAGGTTCTCGAATGCCCAGCGCATGTCTTCGCCGCTCATGACCTTGCCCTTGCCATACTTGGCCTGCGCCACGCGGATCGCTTCCACTGTCACCACGGCCGCGGATACGCCACGGTTGTAGAGCACCGAGCCAACCTTGTTGCGGTCCTGCATATTGCCCTTGCCGGCGCCGTAGACCACCTTGTCGATATCGGCGATCAGCGGCACGCCCTTGCCCGCCACGTTCCAGGTTGCGCTCATATAGCCCTTGGCGGCATCGCCGGCGGGCACGGTGTCTTCTTCCGAACCTGCCCACCACGAGCCAATCATCTTGTCGCGTGCGAAGCCCACCTTTTGCGCCGCCTTGAGCGCGGTCTGGTTCATCACGCCCCAGCCCCAGAAGATCACGTAGTCAGGATTCTCCTGGCGGATCTTCAGCCACTGCGCGCCCTGCTCGTTGCCGGGGTGCGCCACCGGGATCTCGACCAGGTTGAACTTGCCGAGCTTGGCTTCGGCTTCCAGCGCCACGATCGGCTCCTTGCCATAGGCGGAGTCGTGATACAGGTAGACGATCTTCTTGCCGGCCAGCGAGCCGCCGTTCTTGCCCGCCAGGAACTTGACGATGGCCGAGACTTGCATCTGGTAGGTGGTGACCAGCGGGAAGGCGTAGGGGAAGACCGAACCGTCGACCGCATCGGTGCGGCCATAGCCCATCATCACCAGCGGCACCTTGTCGGCCGCGGTCTTGTCCACCAGCGCGTAGGAGATGCCGGTCGACATGGTGTGGTACGCGGTGCCCTTGCTGACGGGGCTCTTGCCCTTGAGCCGCTCATAGCACTCCACGCCCTTGGCGTTGTTGTACTCCGTCTCGCACTCTTCCCACGACAGCTTGACGCCGTTCACGCCCCCGTCCTTGAGGTTGACGTAGTTCAGGTAGTCGACGAAGCCGCCATAAAAGGACTGTCCGTTGGCGCCATAGGGGCCGACGCGATAGCTGGGCAGCGCGACGAACTGCTCGCCGCTTTGTGCCTGCACCGCCAGCGGCGCCAGCAGCGCAGCCGACGCCCCCACCGCCAGGGCTATGCGCTGCAGATTGCGAATCAGGATGGTCATGACAGTCTCCTTCACCTTGGCAGGTGTGTTTGTTATGGAATACCCGTTTGTCTTGTTCCGAACCAAAAAACGTCAATGCGATGAGACTCAATGGGGGAATGGCCAGAGCCGCAGCTTCTCCTTCGCGATCTGCCACAGCCGTGCCAGGCCATGCGGCTCCACCACCAGGAAGAAGATGATCAGCCCGCCGAACACCATCAACTGGATATGCGACACGGCGGCGTTGGTAAAGGGCAGGTGCAGCAGCGCGGCCAGCGGCGGCAGCGCGATGTCCAGGAAGATCGGCAGCAGCAGGATGAAGGCCGCGCCCAGGAACGAGCCAAGGATGCTGCCCACGCCGCCGATGATGATCATGAACAGCACGCGGAAGGAAAGGTCGAGCGAGAAACCGTCCGGCTCGACCGAGCCCAGGTAGCAGAACGCATAGAGCGCGCCCGCCACGCCGCAGTAGAACGAGCTGACGGCAAAGGCCAGCAGCTTGGTGCGCATCAGCGCAATGCCGATCACCTCCGCCGCCACGTCCATGTCGCGCACCGACATCCAGGCGCGCCCGGTGGAGGAGCGCACCAGGTTCTTGGCCACGATGGCCAGCACCGTCACCAGCATCAGCACGAAGAGGTACTTCTTCACCGGTGTATCGATGGCGATGCCGAACAGGCTCAACTGCTGCGCGGTGATCACGCCCGATGAGCTGTTGTTGGAGAACCAGGGAAACTTGGTCAGCGCCCACACCACGAAGAACTGCGCTGCCAGCGTCGCCACCGCAAGGTAGAAGCCCTTGATGCGCAGCGACGGCAAGCCGAACGCCACGCCTACCATCGCCGCCGATAAGCCGGCGAGGATAAAGGTCAGCAGCACCGGCAGGCCCTCGATGCGCAGCTGGAAGTTGTAGGCCGCGTAAGCGCCCACCGCCATGAAGGCCGCGGTGCCAAGCGAGAGCTGCCCCGCGTAGCCCGTGAGGATATTGAGCCCGAGCGCGGCCAGCGCGAAGATCAGGAACGGGATCAGGATGGCCGAGAACCAGTACTCCGAACCCAGCAGCGGGATCGCCACGAAGGCCACCGCCATCAGCACCGCAAAGCCGATGCGGTCCTGGCGGATGGGGAAGATCTGGCTATCGGCAACGTAGGTGGTCTTGAACTGGCCGGATTCACGGTAGAACATGTTTTCTCTCCTGAGGCGCGGGCCGGTCAGACACGATCGATGTGTTTCTCACCGAACAGCCCCTCGGGCCGCACCAGCAGGAACAACAGCGCAAACACATAGGGGAACCAGCCTTCGATGCCACCGAAGTTGCCGCCGAACGCGGACTGGAACACGGGCGGGATATAGATCTCGGCCAGCTTCTCCGAAGCCCCGATGATCAGCCCGCCAACGATGGCGCCGGGCACCGAGGTAAAACCGCCCAGGATCAGCACCGGCAACGCCTTCAACGCGGTCAGCGTCAGCGCAAACTGCACGCCATTGCGCGAGCCCCACAGCATGCCCGCCACCAGCGCCACGAAGCCCGCCACGCCCCAGACAATGGCCCAGATATGCTGCAGCGGAATCCCCAGCGACAGCGCGGCCTGGTGATCGTCCGCCACCGCGCGCAATGCACGGCCCACCTTGGTGTACTGGAAGAACAGCGCCAGCGTGCCCACCAGGACGGCGGCGATACCCGCCGCCGCCAGGTCGAACTTGGATACCACGATATTGAAGCGCGTCAGGATGGCTTCGATGGGCTCGTCGACGATGCCGAGGTTGATCGGGCGCACTTCATTGCCGAACAACAGCGGCCCCAACCCCTCGAGAAAGAAGGACAGCCCGATGGTGGCCATGAACAGCGTGATGGGTGGCTGGTTCACCAGCTTGCGCAGCACCAGCCGTTCGGTGCTGATGCCGACCACCACCATCACGCCAAACGCGCCGATCACGGCCGCCCACATTGGCAGGCCCTTGTCCATCAGCCCCACCACCGCCAGCGCGGCAAAGTACACCATCGCGCCCTGCGCGAAGTTGAACACGCCCGATGCCTTGTAGATCAGCACGAACCCGAGCGCCACCAGCGAGTACATCAACCCCGACAATAAGCCGCCGATCAGGATTTCAAAGAAGAACGTCATGGTTGTCCTTGTCTTGCAACTGCATCAGTGACCAGCGCCCAGATAGGCGCGAATCACATCCGGGTTGGCCTTCACCGCTTCCGGCGTGCCGTCGCCGATCTTCTTGCCGTAGTCCAGCACCACCACACGGTCGGAGATGTCCATCACCACGCCCATGTCGTGCTCGATCAGCACGATGGTGGTACCGAACTGGTGGTTCACGTCCAGGATGAAGCGGCACATGTCCTGCTTCTCTTCCACGTTCATGCCGGCCATCGGCTCGTCGAGCAGCAGCATCGAAGGCTCAGCCGCCAGCGCACGTGCCAGCTCCACGCGCTTTTGCAAGCCGTAGGGCAGGCGCCCCACCGGCGTCTTGCGGATCGCCTGGATCTCGAGGAAATCGATCACCTCCTCGACCTTGCGCCGGTGCTGCATTTCCTCGTTGCGCGCCGGGCCCCACCACAGCGCATTGGCCAGCAGGCCGCTGCGGAACCTGGTGTTGCGCCCGGTCATGATGTTGTCGAGCACGGTCATGCCCTTGAACAGCGCGATATTCTGGAAAGTGCGCGCGATGCCCTGGCGCGCCGCGGCGGTGGGATGCATCTTGCGCCGTTCCTCGCCACGAAACACGATGCGCCCTTGCTGCGGGTGGTAGACCCCGTTGATCACGTTGAGCATCGAGCTCTTGCCCGCGCCGTTGGGGCCGATGATGGCGCGGATCTCATGCTCGCGCACGTCAAACGAGATATCGGTCAACGCCTTCACGCCGCCGAAGGCCAACGAAATATTCTGCAGGTCGAGTATCACGTCGCCGGCCTTGCGCACCTGCGCATGCTCCATCTGAACCCCGCCGAGCGCTTGTGCCGTTGCTGTTGCCCCTGCCCCCGCGGACGCGCCGCTCCACGCCGGCTGGCCATCGCCGCCGCGCCCCACGCCTTGCCATGCCATTTGCGTCATCCTCTCGCCCCTGCTCATGCTGCGCGCTTCGCACCGGCGGTGGCCGGGGGGAAGCGCTTTACATCGACCAGCTTCAACGTGGCCGAGACGCTGCCTTCACGCCCGTCCTCGAACTTCACGCGCGTCTCGATGAACTGCTCCGGCTTGCCGGCGTACAGCGCTTCGATCAGCGACGCGTATTTCTCGGCGATATAGCCACGACGCACCTTGCGCGTGCGGGTGAGCTCATCGTCGTCCGGATCGAGTTCCTTGTGCAGGATCAGGAAGCGCGAAACCTGCGAGCCAGCCAGCATGGCATCGGCGGCAAGGTCGGCATTCACCTGCTCGACGCACTCGCCGATCATGGCGATCACCTCTGGCTGCGCCGCCAGGTCGATGTAGCCCGCATAGGCCAGGTGGCGCCGCTCGGCCCAGTTGCCCACGGCATCGAAATCGATGTTGATGAACGCGCAGACGCTGTCGCGGCCGGTGCCGAACGCCACCGCTTCCTTGATATAGGGAAAGAACTTGAGCTTGTTCTCGATGTACTTGGGCGCGAACATGGCGCCGTCGGACAGCTTGCCCACGTCCTTCGCGCGATCGATGATCTTGAGGTGGCCATCGGCGTCGATCACGCCAGCATCGCCGGTCATGAAATAGCCTTGGTCGTTGATCGCCTCGCGGGTGGCATCCTCGCGCTTGTAGTAGGCCTTCAACAAGCCCACGCCACGCACCAGCACTTCGCCGTTCTCGGCAATGCGGATCTCCATGCCCGGCGCGGCGGGCCCGACCGAATCGAACTTGACCTTGCCGTCCGGCTGCAGGCAGACATAGGCGCAGGTTTCGGTCTGGCCGTAGAACTGCTTGAGGTTGACACCGATGGAGCGATAGAAGCGGAACAGGTCCGGGCCAATCGCCTCGCCCGCCGTGTAGCCCACGCGGATGCGGCTCATGCCGAGCACATTGCGCAGCGGCCCGAAGATCAGCGCCTCGCCGGCCGCGTAGCGCAGGCGGTCGGCCAGCGGCACCGGATTGCCATCGAGGATGTCGGTGCCGCAGCGGCGCGCCACGCCCATGGCCCAGTGAAAGAGCTTGCGCTTGATCCAGCCCGCATCTTCCATGCGGATCATCACCTGCGTGAGCAGGTTTTCATAGATGCGCGGTGGCGCGAAGTAATAGGTGGGACCGATCTCGCGCAGGTCGGTCATCACCGTCTCGCGCGACTCCGGGCAGTTCACGGTAAAGCCCGCCACCATGGCCTGCGCGTACGAGAACAGGTTGTCGCCCACCCATGCCATCGGCAGGTAGGACAGCACATCGTCCTTCGCGGTCAGGCCATCGAACGCGCAGCCGTTGCGCGCCGCGCCGATCAGGCCGCGATGCGAGTGGCACACACCCTTGGGCTTGCCGGTGGTGCCGGAGGTGTAGAGGATGATGGCGGTATCGTCAGGCTCGCCCGCGGCAACGGCCGCATCGAAGTAGCCGGGATTGGCGCGATCGAACTCGCGGCCGATCTCCTGCAGGCGCTGGTAAGACATCAACGCCGGATGATCGTAGTCGCACAGCCCGCGTGGGTCTTCATAGATGATGTGGCGCACCTTGCGGCCCTGCGCGGCAAGCTGCTCCTCCACCTCCAGCAGCTTGTCCACCTGCTCCTGGTCCTCCACGATGGCGAAGTCGATCTCGGCATCGTTCAGCACATAGATCATCTCGCCGGCAATGGCATCCTGGTAAAGCGGCACCGGCACGCCGCCCATGGACTGCGCCGCGCTCATGGCCCAGTACAGGCGCGGCCGGTTGTCGCCGACCACCGCCAGGTTCATGCCGCGGGCAAAGCCCAGCGCAGCCAGGCCGCACGCTAGCGCGCGCACCTCCTGCGCGGTCTGCGCCCAGCTATAGGTTTGCCAGATCCCGAGATCCTTCTCACGGTAAGCCGGGCTTTCCGGCCGCTGCTGCGCATGCGCAAGCAACAAGCGCGGGAAGGTCGTCGCCGACGGTTCCTGCATGGATATCTCCTGTCCCTCCGGCGCGGGGGTCCGCCACCGGTGCCAAGCCTGCTGCCGCTGGTTATACTTGGCCTGTTTTGCCCGGCGGTGTTTGTGCCGCGACGCAACAAGCCCGCCGCGCCTGTCCTGGCGCGCATTCGCGGTTCGTGGTGATCGTAAGATAGTCCATGCCATTTCCCCCGGTTGTCACGCCGATGACAATTCCGGGTTAATCCCTACGGGAAGGTTCCCAGGCCATGCTCAACGATTTCGTCGACCGCTGCGTGTGGGCAGCCGACCTCAGCGAAGAACAACGCGACATCGTCCGCCGCGCCATGTGCGTGCGCGAATATAGCCAGGGCGACTATGTCTGCCATAAAGGCGATATGGCGGAACACTGGCTGGGTGTGCTGGAAGGGATCGTCAAGATCACTACCGTATCGCCTTCCGGCAAGTCGGTCACATTCACCGGCGTGCCTACGGGAGGCTGGTTTGGCGAAGGTGCCGTGCTCAAGGGCGAAATCCGCAAGTATGACGTGATGGCGCTGCGGCGCTCGCGCATTGCGTTCCTGCCGCGCGAGACTTTTCAGTGGTTGCTGGATACCAGCTTGCCGTTCACGCGGTTCCTGCTGACGCAGTTCAATGAGCGGCTGGGACAGTTCATTGCCGCCGTGGAATACGAGCGGCTGCTCGATATCGATTCGCGTGTGGCGCGCGCCGTGTCGTCGCTGTTCAATGAGCACCTGTACCCTGGCCTGGGAACCACGCTGGAGATTTCGCAGGAAGAAATCGGACTGCTGGCGGGCATATCGCGGCAGCGGGCCAACCAGGCGCTGAAGGTGCTGGAGCAGCAGGGACTGGTGAAGGTCGACTATGGCGTGATCGAGGTATTGGACCTGGAAGGGCTGCGGCAGTACGGCGAGTAGGGCCGCCACGCCCCTCGCAGCTATCTTGCGGCATAGCCCGATGCGGCGTGGCGCGCAGTCAACGGAATACGCTGACCGCTTCCACCAGCCGGTTGGCCTGTTGTTTCAGGCTCTGTGCGGCGGCCGCGCTCTGCTCCACCAGCGCCGCGTTTTGCTGGGTGATGCGGTCGAGGTCGCCGATGGCATCGCCAACCTGGCTGATGCCCGCGCTCTGCTCGGACGTAGCCAGGCTGATCTCGGCGATCAGGTCGGAGACGCGCCGGACCTGGGCCACGATGTTATCCATGGTCTGGCCGGCGTCGTTGACCAGTTGCGCCCCCGAGTCGACCTTTTCCACGCTGGCGCCGATCAGCGCCTTGATCTCCTTGGCCGCGCTGGCGCTGCGCTGCGCGAGCCCGCGCACCTCGCCGGCCACCACCGCGAAGCCCCTGCCCTGTTCCCCGGCCCGCGCGGCTTCCACCGCGGCATTCAGCGCAAGGATATTGGTCTGGAAGGCGATGCCGTCGATCACGCTGATGATGTCGCCGATCCGCTTCGAGCTGCTGCTGATTTCCTCCATGGTCGCCACCACCTGCGACATCGCCTTGCCGCCCTTGGCCGCCTCGGTACTGGCGGAGCCGGACAACTCGTTTGCCTGCGCCGCGGTCTCGGCATTGCTCTTGACCGTGGCCGTCATCTGCGTCATCGACGACGCCGTATCCTGTACGTTGGATGCCGCCTGCTCGGTACGCACGCTCAGGTCGCTATTGCCCTGCGCGATCTCGCTGCTTGCGCCTTGCACGTTCAGCACCTGCTCGCTCACATCGTCGATCAGCCAGCGAAACATCAGGCCAAGCTGGCTGATCGTGCGCAGCGTCATGCCGATCTCGTCCACGCGGTCCAGATGCTCGACCTGCTGGCTTTCGCCGGACGCCACGCGCAGGGCCTGTGCCATGACCCGCTCCAATGGCCGCGAGATCTGCGCCTCCAGCCAGCCGGAGACCAACAGCAACATGGCGGCGACGATGCCGCCCAGGCCGGCCAGCGGCATCCCGCTCATGCCAAGCGCCGCGGCACCAATGACCGAGGCCGGCAGCAAGGTTGCCAGGGCGCCGCGGATGCGCCAGCGCACCGGCATGGTCTTGAAGGCCGACGCCCACCGCTTCCAGCCGCCCTGAATGATCAGACCCTTGTGAAAACGCCGTTGGCCCGCACTACCCTCGCGAAAGTCCTGGTAGAGCCGCCCGGCGGCGTCAATCTCCTCGCGCGAGGGCTTGGTGCGCACCGACATGTACCCCACCGGCTTGCCATTGCGCACTAGCGGCATGGCATTGGCGCGTACCCAGTAATGGTCGCCGTCCTTGCGCCGGTTCTTCACCAGCGCCGTCCAGGGCTCGCCGCTCTTGAGCGTGGCCCACATATCGGCGAAGGCCTCGGCCGGCATATCCGGGTGCCGCACGATATTGTGGGGCTGGCCCTGGATTTCCTCGCGTGTGAATCCACTGACATCGACGAAGGCCGCGTTGGCATAGGCAATGCGGCTCTCGGTGTCAGTGGTCGACATCAGCGTCGCATTCTCAGGCAGTTCGTATTCGCGCTGCGAGACGGGTTGGTTGTTGCGCATAAAGATTCCCCATCGGTTTTCCAAAGCACGCGCGGCGCACAGGCTGTGCCACGACTGCGGCGGCGCGTAGTGCATCTCAGCGTTTACGGATATGTCTATACAAAGCTTTAGCGATCAGGGATGAATAAGCCATTCATCTGGCTTTACCTTGATCGAGATTGATTTCACCTAGCATTTGTCGGATTTTTCGTCACCACAAGCTTGACAATATTTTTTAATACGATCGTGCTATTAAGAATAAATTGATATCGATTCTTATTTAAAAAACCCAGGCAGACAGCAAATAGCCAGGAGCTGCAAGAGGCAGTTTTCATTGATCGCGACAGGCTGGAGAACCCCGCAGGCCGGGGCGTTGCGCGAACGAAAAAAAGCTGGCGACGGATCGCTCCGTTGCCAGCATTCTTGGCTCCCCCCGCCTGTGAGGAAGGGGGACTTTCAGCCTTTTACTGCTTCAATGTCACTTGCTGTAGACGTACACACCGCGGCCGGTCTTGCGGCCGAGATAACCCGCCGCCACCATTTCGCGCATCAGCATGGCCGGACGGTATTTCGGGTCGGCAAATTCGGTGTACAGCACCTCCATCACCGCCAGCATCGTATCCAGGCCGATCATGTCAGCCAGCGCCAGCGGGCCGATCGGGTGGTTGCAACCCAGCTTCATGCCTTCGTCGATTTCTTCCGGCGACGCCAGGCCTTCGCCCAGTACGCAGAACGCCTCATTGATCATCGGGCAGAGAATCCGGTTGACCACGAAACCCGGATTGTTCTTCACGGTGATCGGGTACTTGCCGAGGTTCTTCGACAGTTCTTCCACCAGCGCGTGCGTGGCATCGCTGGTCTGCAGGCCGCGGATCAACTCCACCAGGGCCATCATCGGCACGGGGTTGAAGAAGTGCATGCCGATGAAATTGCCCGGGCGGCTGGTGACGGCGGCCAGCTTGGTGATCGAGATCGATGAGGTGTTGGACGCGACGATCACGTTGTCGCCGACGATGCTGTCGATCTGCTTGAGGATCTTGACCTTGAGGTCGAAGTTCTCGGTAGCGGCTTCGATCACGATATCGGCGGCCTTGAGCGCGTCATAGGACGTGGAGCCCTTGATGCGCGCGAGTGCGGCGTCCTTGTCGGCTTCGCTGATCTTGTCTTTCTTGATCAGGCGATCCAGGCTGCTGCCCACGGTGGCGATGCCCTTGTTCACCGCTGCGTCGCTGATGTCCACCATCACTACGTCCAGGCCCACCACGGCGCACGCTTGCGCGATGCCGTTGCCCATGGTGCCGGCGCCTACGATGCCCACTGTCCTGATTCCCATCTTGTCTTCCTTGTTGCTGGTTGCTTGATTCTGGCGTGGCGCGCTGCGGTCACGGCGCACCGATGTATCTGGTCAGGCTTCGCGCAGCGCGGCAATGATGCGCTCGGCGTGCTGGCTGAGGATTTCCGGATCCTGCATGTCGCTGCCGTGGCCGCGCAGGGTGCGCTCGGCGTAGCGCGGCACGATGTGGAAATGCACGTGCGGCACGGTCTGGCCCGCGGCGGCGCCGTTGAACTGGCCGATCGAGATGCCGTCCGGCGAGAAGGCGGCGCGCACCGCGCGGGCGACGCGCTTGGTGGTGCGGATGGCGGCTTCGGCGCCAGCATCGGAAAGGTCGAACAACTCGGCGGCGGGTTCCTTGGTCACCACCAGTACGTGGCCATCCGACTGCGGCATGATGTCCATGAAGGCCATGGTGTCGGCGTCTTCATACACCTTGTTGCAAGGCAATTCGCCACGCAGGATGCGGGCGAAGATATTGTTGGGATCGTACACGGTACTCCTGATTGGTCTTGGTCTTGATCTTCGCTGGCGCTCGCTGCCCGCAAGGCGACGCGGCTGGCGCAAACGCCAAGTTTAACGCAGGGGCCTCGCACGAGACAGCCCCTGGCGGACGGATCACATATTGCGGCGGTACTGGCCTCCTACCTCAAACAATGCATGCGTGACCTGCCCGAGCGAGCACACGCGCACCGCATCCATCAGCACCGCAAACACATTGTCGTTGTCGATCACAGCCTGGCGCAGCCGCTGCAGCATGGCCGGCGCCGCATCCGCATGACGGGCGTGGAAGTCCGCCAGCCGCGCAAGTTGTCCCTGCTTCTCCTCTTCGCTGGAACGCGCCAGTTCGAGCGATTGCGGCGTAGCGTCGCCATTGGGATTGCGAAACGTATTGACGCCGATGATGGGCAGCGTGCCGTCGTGCTTGCGCTGCTCGTAGTACAGCGACTCGTCCTGGATCTTGCCTCGCTGGTAGCCCGTCTCCATCGCGCCGAGCACACCGCCGCGCTCGGCGATGCGCTCGAACTCCTGCATCACCGCGTCTTCCACCAGGTCGGTCAGCTCATCGATCAGGAAGCTGCCCTGGTTGGGGTTCTCGCATTTGGCCACGCCCCACTCGCGGTTGATGATGAGCTGGATCGCCAGCGCGCGGCGCACCGACTCGCCGGTGGGCGTGGTGATGGCTTCGTCGTACGCGTTGGTGTGCAGCGAATTGCAGTTGTCGTAGATGGCGATCAGCGCCTGCAGCGTGGTGCGGATGTCGTTGAAGTCGATCTCCTGCGCGTGCAGCGAGCGCCCGGAAGTCTGGATGTGGTACTTGAGCTTCTGGCTGCGTTCATTGGCGCCGTACTTGTCGCGCAGCGTCACCGCCCAGATGCGGCGCGCCACGCGGCCCAGCACGCTGTATTCCGGGTCCATGCCGTTGGAGAAGAAGAACGACAGGTTGGGCGCGAAGTCATCGATATGCATGCCGCGCGCCAGGTACGCCTCCACATAGGTGAAGCCGTTGGACAGCGTGAACGCCAGTTGCGAGATCGGGTTCGCTCCCGCCTCCGCGATGTGATAGCCGGAAATCGACACCGAGTAGAAATTGCGCACCTGGTGATGGACGAAGTACGCCTGGATATCGCCCATCACCTTGAGCGAGAACTCGGTCGAGAAAATGCAGGTGTTCTGGCCCTGGTCTTCCTTGAGGATGTCGGCCTGCACCGTGCCGCGCACGTTCTGCAGCACCCACGCGCGGATCTTGGCTTCCTCGTCGGCGGTGGGCTCGCGGCTGTTGTCGGCGCGGAATTTGTCGAGCTGCTGGTCGATGGCGGTGTTCATGAACATCGCCAGGATGGTGGGCGCGGGCCCGTTGATGGTCATCGACACCGAGGTCGACGGGCTGGTGAGGTCGAAGCCGTCGTACAGCACCTTCATGTCGTCGAGCGTGGCGATCGACACGCCCGAGTTGCCGACCTTGCCGTAGATGTCCGGGCGGGTATGCGGATCCTCGCCGTACAGCGTGACAGAATCGAAGGCGGTGGACAGGCGCTTGGCATCCAGGCCCTCGGAGACCAGCTTGAAGCGCCGGTTGGTGCGAAAGGCATCGCCCTCGCCGGCAAACATGCGGGTGGGGTCTTCGTTCTCGCGCTTGAAGGCGAACACACCGGCGGTGTAGGGGAAGCTGCCAGGCACGTTCTCGCGCAGCAGCCACTTGAGCACTTCGCCATCGTCCTCGAAGCGCGGCAGCACCACCTTGCGCACCGTGGTGCCGGACAAGGTCGTGGTGGTGAGCGCGGTACGGATTTCCTTGTCGCGGATCTTCACCACGTATTCGTCGCCGCTGTAGGCCTTGCGCATCTCCGGCCACATCGCCAGCAGCTTGCGCTCCTGCGCGCCGAGCGCGGCGTCGCGCTCGGTGGCGAGAGCCTGCAGCGCTTCGCCCTGGCCCTCTTGACCGGAGGCCGCCAGCAGCATGCGGCGCGCCTCGCGCAGTTGCTGGCGCTCGCGCGCCAGCCGGCTCTGCGCGTCCACGCGGCGATGATAAGCGCGCACCGTGTCGGCGATCTCGGCCAGATAGCGGTTGCGCGCCGGCGGGACGATCACGTTCTGGCCGGTGGAGACACGTCCGCTCAACTGCGGCAGCACACCGGCCGGCGCACGCATGCCGCGCGCGCACAGCGCTTCGCGCAGGCCCTGGTAGAGCATGGTCACGCCGTCGTCGTTAAAGCGCGACGCCTGGGTGCCGTACACCGGCATCTCCTCGGGCTTGGCATGCCACTGCTCGCGGTTGCGCTGCACCTGCTTGGCCACGTCGCGCCACGCGTCCTGCGCGCCCTTGCGGTCGAACTTGTTGATGGCGACAAAATCCGCGAAGTCCAGCATGTCGATCTTCTCGAGCTGGCTGGCCGCGCCAAACTCCGGGGTCATCACGTAGAGCGACAGGTCCACGTGCGCAACGATGGCCGCGTCTCCCTGCCCGATGCCCGAGGTCTCGACGATGATCAGGTCGAAGCCGGCCACCTTGCAGGCCGCCAGCACATCGGGCAGCGCCCGCGAGATCTCCGAGCCGGCCTCGCGCGTGGCCATCGAGCGCATGAAGATGTGCGGATGGTTGATCGCGTTCATGCGGATGCGGTCGCCCAGCAGCGCGCCGCCGGACTTGCGGCGCGACGGGTCGATCGAGATCACCGCGATGGATAGTGCATCGCGCTGGTCCAGCCGGATGCGGCGGATCAGCTCATCGGTCAGCGAGGATTTGCCCGCGCCGCCCGTGCCGGTGATGCCGAGCACGGGTGTCTTCACCTTGGCCGCCTCGGCGCGCAGGGCGTCGGCCAGCGCGGGATCCGCCTTGCCGTTTTCCAGTGCCGTGATCAGCTGCGCGAGCGCGCGGCGGTCGCCGCCTTTCATCGCATCGAGCGTGGTGGGGGCATAGCGCGCCAGGTCGATATCGCAGCGCTGCACCATGTCGGCGATCATGCCCTCCAGGCCCAGGCGCTGGCCGTCCTCCGGGCTGAAGATCCGTGCCACGCCGTAGGCTTGCAACTCGCGGATCTCGTCCGCCACGATCACGCCGCCGCCGCCGCCGAACAACTGGATGTGCTCGCCGCCACGCTGGCGCAGCAGGTCCACCATGTACTTGAAATACTCGACGTGGCCGCCCTGGTAACTGGAGATGGCGATGCCCTGCACGTCTTCCTGCAAGGCCGCGCTGACCACCTCTTCCACTGAGCGGTTGTGCCCCAGATGGATCACCTCGCAGCCCGAGGACTGCAGGATGCGCCGCATGATGTTGATGGAAGCGTCGTGGCCGTCGAACAGCGAGGCCGCGGTGACAAAGCGCACCTTGTTGACGGGCCCTTTCGGTCCCTGCGCGTGATGGGGAGCACCCGGTTGAGCGCCGGGTTGAGCGCCGGGTTGAGCGCCCTTCTGCACATCGGAAAGATCGGTCATTGTCTCCACCATGTTCGGTGTTCTGGCTGGTCGCATGACGTCCATGGCTGCCGCTCTGGAGGCGGCTCGGATCTGACACGCGAGCGGTCTGGCTGGTGCCGGCGCAACGGCTTGATTATATGACGTTTACGTTAACGGCAATCAATCCACGGCGGCGCCGAATACCGCGCGGCGCGGCCAGCCATATGAACATCCTCGCATAGTTGGCGCGACGATGTGGAGGGAGGGAGCGAGGCATCGGGGGAGTTCGATGCCGGCAAACGGCATTCTGGGGAGCGCGCTACCAGACACTTGGCCAGGCTTCCACCAATACGGATGGGAGCGGGATGACCGGACACACGCTGCGCGCGGTCCGCGCCGAGATCCTCTCAGAGGCCCGGTTCCGGGCACTGGCCGGCACCGGAGCCACGGCGCTCGCCAAAGCGGCGCTTCAGCGCACTCGCCAGCCCGCCCAGCCAGCGCCACGACGACGGGGCCGGCGTCTCGGCCAGCGTGAAGCGCGCGCCCTCGCTTTCGCCCGACAACCATACCCGAGCGCCGGCAGGCAGCGCAAAGACGGCTCCCGGCAGCAGCCAGATGTCCGCGTGGTGGCCTTCCACCGTGAGCCAAAGGCGGCCTTCGACCGCCTTCACGCGCTGGCCTTCGCGGGCGCGCCAGCTCACCGGCTGGCCCAGTTCATCGAATTCGAAGATCCTTAGTTCGCGCATTTCATCACTCCTGTTCTGCATGGCGGCCATGTCTCTCGTGCCCACCGGCCCAGCCAGTGCCGGCACTTCCGCCGCATGCCTTCCATTATTCACAGCGCAAACTACAATCCCATGAACAGTTGCGAACAGTTTGACATGAACTGTTCAGTAGTTTTTCCTGACACTTTCCCCTGCACCCTGCCGATGAAGCTGACCCTCGTTCCCGCCACCGGCGTGCCCCTGACCGACCAGATCGTCAACGAGGTCAAGACCTGGATCAGCGCGCGCGAGGTGCGCCCGGGCGCGCGCCTGCCGTCGATCCGGCAGCTCGCGGCGGAGCATGGCATCAGCCGTTTCCCGGTGATCGAGGCTTATGACCGGCTGGTATCGCAGGGCCTGCTCGATTCCCGCCACGGGTCGGGCTTCTTCGTCGCCGACAGCCCGCTGCTGGCGCGCGGCGCCAATGGCTGGTCGGACCCGCGTCTGGCAGAGGATTTGTCAGGCCATATCCTGGAGCAGTTCAACCATCCCAGCGCCACGCTCAAGCTGGCGGGCGGCTTCGTGCCCGAGAGCTGGCGCGACGTGGAAGGGCTGACCCAGGCCATCCGCCAGGTCTCGCGCAACGACATCAACAGCGTGATCCACTACGCCACGCCGATGGGCAGCCCGGAGCTGCGCCAGCACGTGCTGACCCGCGTGCGGCAGCTCGGCATCGCGGCGGAGCTGCCGCAGGTGCTGATCACCACGGGCGCCAGCCAGGCGCTGGACCTGGTGGTGCGCCGCCTGCTCAAGCCAGGCGATACGGTGTTCGTGGAGGATCCTGGCTACTACAACCTGTTCGGCCTGCTGCGCCTGCACGGGGTGCGGCTGGTGGGGGTGCCGCAAACCCGCAACGGCCCGGACCCGGACGCCGCCGAAGCGCTGCTGCGCGAGCACAAGCCCAAGCTGTTCTTCACCAACAGCGTGCTGCAGAACCCGACCGGCTCGACCCTCTCGCCGCCGGTGGCGTTCCGCCTGCTGGAGCTGGCGCGCCGGCACGGCTTCCGTTTTGTCGAGGACGATATCTTCTCGGACTTCCAGACCAACTACACCGACCGGCTGGCCACGCTGGACCAGCTTGAGCACGTGATCTACATCGGCGGCTTTTCCAAGACGGTGTCGGCCTCGCTGCGCGTCGGCTACCTGGTGGCCGACAAGGCGCTGGTGAAGGACCTGGTGGATGTGAAGGTGCTAACCAGCGTAGCGGGCTCGCATTTCGCGGAGAGCGTGACGGCGGCACTGCTGGAGCGCGGCGCCTACCGCAAATACATGGAGCGGCTGCGGCTGCGGGTGCGCCAGGCCACCGCGCGCGCGGTGCAGCACCTGGGCGACGCCGGCTGGGAAGTGTATTGCGAACCGGCGGGCGGCAACTTCCTGTGGGCTCGTACGCGCGGGATCGAGGATTCGCGCGAGCTGGTGACCTTGGCCGAGCAGCATGGGGTGACACTGGCGCCCGGCAATTACTTCCGGCCGGGCGGCGAGGGCTCGGCCTGGATCCGCATCAACTCCGCCTTTGTCGAGGAGCCGCGCGCGCTGGCCTTCCTGCAGGAAGCCGGAGCGCGCGAACGGTAAGCGAAGGCGGCGTCAAGCGCCGCCGTGCAGCACCGCGTTGCGGCGCGCGTAGAGGAAGTAGATCGCTAGGCCAAGCGCCAGCCACGCCAGGAATGCCACCCAAGTCAGCGCCTGCAGGTGGGCCATCAGGAACAGGCAAAAGCCCACCGACAGCAGCGGCACCACTGGCACACCAGGGCAGCGGAAAGCGCGCGGCAGATCCGGCCGCGTCTTGCGCAGCACCAGCACCGCCACCGAGATCAGCGTGAAGGCGGACAGCGTGCCGATATTGATCAGCTCCGCCAGCACATTGAGCGGCACGAAAGCCGCAATGAAGGCAAACACGATGCCCACCGTCCACGTGGCGAAGAACGGCGTGGCATGCACCGGGTGCACCTTCGACAGCCGCTCCGGCAGCAGCCCGTCGCGCGACATGGCAAAGATGATGCGGGTCTGGCCGAAGGTCATCACCAGGATCACCGTGGTCATGCCCAGGATGGCGCCGAGATCGACGAATCCCGCCACCCAGTTCTCGCCCGCGTACTGCAGCGCCAGCGATACCGGATGATCGATGCCCGCGAACTTGGCGAAGGGCACGATGCCGGTCATGATGGCCGCCACCGTCACGTACAGCACGGTGCAGACCGCCAGCGAGCCGATGATGCCGATCGGCAGGTCGCGGCGCGGGTTGCGCACTTCCTCGGCGGCCGATGTCACCGCGTCGAAGCCGATAAAAGCGAAGAACACCAGCGCGGCCGCATTGAAGACGCCTTCCAGCCCAAACGGCGCGAACGGATGCCAGTTGGCCGGCTTGACGTGCCACACACCCACCCCGATAAAGAGCAGCACCACCGCAATCTTGATGGCCACCATCACGTTGTTCAAGCGCGCCGACTCGCGCACGCCGTAGGACACGACCCAGGTGATCAGCAGCATGATCACGGCAGCCGGCAGGTTGAACAGTGTCTGCACGCCCGGCACGGCACCGGGTGCGGCGGTGAGCATGACCGGCAGGTGAATACCGAAGCCCGCCATCAGCGACTGGAAATAGCCCGACCAGCCCACCGACACCGCCGAGGTCGCAAGACCATACTCAAGCAGCAGATCCCAGCCGATCATCCACGCCACGATCTCGCCGAGCGTGGCGTAGCTATAGGTGTAGATAGAGCCGGAGACGGGGATCGCGGACGCGAACTCGGCGTAGCAGAGCGCGGCAAACCCGCAGGCGAGCGCGGCGATCACGAAGGAGACGGTCAGCGCCGGGCCGGCCGTGAGCGCGCCGGTGCCCGTCAGCACGAAGATGCCGGTGCCGATGATGGCGCCGATGCCCATCAGGATCAGGTCGACGGGACCGAGCACCTTTTTCAGTCCATCATCGCGGGCGGCGGCCAGCATGGCCTCGATGTTCTTGGTGCGGAACAGACTCATCGGTGGGTACTCCTGGCGCGCTGGGCGGCTTTGAAAAGCGGCGTATTTTAGCGTGATGGGGTGGGCGGATTCGTCACTTTTGGGTTGATTGGTGTTTCTTTGATCGGCGTTGGCATCTTGCACCCAAGGGCCGTACGACATCCCCCTGCGGGGGCTGCCGGTCACTCTTCTTTGCGTCGGCAAAGAAGACTAACGAGAAGAAAGCCGACCCTGCCGGGCGCAGAGCAATCAGGCTTATGTGGGGCTGTGGTTTCGTCGTGCGGCCACAGTTCTGCTGGCATCTGCCGGCACCGGTTTGTAGGGCATCGCAATGGCATGGCACATGGGTTTCGTTGTGGGGCCCCTGACCTCGTGTGCGGTGACCATTCCCACATCTGCCGTTACCGGCGCGAAGCACCACGACACATCGCCCGTCAGTGGTTTCGTGGTGGGGCGGGCGCGGTGGTCAAGGTCTCGGGCATATCAACCCGGTGCCACCGCGCCCACGACGGAACCGGTGCGCCTGCAACTTCGTGGCCGGGCACGCCGCGAGCAACAGACGGCTTGAAGCAAGTGATGTCTGCTACCGGGGGCCTCACCACGAATCCCGGAGGCTGGCAGGTTCGTGGCCGGTCAAGCCGGTACCGGCAGAAGCCCGCCGGCACTCCGGGCCGTACGACGCAACCACCGAGGCCGGACAGCCTTATTGCTCTGCTCCCGGCAGGGTCGGCTTTCTTCTCGTTAGTCTTCTTTGCCGACGCAAAGAAGAGTGACCGGCAGCCCCCGCAGGGGGATGTCGTATGGCTGTTGGGTGCAAAGGCCAACGCCGCTCAAAGAAACACCGCCCCCCTCACTTAGCCACCGGCATCGTAAACTCCGCCCCCTTCCCAATACTGTCCGGCCAACGCTGCATGATGCTCTTGTAGCGCGTATAGAAGCGGATACCTTCCTCGCCGTAGGCATGATGATCACCAAACAGCGAGCGCTTCCACCCCCCAAAGGAATGCCACGCCATCGGCACCGGAATCGGCACGTTGATGCCCACCATGCCCACCTGGATCTGGCGCGAGAACGCGCGTGCCACGCCGCCGTCGCTGGTGTAGCAGGACACGCCGTTGCCGTACTCGTGGCCGTTGATCAGGTCCACCGCTTCGGCCAGGTCATGCACGCGCACCACCGACAGCACCGGGCCGAAGATCTCTTCCTTGTAGATGGTCATGTCCGGCGTGACGTTGTCGAACAGCGTGCCGCCCACGTAGAAGCCGTTCTCGTGCCCGTCGACCTTGTGGCCGCGGCCGTCGGTCACCAGCTTGGCGCCCTCTTCCACACCCTTGGCGATATAGCCTTCTACCTTGGCCTTGTGCGCGGCGGTCACCAGCGGGCCCATCTCGGCATCATCTTCCATGCCGTTGCGGATCTTCAGCGACCGCGCGCGTTCGGCCAGGCGCGGCACCAGCTTGTCGGCGACATCGCCCACCGCCACAGCCACCGAGATGGCCATGCAGCGCTCGCCGGCCGAGCCATAGGCAGCGCCGATCAGCGCGTCCACGGCCTGGTCGAGGTCGGCGTCGGGCATCACCACCAGGTGGTTCTTGGCGCCGCCCAGGGCCTGCACGCGCTTGCCGCGCTTGGTGCCTTCGGTGTAGATGTACTCGGCGATCGGCGTGGAGCCGACGAAGGACAGGGCCTGCACGTCCTTGTGCGCCAGCAGCGCATCGACGGCTTCCTTGCCGCCTTGCACCACATTGAACACACCATCCGGCAGGCCGGCCTGTTTGAGCAGGTCGGCAATCAGCAGCGAGGGCGAGGGATCGCGCTCGGACGGCTTGAGCACGAAGGTGTTGCCGCAGGCCAGCGCCACCGGGAACATCCACATCGGCACCATCACCGGGAAGTTGAACGGCGTGATGCCGGCCACCACGCCCAGCGGCTGGCGCAGGTTCCAGTTGTCGATGCCGCCGCCGATGTTGTCGGTGAAGTCGGTCTTGAGCAGGTTGGGAATGCCGCAGGCAAACTCAACGATCTCCACACCGCGGGTGACTTCGCCCTTGGCATCGGAGAACACCTTGCCGTGCTCGCGCGTGATCAGCGCGGCGAGGTCGTCATGGTGGCGGTCGAGCAGCTCCTTGAACTTGAACAGGATGCGCGCGCGCTTGAGCGGCGCGGTCTCGGACCAGGCCGGGAACGCGGCGTGGGCCGCAGCCACAGCGGCGTCCACGTCCTGCGCCGAGCCGAGCGCCACGCGCCCGGCCACGGCGCCCGTGGCCGGGTTGAAGACGTCGGCAAACCGCTCCGACGAGGCGGCGCGCACAGTCCCGCCAATGTAGTGCGCAATGTCGGCGATCTGCCGGTTCTCTGCGATGTTCACGTCAGTGTTCCTTGTCTTGACTCTGCGGCCACGGCATTCGCTGCAATCACTGCAATCACTTCAGTTCTTGCAGCACCTTCTTCACGGTGTCGAACATCTCTTCGATCTGCGCCTCGGTGATGATCAGCGGCGGCGAGAAAGCGAGGATGTCGCCGGTGAAGCGCACCAGCACGCCGCGCTCCAGGCATTTCAGGAAGGCCTCATAGCCACGCGCGCCGGGCTGGCCGGGACGCGGCTCCAGCTCGATGCCAGCGACCATGCCGAGGTTGCGGATGTCCTTCACGTGGGGCGCGCCGCGCACGGCATGCACCGCGGCTTCGAACTTCGGCGCCAGCTCGGCGGCACGGCCGAACAGGTTCTCGTTCTTGTAGATATCCAGCGTGGCGATGGCCGCGGCCATGGCCAGCGGGTGGCCGGAATAGGTATAGCCGTGCAGGAACTCGATGGCACCCGGCGCCGCGGCGTTGACCACGGTGTCGTGCACTTCGCGCCGCACCGCCACCGCGCCCATCGGCACGGCTGCGTTGTTGATGGCCTTGGCCATGGTGATCAGGTCCGGCGTGACCTTGAAGCGCTCGGCGGCGGTGGCCGCGCCCAGGCGGCCGAAGGCGGTGATGACCTCATCGAAGATCAGCAGGATGCCGTGCTTGCTGGTGATCTCGCGCAGCTTTTCCAGGTAGCCCACGGGCGGCACCAGCACGCCGGCCGAGCCGGCCAGCGGCTCGACGATGACGGCGGCGACGTTGGACGGATCGTGCAGCGCCAGGATGCGTTCCAGGTCGTCGGCCAGGTGCGCGCCCCAGGTCGGCTGGCCTTTGGAGTAAGCTGCTTCGGCAATATTCAGCGTGGCCGGCAGGTGGTCCGTGCCGGGCATCAGGTTGGCCGAGAAGGCCTTGCGGTTGGGGCCGATGCCGCCCACCGCCATGCCGCCGAAGCCAACGCCGTGGTAGCCGCGCTCACGCCCGATCACGCGGGTGCGCTGGCCTTCGCCACGGGCGCGGTGATACGCCAGCGCGATCTTCAGCGCGGTGTCGACCGATTCCGAGCCCGAGTTGGTGAAGAAGATGCGGTCCAGCCCGGCCGGCATGATGGCTGCCACCTTGGTGGCAGCCTCGAAGGTGAGCGGGTGGCTCATCTGGAACGGCGGCGCGTAGTCCAGGGTCTGCACCTGGCGGGCGACCGCGTCCGCGATCTCCTGGCGGCAATGGCCGGCAGCGACGCACCACAGGCCGGCGCAACCGTCGAGGATCTGGCGGCCGTCATGCGAGGTGTAGTACATGCCGCTGGCGGAGTCGAGCAGGCGCGGGGCCGCCTTGTACTGGCGGTTGGCGGTAAACGGCATCCACAGGGCATCGAGATCAGGGATCACAGTCTTGGCGGCATCCATACATCCTCCTCAGGAGCAATTGGCATTGGCTTGGGCGGCGGCTGGCGCCGCCCGGGTTGTCAGGTGATTCTGGTGAATGCGGCCACTGTAGCGGCCCGGCCCGGCTTAAAGAATATACGGTCGACAGAACATCGCCTTACCGTACAGTTAAGAGTGAGACAACTGTACAGATCAAGAATTGCTCGAACCGGGCGACCGCAGCCGCGGATCCAGCCACCCCGCTCGCCACAGCGGCCAAAGTCCCGCCAGCTGCCGGATTCACGTTGCAGCGCTGCAAAGCCTCGCGCCGCCGTGAGGCTTCCCACCGAACCGGTACGGCCATTAAACTGTACAGGTCCATCCTTACATGTCACGCATGCTTAACCTCGATCTTGTCCGCAGCCGGCGCAGCGGCGACACCCTCACCGAGCAGATCGTGGCGGGCATCGCCAGCCTGGTGGACCGGCGCGTGCTGCGCGCCGGCGCGGCGCTGCCGTCGGTGCGGCGCTTTGCCCAGCAGCATGGGGTCAGCACCTTCACCGTGGCCGAGGCCTACGGCCGCCTGACCGCGCTGGGCTACCTGAGCGCGCGGGTGGGCTCGGGCTACACGGTGGCACACCGCCATGCCCCCGCCGGCCAGGCGCCGGCGGCACGCTGGGAGGCACCGGGGCTCAACGCCGCGTGGCTGCTGTCGGATGTGTTCGCCGATCATTCCGTGCCGATCAAGGCGGGTGCGGGCTGGTTGCCCGGCGACTGGCTCAACGAGGAAGGGCTGCACCAGGCCATGCGCGCCGCAGCGCGGGTGCCCGCGGCGCAGGTCTCGGGCTACGGCCACCCGTACGGCTTCGCCGCGCTGCGCGAGCATATCGCCGCCGGGCTCAGCCAGTACGGCATGCCGGTGCAGGCCCAGCAAGTGGTGCTGACCCAGGGCGCCACGCAAGCGCTGGACCTGGTGGTCCGCACGCTGTTGCGCCCGGGCGACACCGTGCTGGTGGAAGACCCCTGCTACTGCAATCTGCTGCAGATCCTGCGCCTTGCCGGCTTGCAGGTGGTTGGCGTGCGCCGCACCGCCAGCGGGCTCGACACCGACGCGCTCGACCACGCCATCCGCACCCACGCGCCACGCGCGCTGTTCGTCAACACGGTGCTGCAGAACCCCACCGGCGGCACGCTCACCAGCATGAACGCGCACCGCGTGCTGCAACTGGCCGAGCAGTACCGGCTGCTGGTGGTGGAGGACGATATCTACCGCGAGCTGGCGCCGCCCGGCTCACCCATGCTGGCGGCCATGGACGGGCTTTCGCACGTGATCTACGTCAACGGGTTCTCCAAGACCATCACGCCATCGCTGCGGGTTGGCTACCTCGCGGCCAGCCCGGAGCTGGCCAAGGCACTCGCACGCACCAAGATGGCCGTGGGGCTGACGTCATCGGAAGTGACCGAGCGGCTGGTGTACTCGGTGCTGACCAGCGGCCACTATGGCCGACATGTGGCGGCGCTGGCCGAACGGCTGCGCGCCCAGCAGGACCGGATCACGGAGAAAATGGAAGCCCACGGGCTGGAGGTGATGCTGCGCCCGGAAGGCGGGATGTTCGCCTGGGCAAGGATGCGGCCGGAAGACGGCGGCGACCAGGCCGCGCTGTCGGGCAACCGCCTGGCGACGCTGGCGCTGGAGCATGGCATCTGGCTGGCGCCAGGGTCTTACTTTGAACCGGAAGAAGGCGACTCGCCGTGGATACGGTTCAACGTGGCAACCAGCGATGAACCCGCGCTGTGGCGATTTTTTGACGCGCTGCGCAGCAGGCAGGCGCAAGGCGCGGAAACGGAATCCACCTCCCGCGGCCTGCACGCCCCGCGCGCAGGCATGGTCAGGCTGGCCTGAGCGTCATGGCTTCAGGCCAAGCCAGCCACGTTTGCAGGATCAGAAGCGATAACGCACGTAACCCGTGTAAAAACCGCTGCCCGGATTGGGCTGCTTGATACCGGCGTTGGAGACGTGCTGGTAGCGGAAGCCGGCTTCGTACGCGGTCTTGGGGCCAAAGGCCATGCCCACGCCGATCATGTCGGAGAACTGGAACAGGCTGCCGGAGCGGTGCTCGTCGGAGGTGGCCTTATGGCTCATCATGCGCACGCCGACGGAGGCTTCCAGGAACGGC
Organism: Cupriavidus sp. GW823-FHT07A04; assembly: GCF_058794615.1. Classification (NCBI taxonomy): domain Bacteria; kingdom Pseudomonadati; phylum Pseudomonadota; class Betaproteobacteria; order Burkholderiales; family Burkholderiaceae; genus Cupriavidus; species Cupriavidus sp. GW823-FHT07A04. Next base: position 176,216 of record NZ_JBXAHA010000008.1, read on the forward strand.
ACCAGCGAGCCGCCGCGCTTTTCCACGCGCAGGATCGGCGAGAAGCCGAATTCGGTCACATTCTGGTGATTGGTGCCGCTGCGGGCGTTCCATTCGGCCAGTTCGGCCTCCCACTGCAGCTTGGCCAGCCAGCCCTGCGGGTTGCCCCAGGCAAAGCCGGAGTCCCAGTTCACGCCAACTTCGTACTTGTCGATGTTGTGGCCGGGATCGCGGCCAAAGGCCACGTGCACCCCTGGATCGGCGTGCGCGGCAGCGCATGCGCCGAGGGCAGCCATGGCGCCAAGCGCCTTGATACGTGTTGCAAGCCGACGGGCAAGGCCGGCGTTCTTCTTATCGATGGTCATGTGCATGGTGGGTGGTAATTACCGCGAAGAATGGCAAGTCCTAGCGAAAACCTTGCCACCTCCCAGCGGCAAAGCCGACCACCCGTACTCAGGACCAGAGGCGTTCCACCACCCAGCCCGCGGTCACGCAGATCGCGAGCCAGGCGCTTAGGCACCCGGCAATAAATCGGTAAGTCATGGTCAATTTCCGCAACAATCGCTTAGGGACAAGCGAATCATTACGGAATTATACATCCGTTCATGAATGTATGTTGAGGCAGGAGAAATCGGGCTAGGGCTCAACGTATCGGTGAGCGATTATGCACCTCCGGGACGGCACATGCTTGCGGCACCGCGGGGCTGTTGCCACGCCGCGTCAATCCCCCCGCGCCACGGCGCTTTGGCCCATGACCGCGGCGAAATCCGTTGCCGGCATCGGCCGGCCGAGCAGGTAGCCTTGCGCCGCGTCGCAGCCCTCCTCGGCCAGCAAGCGCTGCTGGGCTTGGGTCTCCACACCTTCCGCCAGGGTTCTCATGCCCAGCGAGCGCGCCAGCGCGATGACCCCGCGAATGACCGCCAGGGCCTCGGGTGCGCTGCCGAGGACTGCAACGAACGATTTGTCGATCTTGAGCGTCGCAACCGGCAGGCGCGTCAGGTAGGCCAGGCTCGAGTAACCGGAGCCGAAATCGTCCAGCGAGGCGCTGATGCCGCAGTGCCTGAGCTCGTCGAGCGCCGCCGCGGCACTGTCGAGGTCGGTCATCAGGGTGTCCTCGGTGACTTCCACGTCCAGCAGCCCGCATGGCACCTCGTGCTCGCGCGCGAGGTCCGCCAGCAAGCCAGCGAGCCCCGGCATGACCAGCTGCCGCGCTGACAGGTTGAGAGAGATCCTGGGCACCGTCAGGCCGGCACGCCGCCAGGCCGCTATCTGGCGGCACACGGCGCGCATGACCCACAGCCCCACCGCCGGCTCCAGCGGGGACTCCAGCAGCACATCGAGAAAGGCGGCGGGAGGCAGCAGGCCGCGCGTTGGGTGCTGCCAGCGCAACAACGCCTCCGCGCCCGCCAGCCTGCCATCCGGCAGCGACCACTGCGGCTGGAAGTGAAGCACCAGCTGGTCGTCGGCCATCGCGGCATGCAGGTCGGCGCGCAGCTGCAGGCGCTGCCGCAAGCCTTGGGCAAGGTCCAGGTGGAAGACGCGGAACTGGAAACGCCCCGCAGCCTTGGCCGCATACATGGCGGCATCGGCGTGGTTCAACAGGGTGTCAGCGGTGTCGCCAGCCTCGGGCCATTGCGCGATCCCTACGCTGGCACCCAGCAGCAGCGTGTGGCCGTCCACCTGGAATGGCTGCGACACGCCGGCCAGGATGGTGCCGGCAAAGCGCTCGGCCTGTCCCGGCCGCGCGTCGCGCAAGATGAACACGAACTCATCGCCGCCGACGCGCGCGACAAAAGCCGAAGGCGCCAGCAGCGCGCGAAAGCGCTCGGCGACCTTGCATAGCAACGTGTCGCCCACGGCATGGCCAAAGGCGTCGTTGACTTCCTTGAAGCGGTCGAGATCGACGAACAGCACCACCACCCCGGCCGCTTGCGGCGCTTGCGCCTGCATGCCGGCCGGCAGCACGGCTACCTGGGCTTCTGCAGCCTGCGCCACCGCGCGCGCCAGCACCTGCGTGCAGCGCCGGCGGTTCGGCAGGCCGGTCAGGTAGTCGTGGTCGGCATGGTATTCCAGCTGGGCCGACTGCTGCCGTTCGCGGCTGACGTCGCGAAAGAGCACGGTAAGGCCGTTGGCATCGGGAAAGGCGCGCGCTTCAAACCAGCATGCCAGCGGGGCATAGTAGGCGGTACAGGTGCGTGATGCGCCGCTGGCAGCAGCCTCATGAAACGTCCGGTAATACGCCGAGCCAATCAGGTCTGGATAGCACTCCCAGATGCCGCGCCCGTCGAGATCCTTACGGGTGCGCTTGAGCCAGCGCTCCATGGTCTGGTTGGCGTAGGCGAATCGCCACTCGCGGTCGAGCGACATGACGCCATCCGCGACGCTATCGAGCATCGCGGCAAGATGCGTGGGCAACGCCCCGGCGGGCGGCGTGCTCGTGGGATTGGCATGACAGGGCAAAAGTGGCGCGCGCTGGGGAGAGTCGTCCATGTCGAGGGGGGTCGTCCGAGCACCGTATGAATCACGGTTGACAAGGCGGCAGGTGGCAGGCGTCGGCCGCATTTTATCCTCGAACACCCCGCACCGGTATGCCGGCGCGGGCCTTTGGCCCAAGGATTGCGCACCAGTGCCCGCCACGATGCCCCCCGGTCACATACGGTTTCCCCCCACTATCCCCCCGCTATCCCCGCTTGTCGCTGGCGTCACGCCACGGTTGCGTACTCCAGTGTCTTTGGCGTCTTCACGATGACCTCCGGGCGCTCGCCCACCACGACCGTATCGTCGAGCCGGAAGCCGCCCAGCCCATAGACATAGATGCCCGGCTCGGCCGAGTAGACCTCGCCGTCCAGCAGTGCGCGCGTGTTGAAGGCCATGTCCTCCGGATACTCGTGCAGCATCAGCCCGACCGCGTGGCCGGTGCGGTGGAAGATGTACTCGCCCAGCCCCGCGCGCTCGATCACGGCCTGCGCGGCGGCGTCCATGTCGCAGACGCGCCGGCCGGTCACCGCGGCCGCCACCGCCGCGTCGGTGGCCTCGGCGGCAACCTGGTAGCAGCGTGCCTGGCGCTCGTCCGGTTTGCCGCAGAACCACGTGCGCTCGTTCTCCACGTAGTAGCCATTCAGGCGCGGCAGGATCAGGTTGACGATGGTATCGCCAGCCGCGATGCGCGCGCCGCACGCGGCGCCGTCGCCGTGCGGCGAGGCCGAGGCCGGCCCCGTCAGCGTCCAGCATTTGAGGATATCGAAATCCTCGCCGGGAAAGCGGCGCGCGGCCTCCTCCACCATCAGCGCCGACATGGCATGGTCCAGCTCCTGCACCAGCCGCCCCGGCTGAATGTTCTCGCGGTAGCGGTCCTGTACCCAGTCGGTCAGGCTCCCAAGCTCGCGCATCACCTGCAGTTCTTCCGCATGCTTGACCCAGCGCATGGCGCGCATCTCCGCCATGGCCGGGCGCAGCGCGAGCTCCGGCAGGTAGCGCTGCGCCGCCGCGAGAATCGGGTGGGCCACGTCCACGGCAATGCGCGAGCCGCCCAGCCCGTGCGACGCCAGCAGCGACGCCACCACCTCGGGCAACTGCGGCGCTAGCGCCAGCCGCTGCGACACGCGCGGATGCTCGGCGTAGTAGGTCACGTCGCGCAGCCAGACCTTGTCCTTTTCCGTGCACAGGCGCATGTGGTTGGTGGACAGCTCGTTCATCACGGCGAAGGGCTCGCCGTTGCGCGGCACGAACACGAAAACGGGGCGCTCCCACGGCCAGACATCCAGCTGGAAATTGGTGGCGAACTGGAAGAAGTCCGGCGTGCTGAACACCAGCGCGTCGACGCGGATGCGGTCCATCAGCGCGTGCATCATTGCCAGGCGATAGTCGCGCACGGCGGTCGTGATCTGGGGCATGTCTAGTCTCCTTGGTTCCTTGCTTCCTTGGTAATGGGTGCGGGCGGGTGCGGGCGGGTGCGGGCGGGTGCGGACACATCCGCCCGGGATCAGAGGGCGATGCCGAGCTTGCGGATCATGGGGCCCCAGGCCTGCGCGTCGCGCTGCATATGGCGCTCCACTTCGGCCGGTGGCCCCTTGATCGGGTCGAGGAACTGGTTGGCCAGCTTGTCCTTGAATGCCGGCTCGTCCATGGCCGCGTTGATGTCGGCGTTGATCTTCTGCACCAGCGCCGCCGGCGTGCCGGTCTTTGCGACGATGGCGTACCAGCCCGGCACCGCCACGTCGTAGCCAAGCTCCTTGAAAGTCGGCACATCGGGCAGCGCGGCCAGGCGCCGCTCGCCGGTCACGGCCAGCGCCACCAGCTTCTTGCCGGCGATATAGGGCTGCACGCCCGCCACCACATTCATCATGGCCGGCGTCTCGCCCGACATCAGGCTGGTTGAGCCGCCGGCGCCGTTGAACGGCACATGCTGCAGCTTGATGCCGGCGCGCTCGGCCACCAGCTCCATGGCCAGGTGCGTGGAGTTGCCGATGCCGCCGGAGGCGTAGCTGATGCCGCCCGGCCGCGCCTTGGCGAGCCGCACGAATTCGGCAAAGCTGGTGGCGTGCATCGCCGGCGCGACCACTAGCACGAACGGCGAGTTGGCCAGCATCGCCACGCCGGTCAGGTCGCGTTGCGGCACATAGGGCAACGTGGGATACAGGAAGGGATTGAAGGCCAGGTTGGACACGCCCGCGAAGAACAGGGTGTAGCCATCGGCCGGCTGCTGCAGCACATAGTTGATGGCCAGCACGCCGTTGGCGCCGGGCTTGTTTTCCACAACAACGCTGCGTCCCCAGCGCTTGCCCAGCGTTTCGGCCAGCGCGCGCGCGAGCACGTCGTTGCCCGTTCCGCCGGCCTGCGGCACGACCAGCCTGACCGGGCGCTGCGGCCAGTCCTGCGCCCAGCCGGCCGCGCCACATGCCATGCCCGCCACGGCGAGCGCGGCGCTTAGTATCAGTGTGCGTCTGTTCACTTCGATCTCCTCTCGCATCCCTTGAGCGGCACCCTCGCATCGAGGTGCATGCGGTTTACTGTACCATGTGGTACATGAGGAGGGAAAAAAATTTTCGGGACTGCGGCGCCGACGCCGGCGCCGCATACGGATCAGGCTTCGGGTGCGGATTTCGCGCCCGGGGCCCCAGGCGCATTCAGCATGCGCGCGAAGTACTTCAGCGCGGCAGTGGTGCCCTTGCGATCGCCCGTGGTGACGAGATCCAGCAACAGGCCGCGCACGGTGGCGACCTCGATGCGAGCCCGCAGCTTCGCCTCGCTCGTGCTCAATCCAAGCTGCTTGTGAAAGCGCTCGGTCAGCGCGCCGGTCCAGCTGCCGATCACATCGTCGAGGAACACCTGGAAGCGTTCGCGATCGCGAATGGCGCGGCCGTAAATCTCGAACAGCAACTGGATGATGGGCAGGTAGTTGTCCGCCGAGTAGCGCGCCCAGGCTACCTCCAGCGCCCGTGCGGGATCGGACTCGCTGGCGGCCAGGCTGGCGCGCGCATCCAGCTCGGCATGGCGGATGCGGCGCAGCACCGCCTCCCAGAACTGGTCCGCCGAGCCGAAGTAATAGATCAGCATGCGGTGGCTGGTGCCGAGCGCCTCGGCGATATGGCGCAGCGACAAGTCGCCGATGCCGTGCTCCAGCACGTGGTTGACGGCGCCGTCGAGCAGCTGGATGGCCTGGTCGCTGGCAGCGCGGCCTTGCGCGAGTGTTTCGAGCCTATCGAGCGTCTCGGTGGCAGCGGCGGGATTCTTGCGGGGCGGCATGGACTGGGGAAAGCGTTCGGTTGGGCACAGGGGCGAAGACAGCGAGTGTAAGCCAGCCCGGCTCGCAGCGCATTCGCCCGTTGCATCCCTAACCTGCGCCCAGCAGGAAGGGCAGCGTCTCGTCCAGCAGCAGCGCCGGCACTTCCTCGGCCATGTAGTGCCCGCACGGCAGGCTCTTGCCGCTCACGTTGCGCGCCACCTTGCGCCACTCTTCCAGCGGCGCGAAGCAGCGGCCTACCGCGCCCTGCTCGCCCCACAGCGCCAGCATCTCGCACTCGACCTTGCGCCCGGCGGCGAGGTCGGCACGATCGTGTTCGAGATCGATCGACGCGCTGGCTCGATAGTCCTCGCACAGCCCGTGCGCCGCGCCCGGCAGGCTAAGGCAACGCAGGTACTCCGCCATGGCCGCCTCGGTAAACGGCGCCAGGCCGGCGCTGCGGCTGCCCATGGTGCTGCGCAGGTAGAGCGCCGGATCGGCCTCGATCAGCGTCTCGGGAAACGGCGCGGGCCGGATCAGGAAGAACCAGTGGTAGTAGGCCAGCGCGAACTGCAGGCTGGTCTGCTCGTACATCGCCAGCGTGGGCGCAATATCCAGCGTGACCAGCCGCTGCACGGCATCCGGATGATCCACCGCCATGCGGTGCGCCACGCGCCCGCCGCGGTCATGCGCCATCACCAGGAAGCGCTCGAAGCCCAGCGCGCGCATCGCCGTGACCTGGTCCTGCGCCATGCTGCGCTTGCTGTAGTTGGCGTGGTCCGGCAGCCCGGCCGGCTTGCCGCTATCGCCGTAGCCGCGCAGGTCGGTGGCGACCACCGTGAAATGCCTTGCCAGCGTGGCGGCCACCTTATGCCAGATCACATGCGTTTGCGGATGGCCATGCAGGAGCAGCAAGGCCGGGCCCCGGCCACCGACGACAGCGTGGATCTCGACGTCGCCACATGGAATGCGATGCTGCGTGAATCCTTCGAACACGTTCCGTCCTCCTTCAGGCGGACAGCCGCGCCATGGTCTTGGCGGCGACGTCCTGCAGCCAGGGCTGCGACTGGTGATGGCGCCGCGCGAACGCGGCGATTTGCGACGACTGTGCCAGCGTTGCGCCGATCATGTCCAGTCCCTGGCGAAACATGGTGCGGTGGCGCTCGGCCAGCGTGAAGGCAAAGCGCAGCGCGCCGGCGCTCACCGACATCGCCGCGAGGTCGATCTCGATCCGCGCAGGCGCGCCGCCCGACACCGCGGCCATCAGCGCATCCACTTCTGCCTGCGGCAACATCACCAGCAGCAGCCGGTTGTTGATCGCGTTCGAGTAGAAGATCTCGCCAAAGCTGGGCGCGATCACCGCGCGAATGCCGTATTGCTGCAGCCCCCAGACGGCGTGCTCGCGGCTCGATCCGCAGCCAAAGTTCGGGCCGGCCACCAGCACGCCCGCGCCCTGGTACCGCGCCTGGTTGAGCGCGAACTCCGGGCGCGGCACGCCTTGCGCGTCGAAGCGCATATCGTAGAACAGGCCACGGTCCAGCCCGGCCTTGTCGATGATGCGCAGGAACTGCTTGGGCATGATCTGGTCGGTGTCGAGGTTGCCGATGGGCAGCGGCGCGCCAAGCGCGGCGATCAGGTCGGAATCGTAGTCAGGCATGGCATCAGGCATTGGTTTGCTCCAGGCGGCGCACATCGGTGATGCAGCCGGTCAGCGCCGCCGCGGCGGCCATGGCGGGACTCATCAGGTGGGTGCGCCCGGCGCGCCCCTGGCGTCCCTCGAAATTGCGATTGGTGGTGGAGGCGCAGCGCTCGCCGGGCGCGAGTACGTCGTCGTTCATTGCCAGGCACATCGAGCAGCCCGGCTTGCGCCATTCGAAGCCGGCGTCCAGCAGCACCTGCGCAATGCCTTCGTCCTCGGCCTGCTGGCGCACCGCGCCGGAGCCCGGCACCACCATCGCGCGCACGCCTTCGGCCACCTTGCGCCCGCGCACGATGGCGGCCACAGCGCGCAGGTCTTCGATGCGCCCATTGGTGCAGGAACCGATGAACACGCGCTGCACCGGCAGGCCTTCGAGCGTGGCCCCCGCCTGCAGGCCGGTATAGTCGAGCGCCTTGGCGGCAGCGCTGCGCGCCGTGTCGTCGATGGCATCCTCCACCGGCGGCACGCACGCGTCGATGGGGATCGCCTGGTCGGGGCTGGTGCCCCAACTCACATACGGCGCCACGCTGCTGGCGTCGAACACCAGTTCGCTGTCGAACCTGGCATCCGCATCGGAATGCAGCGCCCGCCAGCAGGCCAGCGCGCGCTCGCGCAGCGTGGCATCGATATCGGCGGCGCGGGCCAGCACGTATTCGATGGCCGCCGCATCCGGCGCGATCAGCGCGCCACGCGCGCCGGCTTCCACCGTCATGTTGCACAAGGTCATGCGCGCCTCGATCGACAGCGCGGCAATGGCGCTGCCGGCGAACTCCACCACATAGCCGCGCGCGCCCTGCGCGCTGATGCGGCTGATGATATGCAGGATCAGGTCCTTTGCGGTGGCGCCACGCGGCAGCACACCGTCCACGCGGATGCGCATGTCCTTCGCCACGCGGTACACCAGCGTCTGCGTGGCCAGCACGTGCTCCACCTCGGATGTGCCGATGCCAAAGCCAAGCGCGCCCAGCGCGCCGTAGGTGGTGGTGTGGCTGTCGCCGCACAGCACCACCATGCCCGGCCGGATCATGCCGTGCTCGGGCGCGATCACGTGCTCGATGCCCTGCAGCGCGTCATCGGTATCGAACAGCGCGATGCCGTGCTGGTCGCAGTTGCGCTTGAGGTTGCGCGCCTGCAGCGCCGAGGCGGGATCCTGGATGCGGCGCGGGCTTTCGGCGTGGGTGGGGATGATGTGGTCCACCACCGCCACCTGCTGGCCCGGCGACGGCACGCCCCGGCCCTGCGCGGCCAGCCCGGCAAAAGCCTGCGGACTGGTGTATTCGTTCATCAGGTGCAGATCCGCGTAGAGCAGCACGTGGTCGGCATCGAGCGCGGCCACGGTGTGCGAATCCACCAGCTTGCGATAGTAGGTAAGGCCTGACATGGGACAGCCTGCTTGATATGCGTTGAAAAAATGCGCGGCAGAAAGCACCGCGCCTACTCCGGCGTGATGCCGGCCTGCTTGATCTGCGCGGCCCAGCGCTTGATTTCCTTGTGCAGCATGGTGTCGGCCTGGGACGGGCTCATGGTCAGCGGCTCGAAGCCTTCCTTGAGCAGGCGCGCTTTGATCTCCGGCGCGGCCAGTGCCTGGTTCAGCGTCTGGTTGAGCTTGGCGATCACCTCCTTGGGCGTGCCGGCCGGCGCGCTGACGATGAACCAGGTCTCGAAGGTGTAGTTGGGCAGGCCCGCCTCGGCAATGGTGGGCACATCGGGCAGCAACGCAGAGCGCTTGGGCCCGGTCACCGCCAGTGCGCGCAGCTTGCCCGCCTGCACCTGCGGCAGCGCGGCGGAGAGCACCGGGAAGCTGAGCTGCACCTGGCCGGCGATGGTATCGACCATGGCCGGGCCGCCGCCCTTGTATGGCACGTGCAGGATGGCCGTGCCGGACTCGGACTTGAACAGCTCCGCCGCCATGTGGAAGGTACTGCCGGTGCCCGCCGAGCCAAAACTCAGCTGCCCGGGGCGGCTCTTGGCCAGCGCAATCAGTTCCTTCACATTCTTGGCCGGCAGGCCGTTGGTCACCACCAGCACATGCTGCGAGGTGCCCATGGTGCCAACCGACGTCAGGTCGCGCTCGGTGTCGAACGGCAGCCTGGCGAAGAGCGAAGGATTCACCGCCAGCGCCACGTTGTTGATGGCCAGCGTATAGCCATCGGGCCTGGCCTTGGCGGTCTGGTCCATGCCGATATTGCCCGAGGCGCCGGCACGGTTGTCCGCCACCACGGGCTGGCCGAGTTGCCGGCCCCACGCTTCGGTGACCAGCCGCGCGGCGATGTCGACGCTGCCGCCCGGAGCGAACGGCACGATCAGGCGAATCGGGCGCGCGGGAAACGTCTCGGCCGAGGCCACCGCCGGCGCGAGCGCAACTGACAAGGCGACAGCACTCATGGCGAGCGGCATCCGGCCGATCCGGCAGATCCGGCGGGCGATGGCGGTAAAGCGGTTCATGTGGGGTCTCCTGGGTGGCAGGCTGGCTGCCAGGGAACGCCCCCGACGCCGCCGCGCTTATTGAGATGCCAGTTTAACCATTGAACCCACCGCTATAATTTCATCCAAAGACTTTCATTCAGTCGTCCAATTCACCAATCAGGCCTCGGACCGCATCGTGGATAACTTCTCCGACCTCGCCTTCTTCGTCACCCTGGTCAAGCGCGGCAGCCTCGCCGGCGCGGCCCAGCAGTTCGGCATCACGCCGTCGGCCGCCAGCAAGCGGCTGACGGCGCTTGAAACGCGGCTCGGCGTGCGCCTGCTCAACCGCACCACGCGCCGGCTGAGCGTCACGCAGGAGGGCGAGGCCTACCTGGCGCAGGGCGCGCGCATCCTGGCCGAGCTGGAGGAACTGGAGCAAGGGCTTGGCGGCAGCCGGGTGGCGCCGCGCGGGCTGCTGCGGGTCAACGCCACGCTGGGCTTCGGCCGGCGCCACGTGGCGCCGGCGGTGGGCGCCTTCCTGCTGGCCTGCCCGGAGGTGGAGGTGCAGCTGGAACTCACGGACCGGCCGCTGAACCTGGCCGAGGCGGGCTTCGATGTCGGCATTCGCGTGGGCGATTTACCCGATGCGCGCCTCACCGCCCGGCCCATCGCGCACAACCGCCGCCTGCTATGCGCCGCGCCGCGCTACCTGGCCAGCCACGGCGAACCGGCGTCGCCGCGCGAGCTGCAGCAGCACCGCTGCATCGTGATCCGGGAGAGCGACGCCACCTACGGCACCTGGCACCTGCGCTCGGCCAGCCGCCACGAAGCCGTAAAGGTGCGCGGGCCGGCCAGCACCAACGATGGCGAAGTGGCCCTCGGCTGGGCCTTGCAGGGCCACGGCATATTGATGCGCTCGGAATGGGAGGTGGCGCCGATGCTCCGCTCGGGGCGGCTGCGCCAGGTGCTGACCGACTGGGAAACGCCGCCAGCCGATGTGTTCGCCGTCTTCCTCACGCGCGACCACCTCACGGCCAAGGTGCGCGCGTTCGTGGACTTTTTGGCGGAGCACTTCGCGGCCCACCGGATGGCGGGCGCGCCCTATAGTGGCTGGTAGCCCGCTCAGGCCATGCCGCGCGCGAACACCAGCGCCAGCCCGGCGCCTCCGCAAGCGAGGATGACCGGGATCACGCCGGCCTTGAAGCGGAACAACGCCACCGCCGCGGCCAGTCCGATCAGCGCGCACGGCCACTCGAAGCGCCCTTGCAGCCCGGCGGGCCACAGCACGTGATAGGCAAAGAACACCGCCAGGTTGACGATCACGCCAACCACCGCCGCCGTGATGGCAGTCAGCGGCGCGGTGAACTTCAGGTTGCCGTGCGTGCTCTCCACGAACGGCCCGCCCAGCAGGATGAACAGGAACGACGGCAGGAAGGTGAAGAACGTCACCACCGTCGCCGCCGCCACGGCCGACGCCACCACCGCATCGGCACCGAACACCGCCTGCGTCCAGCCGCCGACGAAGCCAACGAAGGCCACCACCATGATGAGCGGGCCGGGCGTGGTTTCGCCCAGCGCCAGGCCGTCGATCATCTGCGGCGCGCTAAGCCAGTGGTAGTGCGCCACCGCGCCCTGGTTGACATAGGGCAGCACCGCATAGGCACCGCCAAAGGTCATCAGCGCGGCCTTGGTGAAGAACCAGCCCATTTGCGTGAGCGTGCCCTGCCAGCCGTAGCGCCAGGCCAGCGCGCCCAGCGCCAGCCCCCAGATCGCGAGGAACACCGCCAGCACCAGCCCGAAGCGCTTCCAGGTAAACATCGCATGCTGCGGCGTGGGCGTGTGGTCGTCCAACAGCGCGGGGCCAAAACCGGTCTTGCCCGCGCCATGGCCACCCCCGCTGGCAAAGCGCGCCGGCGCGAACCGGCCGCCCGCGTAGCCGATCAAGGCCGCGACCAGCACGATGACCGGGAACGGCAATTCCAGCGCGAAGATGGCGACGAACGAAGCCGCCGCGATCGCCCACAGCCAGCTGTTCTTCAGCGCCCGCGAGCCGATGCGCCACGCCGCCGACATCACGATGGCCGTTACCGCCGGCTTGATGCCATACAGCACCCCCGCCACCGCCGGCACCTCGCCAAAGCGCATGTAGATCCACGACAGCAGCATCAGGATCAGCAACGAGGGCAGCACGAACAGCCCGCCCGCGATCACCCCGCCCCAGGTGCGGTGCATCAGCCAGCCGATATACGTTGCCAGCTGCTGCGCCTCTGGCCCGGGCAGCACCATGCAGTAATTAAGCGCGTGCAGGAAACGGCTCTCGGAGATCCATCGTCGCCGTTCGACCAGGTCCTCGTGCATGATGGCGATCTGCCCGGCCGGGCCGCCAAAGCTGATGAAGCCCAGCTTGAGCCAGTACCAGAATGCCTGGCGCAAGGTGATGGCGGCCGGGGCGGCGGTGTCTGGCGTGGTGGTCGTAGCTTGCATGGGAGCCGATGTGGGAATGGTGTCCAGCAACGGGCTGGGTGCCTAAAGATAGCAGAGGCTTGTGTCAGCATGCTGCCAATCACCCACGCGGCCGCATGGAGGATACGGCCCGCGATCATGACGGCGCGGCCAGGGCGCACCACCGCCACGCCTGATCACACCTGCTCACACCGGAAGCTCTGACCTAGCCCAGAGCGCGCTGCGCGGCCGCAACGGCAGCTGTGCGGGTTTCCACGCCGAGCTTCTCGTAGATGTGCTCGAGATGCTTGTTGACCGTGCGCGGACTCATGCCCAGGATCTCGGCCACGTCGCGGTTGGTCTTGCCGCGCGCCACCCACACCATCACCTCCGCCTCGCGTGGAGTCAACTCGCTTGGCGCCGCCGATTCGCTCGTTGCCGCCTGCGCGGCCAGTTCCACCACCATCACGCCTGCCGTCACGGCGGTCAGCCTGCGCAGGCGCAGTCCGCCCAGCGGCAGGCCCTGCATGCTTGCGTTTTCCTGCAATGCCCACAGCGTAGCCACCAGCTGCGCTGGCAACATCTCGCCCGGCAGCCCCTGCGCCCAGCCCTGTGTCTGCAGCAGGGCTGCCGCGCTAGCGTTCATCCACATCAGCTGCCCGCCCGCATCCGCCGCCAGCATCGCGACCGTGCTGCTCAGCACCGCCGCGCGCGCACTGCGCGCCAGCCGCGCCTTGGCCGCGTGCGAGCGCACCCGCGCCACCACTTCGGCAATCGCCACCGGCTTGGTCACGTAGTCGCACGCGCCCACCTCGAAACCGCGCACGATGTGACCGGTCTCGCCCAGCCCCGTCATGAAGATCACCGGCAGATCGGCGTGACGGTCCATCAGCGCCGCGCAGGTGGCAAAGCCATCCATGCCCGGCATGTCCACGTCGAGCAGCACCGCGTCCGGCTCGAAGAACGCCAGCGCGTCGAGCGCGGCGTTGCCGCTGTGGGCGGCGTGCACCGCCATGGCTTCGCCGCCGAGGGCGCGGGTGAGCAAGCCGCGCGCGTCGGCGTTGTCGTCCACCACCAGCACGCGGGTCTGCAGCTCAGGAACGGGAATCATGGAGCGCCTCGCCAAGTGAATGTGTCAGTGCAGCGCCGTCGATGCGTGCCAGCGCGAGCATGCGCGCCGCCCATGCGGCGGCTGCGTCCGTGCCTTCGGCCAGCTCGGACAGCTGCGCCTCCAGCGCGCGCTGGCGGCCGGTGGCCCCGAGCAGCAGCAACTCGCGCAGGAGCTCCGAGGATGGCAATGCAGCCGCCGCGCTCTCGCGCAGCGCCACGCTGGCCAGCGCGCGCCGCACCACCTCGATCAGTTCGGGCTCGCGCACCGGTTTGCTGACAAAGGCAAAATAGCCGTGCGTGGCGCGCGCCTCCTCGGTGTTCTCGTGCGCGTTGGCCGAGACGATCACCACCAGCGGGGCACGCGGCAGCGCGCGCAGCAGGCGGCACAGGTCCCAGCCGGATGCATCGGGCAGGTTCAGGTCCAGCAGCACCAGTTGCGGGTCCAGGCGCTGCACCGCGGGCAGCACCGCCGCGCCCTCGCCCACCGCATCGACCACGAGCCCCAGCGGCGCCAGGAAACCGAGCAGCACCGCGCGATGCGCCGCGCGATCGTCCACCACCAGCACGCGCGCATCGGCCGGCAACCGCGTGCCCACCGCCGCGGGCCTGCGCGCCACCGGCGCCGTCACCGTCGGCAGGTAGAGCCGCGCCGTGAACTCGCTGCCGGCGCCGGGCGCGCTGCGCACGCGGATCTCGCCGCCCATCAGGTCGGCCAGCAGCCGCACGATGGCCAGGCCCAGCCCGATGCCATCGCGGTCGTCGTGGCCGCCGGCGCGCTCGAAGGGATCGAAGATGCGCTCCTGGTCCGCGGCGTCGATGCCGGGGCCGGTGTCGCTTACCACGATGGTGGCCATCTCGCGCTGGTGCCGCACGGCCAGCGTGACGGCACCCTGCTCGGTGAACTTGATGGCGTTGCTGACCAGGTTGATGACGATCTGGCGCAGCCGCTTCGGATCCCCGTGCACGTGCGTGGGCAGCACGCCTTCAACGCGGTAGTGAAAAGCCAGCCCGCGCGCCGCAGCGAGCGGCCGGAACATCCGCACCAGTTCGCCGAACAAGCCCTCCAGCGCCACCGCCTCCTGCGCCAGGCGCAGCTTGCCAGCCTCGATGCGAGACAGCTCCAGCAAGCCATCGACCAAGCTGGAAAGATGCTCTCCCGCACGCCCGATGGTGCGCACGTCCTCGCGCAACGCGGGCGGCAGCGGCCCCGCGCGCAACAGCAGTTGCGAGTAGCCGAGGATGGAGTTCAGCCCGGCGCGCATCTCGTGGCTCATGCCGGTGATAAAGCGGCTCTTGGCCAGGTTGGCTTTCTCCGCGACCTCCTTGGCACCTTGCAGCAGCGCGTCGGTGTGGCGGTGCGCATCGATTTCCTTTTGCAGCAGCATGTTCTGCCGCTCCGACTCCTCCTGCGCCACGCCCCGGCTCTCGTTGGCCAGCACCAGCCACCACGCGGCCACCGCCGCGAACAGCAGCAGCCCGGCGAAGATCTTGATGAACAGCCCCGTGCGTGGCAACGCCGCCAGCGCGCCCGACAACTGCTCCTGCGTGTACAGCAGCCACAGGAAGGTGCCGAACACAAACACCATGCCGGCCAGCACCAGGCAGAACTGGCCGATGCGGCGCGCCATCACCGGCGGCGTGCCGACCGGCAGCACCCGCGTGAGCGCGGTGACGATCTGCTCCTGCGCGCTGGCGCCGGGCTTGCAGCGGTCCCCGCACCGCGCGTCCAGCGTGCAGCACAGCGAGCAGATCGGCCCGCGATACGCCGGGCAGGCAGCCACGTCTTCCACCTCGAACGGATTGCGGCAGATGGTGCAGCGGACCACCTTGTGGCGCGGGCCAAAATCCACTGGTGTGCGCGCGATGAAATAGCGGCTTTGCGTGGCGAACGCGATCAGCGGCGGGATGACGATGGCCAGCACCAGCGCCACCCCGATCGACGCCGGGCGCAACGTCTCGCCGAACGCACCCAGGTGGACCAGCATCGATCCTGCCGAGGCCATCATCATGGCGCCGAAGCCAGCCGGGTTGATATCGAACAGGTAGGCGCGGCGAAACTCAATGGTGCGCGGCGACAGCCCGAGCGGCTTGCTGATGAGGAGATCCCCGACGATGGCGCCGACCCACGCCACCGCCAGGTGCGCGTAGAGCGCCAGCACCTGCTCCAGCGCCTCAAACACGCCCATGGCCATCAGCATCACGGCAATCAGTACATTGAACGCCAGCCACACCACGCGGCCGGGATGGCTGTGCGTGAGCCGCGCGAACACGTTCGACCACGCCAGCGATCCGGCATACGCATTGGTGATGTTGATCTTGGTCTGCGACAGCAGCACGAACAGCCCGGTCAGCACCACCGCCACCCAGCCCGGCCACGCTCGCCCAAGCGCGCGCGAGAAACCGGCCAGGTACATCTGCGTGGGCTCCAGCGCGTGCGAGATCGGCACCTCGGCCTGCAACGCCACAAAGGCGAGAAATGCCCCGCCCGCCATCTTGGCCGCGCCCAGCACGATCCAGCCCGGGCCGGCGGCAATCAACGCGCTCCACCAGCGCCAGCGGTTGCTCGGCGTGAGTTCCGGCATGAAGCGCAGGAAATCCACCTGCTCGCCAATCTGCGCGATCAGCGCGGCGGTGACCGTGGCGGCGGCGCCGAAGGCATGCCACGAGAAGCCATCGCCTTCGGCCAGGCGTCCGTTGAAGGAAAGGAAATCCGTGTAGAGCCCCGGCTCGCGCCACCAGATCACCGCGTAGGGCAGCGCCAGCAGCAACAGCCATGCCGGCTGGGTCCACAACTGGATGCGCGAGATCAGCGTGACGCCGTGCGTGACCAGCGGGATCACCACCATCGCCGACAGCAGGTAGCCCAGCGCGCGCGGCAGCCCGAACAGCAGCTCGAAGGCCTGCGCCATGATGGCCGCCTCCAGCGCAAAGAAGATAAAGGTGAAGCTGGCGTAGATCAGCGACGTGATGGTGGAGCCGAGATAGCCAAAACCCGCGCCGCGCGCCAGCAGGTCCATGTCAACGCCGTTGCGGGCCGCGTAATAAGAGATCGGCAGCCCGGTCAGGAAGATCACCAGGCTCACCACGCCGATGGCCCACATCGCATTGGTAAAGCCGTAGCTCAGCGTGATGGCCGCACCGATCGCCTCCAGCGCCAGGAAGGCCACTGCACCAAAAGCGGTATTGGCCACGCGAAATGCGCTCCACTTGCGGAACGTCCTTGGTGCAAAACGCAGCGCGTAGTCCTCCAGCGTCTCGTCGGCGACCCAGCGGTTGTAGTCGCGCCGGATCTTGCTGATGCGCTGTACGGGCTGGCTGGCGGCTGGCATGGGGGCGGTGACTCCGGAGGGTGCGCGCGTGGGCGTGTCGGCAGATGCAAGAGCTGTGCCGAGCACCGTGGTGAAGGGCACCAATCGTAACGCCCGTCACTCGCCCGGGGGGCGCATGCACGTACGTTGAATGACGTATGGAAGCTAGCGCTGCGCTGCACCATGATCCAGCCGCAGGGTCATTCACAGCCACCGCTAACCGGCCAACGCCGTCTTACCTCACCACGCCTCCAAGGAGCGTCGATCATGCGTGACAAAGAAACGAACGGGTCCCTTTCTTCCCAAGATGCCGATACCCGTACCGATGCCGCCGGCGCGGTCTCGCGGCAGCGCCGGCGCATGATGCAGGGCCTGGCCGCGCTGCCGGCCCTGTCGCTCGCCGGCGTGGCCGGCCTCAGCGGCTCGGCACGCGCGGCGGTGCCGACCGCCGTTGCCAACACCACCAGGCTGGCCGTCACCGACACCGAGGTCACCGTGGGCCAACTGCACTCGGCCACCGGCACCATGGCGATTTCCGAGACCGGCTCGATCCAGGCCGAGCAACTGGCCATCGACCAGATCAACGCGGCGGGTGGCATCCTCGGCCG
Source organism: Cupriavidus sp. GW823-FHT07A04 (assembly GCF_058794615.1). Taxonomy (NCBI): domain Bacteria; kingdom Pseudomonadati; phylum Pseudomonadota; class Betaproteobacteria; order Burkholderiales; family Burkholderiaceae; genus Cupriavidus; species Cupriavidus sp. GW823-FHT07A04. The sequence goes on from NZ_JBXAHA010000008.1 coordinate 193,490, forward strand.
CAAGATCAAGGTCATCAAGGAAGACGGCGCCTCCGACTGGCCCACCTTCGCCGAGAAATCCAAGAAGCTGCTGGTCAACGACCGCGTGGCGGCCGTGTTCGGCTGCTGGACCTCCGCCTCGCGCAAAGCCGTGCTGCCGATCTTCGAAAAGGAGAACGGCCTGCTCTACTACCCGACGTTCTACGAAGGGCTGGAGCAATCGAAAAACGTCATCTACACCGGCCAGGAAGCCACGCAGCAGATCATCTGGGGCCTGGACTGGGCGGCAAAGCAGAAGAACGCCAAGAGCTTCTTCCTGATCGGCTCCGACTACATCTGGCCTCGCACCTCCAACAAGATCGCGCGCAAGCACATCGAGAACTTCCAGAAGCTCAAGGTGGTGGGCGAGGAGTACTACCCACTCGGCCACACCAACTTCAACTCGCTGATCAACAAGATCAAGATCGCCAAGCCGGACTGCATCTACGCCATCGTGGTGGGGGGCTCCAACGTGGCCTTCTACAAACAGCTCAAGGCCGCGGGCATCACCGCCGACAAGCAGTTCCTGCTGACCATCTCTGTGACCGAGGATGAAGTGCTGGGCATCGGCGGCGAGAACATCGCCGGCTTCTATGCGGCCATGAAGTACTTCCAGTCGCTCGACAACGCCAACAACAAGTCCTTCGTCGATGCGTTCAAGACCAGGTACGGCGCCAAGTCCGTGATCGGCGACGTGACGCAGGCCGCTTACCTCGGCCCCTGGTTGTGGAAGGCCGCGGTGGAGAAGGCCGGCTCCTTCGACATCGACAAGGTGGTTGCCGCTTCCCCCGGCATCGAGCTGAAGACCGCGCCGGAAGGCTATGTGAAGGTCGACCCCAACCACCACCTGTGGAGCAAGACGCGCGTGGGCCTGGCGCAGCTGGACGGGCAGTTCAAGGTGGTGGCGGAATCGCCTTCGCTGATCCCGCCCAATCCGTTCCCGAAGGGCTACCAGTAAGCGGATTGGTCCACGTTGATTTACTCCCTCTCCCCTTGAGGGGAGAAGGAGTAAAAGCCGTCGTCATGGCAGACGGCTTTGGCGCATCTTGCCGGCTTCGTTTTGCACAGCTGGCGAACTTATCTTCTACCGATGGCGGAGCGCACGATGAACCTATCCGACATGCTGAATATCGGCCTCATGCAGGGCTTTGCCGGCCTGAGCCTGTTCTCGGTGCTGCTGCTGATGGCGCTGGGCCTGGCCATCATCTTCGGCCAGATGGGCGTAATCAACATGGCCCACGGCGAGTTCATGACGATCGGCGCCTACACCATCTTCCTGGCTTCCACGCTGACCGAGCGCCTTGCGCCGTCGTGGATGCCTTACTACTTTCCGCTGGCGATCGGCGCGGCGTTCGCCCTTGCGTTCTGCGCGGGCTGGCTGGCCGAATGGGCGCTGATCCGTCACCTCTATCGCCGCCCGCTCGATACCCTTCTCGCAACCTGGGGCCTGTCACTCGGCATGCAGCAGACCTTCCGCTCCACCTTCGGCCCCAAGGAGGTCAGCCCCACCCTGCCCGAATGGCTGATGGGTTCGTGGGCACCGGCGCAGGGGCTGGATATTCCCATCAACGGCATGTTCGTGATGGCGCTGACGCTGTTCGTCACCGGCATGGTGTGGCTGGCGCTGTACCGCTCGCGCTGGGGCCTGCGGGTGCGCGCCACCACGCTCAACCGCGCCATGGCCAACGCGGCCGGCATCAACACGCGGCGCACCGACCGCCTCACCTTTGCCATCGGCTGCGGCATCGCCGGCGTGGCGGGCGCGGCATTTACCACCATCGGCTCCACCGGGCCCACCAGCGGCTCGCTCTACATCGTCGACTCCTTCCTGGTGGTCACATTCGGCGGCGCGGCGAGCCTGCTCGGCACGGTGGCGTCGGCCTTCGGCATTGCCCAGGCGCAATCGATCAGCGAGTTCTTCCTCACCGGCTCGATGGCGCGCGTGCTGACGCTGCTGCTGATCGTGACGATCCTGATGATCCGCCCGCAAGGCCTGTTTGCGCCGGCGGTGCGGCGTTGACAACACCCCTCAACAAGACGTTAAGCACTGCACAGGAGCTTGTGATGTCACCCTCCTCTTCCGCCGCGCCTGCGGCACGCCGATTTCTGCGCGGCGAACTCGCCGGCCACCTGGTGCTGGCCGTAGTGCTGCTGGTGATCATGCCGCTGGCGCTCGACGTGTTCCGCCTCAACCTCGTCGGCAAGTACCTGAGCTACGCCTTCGTCGCCATAGGCCTGGTCATGCTGTGGGGCTACGGCGGCGTGCTGAGCCTTGGCCAGGGCGTGTTCTTCGGCCTGGGCGGCTACGCCATGGCGATGTTCCTTAAGCTCGAAGCGTCCGACGTGAAGAGCACCGCGATCCAGTCCACGCCCGGCATTCCTGACTTCATGGACTGGAACCAGATCACCGCGCTGCCTTGGTGGTGGGAGCCGTTCCGCCACCTGCCCCTCGCGCTGGCCGGCGTGATCGCGGTGCCGGTGGCGCTCGCCTTCATCGTCAGCTTTGCCATGTTCCGGCGGCGCGTGGGCGGGGTGTATTTCGCCATCATCACGCAGGCGGTGGCGCTGATCCTCTCGGTGCTGATCATCGGCCAGCAAGGCTTTACCGGCGGCGTGAACGGCATCACCGATCTCAAGACCATGCTGGGCTGGGACATCCGCAGCGACAGCGCCAAGGTGATCCTGTACTTCGCCAACGTGGTGCTGCTGTTCGGCGCCATCGCCCTGTGCCGCTGGATCCAGCGCAGCAAGCTCGGCGTGCTGCTGCTGGCGATGCGCGACAAGGAAGACCGCGTGCGCTTCTCCGGCTATGACGTGGCAATGTTCAAGGTCTTCGTGTTCTGCCTGGCGGCGGCGCTGTCCGCGGTGGGCGGCGCGCTGTTCACGCTGCAGGTGGGCTTCATGTCGCCGTCGTTCGTCGGCATCGTGCCCTCCATCGAGATGGTGATCTACGCGGCGGTGGGCGGGCGCATGAGCCTGGTGGGCGCGGTGTGGGGCACGCTGCTGGTCAACTTTGGCAAGACGTATTTTTCCGAGAGCTTCCCCGACCTGTGGCTGTTCCTGATGGCGGCGCTGTTTATTGGCGTGGTGGTGGCCTTCCCCGACGGGCTGGCCGGGCTCTATAGCAAATACATGTCGCGGCGCAAAGCCGTCGCAAGCCCGTCGCAGCCGGCCAATTCTGCCAATTCGGCCGAGCCGGCCACGGCGACGCCGCCCGCCGAAGACATCCCCGGCCGTACCGCTTGAAGCCATCCGTCCGAAGCGAGGAAGACACCATGAGCAATACCGATTTCATGCTGGCGGTGGAGGACCTGACCGTGTCCTTCGATGGCTTTCGCGCCATCGACAAGCTAACGCTCTATGTGGATCGAGACGAACTGCGCGTGATCATCGGCCCCAACGGCGCCGGCAAGACCACGCTGCTCGACCTGGTCTGCGGCAAGACCCGCGCCACCGGCGGCAGCATCAAATTCCGCAACCGCGAGATGACCGGCCTGCCCGAATACCAGATCGTGCGCGCCGGAGTGGGCCGCAAGTTCCAGACACCCTCCATCTACGAGAACTTGAGCGTGTTCCAGAACCTGGCCGTGTCGTTCCCCCGCAGCCGTGGTGTGTTCGGCGCGCTGAGCTTCCGCACCACGCCCGAGGTGCGCCAGCGCGTGGCCGACGTAGCCGCCGAGATCGGCCTGGCCGATGCGCTGGAGCGCGAAGCCGCGCAACTCTCGCACGGACAGAAGCAGTGGCTGGAGATCGGCATGCTGTTGATGCAGGAGCCGCAACTGCTGATGCTGGACGAGCCCATTGCCGGCATGAGCGTGCGCGAGCGCGAGCAGACCGCCGAGTTGCTCAAGCGCATCAGCCGAGGCCGCGCGGTGATCGTGATCGAGCACGACATGGACTTCGTCAAGCGCATTGCCGACAAGGTCACCGTAATGCACCAGGGCAAGATCCTCGCCGAAGGCTCGATGGAGCAGGTGCAGAACGATCCGCGCGTGATCGACGTTTATCTTGGCCACTGATCTGACACCAAACCCTAGGAGAGCAGCATGCTCACAGTCGACAACGTGGTCGTGAACTACGGCCAAAGCGAAGCGCTGCACGGGGTGTCTTTCGCCGCCGCGCAGGGCGAGACGATCGCCATCGTGGGTCGCAACGGCATGGGCAAGACCACGCTCTTCAAGGCCATGATCGGCATGCTGCCCGTGCGCTCCGGCCAAGTCTGCGTGGATGGCCGCGACGTGGCGCAGGACGAAAGCTACCGTCGCGTGCGCGCGGGCCTGGCCTACGTGCCGCAAGGCCGCATGATCTTCTCGCACCTCACGGTGGAAGAGAACATCCTCACCGGCATGGAGCAAGGCAGGAGCCGCCGTATCCCCGAGGATATCTTCGCCATGTTCCCGGTGCTGTTCGACATGCGCCGGCGCAAGGGCGGCAACCTCTCCGGCGGGCAACAGCAGCAACTGGCGATTGCGCGCGCGCTGGTGGCCAACCCCAAGGTGCTGCTGCTGGACGAGCCTACCGAAGGCATCCAGCCATCGATCATCAAGGACATCGCGCGTGCGCTCAACGAGATCCGCCGCACGCGCGACATCACCATCGTCTTCTCCGAGCAGGTGCTCAGCTTTGCGCTCGACGTGGCGGACCGCTTGCTGGTGATCGAAGGGGGCCGCTTCGTGCACGAGACGCACCGCGACGGCACCGATGTCGAGCGCATCCGGCAACTGCTGTCGGTCTAGGCAGCGGCGTTTTTCTGCGATTGCTTCACCTTCCTCACCTTCTTCACCTTCTTCACACCCAACACCCATCAGGAGGCATGTCATGACGGACACACTGATCAAGGTCGATCTGGCCGAATCCCCGTACGAGAATCCCAACGTCCACAATCGCTGGCACCCGGACATCCCGATGGCCTGCTGGGTCAAGCCTGGCGAGGACTTCATCCTGGAAACCTACGACTGGACCGGTGGCTTCATCAAGAACAACGACTCCGCCGACGACGTCCGCGATATCGATCTGTCCATCGTCCACTTCCTGACCGGCCCCGTCGGCGTGGAAGGCGCCGAGCCCGGCGACCTGCTGGTGGTGGACCTGCTAGATATCGGCGCCAAGGCGGAGAGCCAGTGGGGTTTCAACGGTTTCTTCTCCAAGCAGAACGGCGGCGGCTTCCTCACCGACCATTTCCCGCTCGCGCAAAAATCCATCTGGGACTTCCACGGCCTCTACACGTCCTCGCGCCACATCCCCGGCGTCAACTTCGCCGGCCTGATCCACCCTGGCCTGATCGGCTGCATGCCGGACAAGGCGCTGCTGGAGACGTGGAACAAGCGCGAGATCGACTTCATCGCCACCGAACCCGACCGCGTGCCGCCGCTGGCCAACCCGCCCTTCGCCGCCACCGCCCACATGGGCCGCCTGCAAGGCGACGCACGCGACCAGGCAGCTGCCCACGGCGCCCGCACCGTGCCCCCCCGCGAACATGGCGGCAACTGCGACATCAAGGACCTCTCGCGCGGCGCCAAAGTGTATTTCCCGGTCTATGTCGATGGCGCCGGCCTGTCGGTAGGCGACCTGCACTTCTCGCAAGGCGATGGCGAAATCACCTTCTGCGGCGCCATCGAGATGGCCGGCTGGGTGCATATGCGCGTGTCGCTGATCAAGGGCGGCATGGCCAAGTACGGCATCAAGAACCCGATCTTCAAGCCCAGCCCCATCACGCCCAATTACAACGACTACCTGATCTTCGAAGGCATCTCGGTGGACGAAGCCGGCCAGCAGCATTACCTGGACGTGCATGTGGCCTATCGCCAAGCCTGTTTGAATGCCATCGAGTACATGACCAAGTTCGGCTACTCGCGGGCGCAGGCCTATTCGATCCTCGGGACGGCGCCGGTGCAAGGGCACATCAGCGGCGTGGTCGACATCCCCAACGCCTGCGCCACGCTGTGGCTGCCGACGCAGATCTTCGACTTCGATATCCGACCTAGCGCGCAAGGGCCCGTCAAACACATCGGGGGCGATGTGGATCTGCCGATCTCGCAGGACGTGTGATGCCCTGCCGGACGCGCCATCGCGCGATGGCGTGCCCGGCTGCCTGTCATGAAACAACTAGCGGAGAGTGCCGGATGCCGACCTACGATTACCGCTGCCAGGATTGCGGCGTATTTGCCGTGATGCGGCCCATCGCTCGGCGCGATGAGCCTTGCGCTTGCCCGTCATGCGGCAGCTTCTCTGAACGGGCGCTGGTTGCGGCGCCATCGCTGGCCAGCATGCCGGCCGCATCGCGGCGAGCGCATGCGATTAATGAACGCAGTGCCGCTGCGCCGAGGGAGTCGGCGCGCGGTGGGCATGGGGCGGGGTGTGGCTGTTGTGGGAAAAAGGTGAACCTGGCCGGGGCGCCGGCGGCGGCGGCAAATGCGCCGAAGGGGAATCCTGCCGGGCGTCCTTGGATGATCAGCCACTAGCTGCCAGTGCCGGTCGGGCGGATGTGATTGGCCTGCGCTTGGGCTAGATCCGCCCCGCAAACGCTTGAAGCACGGTTGCCAACGCAATAGCCTCCTGCGCCGAAAGCTCCACGGGGTCATCATGTTTAGCAACCACCTTGATCTGGATGGACGAATCTTGCTCGATCCAGATCCTTATCGAACCATCGCTCGATTCGAAGTAGTCTTCATCTGACATCTTATGCATAGCCATTGATCCTTGTTGCAAGAGCAGCCAGCTCACATCTCGTCCACCGCCGTGGTCGCCGTCACCACGCCCGCTTCCTTCTCCATCGAGAACCGATCCCGCGTGGTGACGTAGAAGCTGGCCCCGAATCGTCCCACCGGAAAGTAGTTCTGCAGCCGCACGCGCCAGGCCTGCGTATCGATCAGATCGTCGCGCGCATGCAGCCGCAGCACGCGGCCTATGAAAATCTGCCGGCTGGTCGTCTCCAGCGTTTCCCACAGGGTGCACTCGAACGCCACCGGCGCCTGGGCAATTCGCGGCGGCGCCACCGCGCTCGATGGCAGCGACGTCAACCCCACGCGTGCGAGCTCGCTCTGCTCCGGCGGCAAGCGCTCGCCGCAGCCATGCATCTTCTCCGCCATCGCTTCATCGCTCAGGTGCACGACAAACTCCCCGGTGCGCACGATATTGGCCGCGGTGTCCTTGAGCGCGCCGTCGTGCAGGCGGTTGATGCTGATCATCACGATGGGCGGCTCCTCGCCCAGCATGTTGAACATCGAGAACGGCGCGGCATTGACGGTGCCGTCTTCCGACAGCGTGGTGACCAGTGCGATCGGGCGCGGCACGATCAGGCTGGCCATCAGCTTGTAGCGCTGGTATTCGGTGATGGCCTCGAAATCGATTTCCATGCTTGTTTCCTGTGATTCGGCCTTACTCCCCGGCCAGGCCCAGCATCTGCGCAAGGCTCTTCTCGCCCTGCATGCGGGACGTTTCGATGCGTTGCTCCAGCTCGCGCAGGTGCGACTCCATCCGTTCGACGGCGCCGGTGGCGTCGCGCCGCTCGATGCAGTCCACGATGGCGGCGTGCTCGTCGTGCTCGCAGGGCGCATGGCCCGGCGGCTCGTACAGGCCGACGATCAGCGAGCAACGCGAGACCAGTTCAGTGAGGTAGCGCTGCAGCACGGGGTTGCGCGCGAGCGCGGCGATGCGCAGGTGAAAGCCGCTTGCCAGCCGCGCCCATGAGGGCTGGTCGAAGCGGTGCATGGCCTCGTGCTCGGCGGCCAGTTGCTGGCGTAGCTCGCGCAGGTCGGCGGGCGTGACGCGAGCCACGGCGAGCTCCACCAGCACGCGCTCCATGGCGCGGCGCGCTTCGAAGATCTGGCTGGTCTCGGCCGGCGTGGGCTCGGCGATGACCGCGCCCTTGTTGGGGCGCAGGTCGACAATGCCATCGTGCGCCAGTTTTTCCAGCACGCGGCGCACTACCGCGCGGCCTACGCCAAACAACTGGCACAACTCCGGCTCTGGCAGCTTGGTGCCGGGCGTGAGCCGGTGGTTGAGCACGCCATCGAAGATGGACTGGTAGATGCGCGCGTCAGCGTCGCCGCCGAGCTCGGCGCCGGCGTCCTTCGAGGTTGCAGCAACGGGCGCCGCGTCGGGCTTCTGTCTGACGGCTTTTGGCGTTGCCGCTTTCGGCTGGGCGGTGCGGGGCGAGGCGATGCGAGGCATGACGTTGGTCGGGGACATGGAGCGCATGATGTTAGCGCGAAGCGGCGGCCAGCGGCGCCACTTGGTCGAGGTGGTCGCAAATTGCGCCGGGCGTGGTGAACCACACCTTGCCCTGCCGGCGGCTGCAGGCGATATGCGCCAGCGCGCGGCGCAGGTGGCGCAGGCGATACGGCTGGCCCACCAGGTAGGGATGCAAGGCAATGCCCATCACCAGCGGTTGCGGATGCCGCGCGTGGCAGGCCTGCGCCAGCATCTCGTCGAATTGGTCGATGATCATGTCGGCGAAAGCGCTGCCGTCCAGATGGCGGCCCACGATCATCGGGATGTCGTTGAGCTCCTGCGGATAGGGAATCGACCATAGCGGGCCGCCGCGCGTTTCCATGCGCACCGGGCGGTCGTCGTGGCACCAGTTGAGCGTGTAGCGGTAGCCGGTCTCGGCCAGCAGGTCGGGCGTGAGTGCGGTCTCGGCGATCCAGGGCGACAGCCAGCCCGATGGCGCGGCGCCTGCGTGCGCGGCGATGCGCTCGCGGCAATGCAGCAGCAACGCGCGCTCGCCGGCTTCGTCCAGGTCGCTTTGCCGGCGTGCGTTGGTGTGGCCGTGCCCGATCAGTTCGTCCCCGCGTGCCAGGCAAGCGCTGACCACCTCAGGGCAATGATCGTAGAGCGCGGTGTTGATCAGCACGCCGGCCGGCAGCGCCAGCTGGTCGAACAACTCCAGGCAGCGCCACACGCCCACGCGGTTGCCGTACTCGCGCCAGCTGTAGTTGAGCACGTCGGGCTGCGGCGCGACCGGTCCCAGGTTGGCACCCAGCCCCTCGCCAAAAGCGAAGTGCTCGATATTGAAGCCCAGGTAGACCGCGAGGTTGGCGCCGCCGGGCCAGCGGTAGGCGTCCACATCGGTGATGGGCCGGTAGCCAAAGCGCCCGTGCGTGCGCAGCGGCCCGTACTCGGGGCCGGGCGCCGCACCGTGGGGGCCGCCGGGTGCCTGGGCGGCGGAAGGAGTCGGGTTATGCGTCATCTTCTGGATCGCCTCAATGCGTCTTTGCCAATGCAGGGGAACCGCCAGCGCCGGCCATGCCCCGCTTTGGCGCCATCCGGGGCATCGGGGGGACATCCGGGGGCATCCGGCACCGACATCGTGCAGGCATGGCACCGGGTTGATCGTATGCAAGTTGTCATGCATATCGTTCGCAAAAATTAGGCCATATCGTAGACACATTGATTTCACTATCGCTGAACGATATTCGAGTGGTTTGTCGACGTATGGCATGGCTCTTGCGAGCGGGACACCACGCGTCGCCGACCCTTCCCTCTTGCCGCATTCCTTTCCGGAGAACCGCCATGTCCACCGTCTCACGCCGCGCCCTGCTCGCCGCCACCGCCATTGCCGCCTGCGCCATGCCGGCCCTGCCCGCGCTGGCCGCCGACACCATCAAGATCGGCTTGGTCACCGCGTTGTCCGGCCAGTCCGCCCGCGCTGGGGAGTCGCTCACGCGCGGCATGACCATCGCCATCGACGAGATCAACGCCAAGGGTGGCCTGCTGGGCGGGCGCAAGCTGGAGCTGGTGCGGCGCGACGATGAAGGCAATCCCGCCAAGGGCGTGCTGGCCGCGCGCGAGCTGATCTACAAGGAGAAGGTGGCGGTGCTGTTCGGCGGGCTGGACACGCCGGTGTCGATGGCCATCGTGCCGGTCGCCAACCAGGAGAAGGTGCCGTTCATGGGCCCGTGGGCAGCGGGCACGCCGATCACGCGCAATGGCGCCAACCCCAACTACGCCTTCCGCGTCTCGGCGGTCGATGAGGTCGTGGACAAGGCCATGCTGCAATACGCGCAGAAGCGCTTCAATGCCAGCAAGCCCGGCCTGATCCTCGTCAACAACCCCTGGGGCGAATCGAACGAGAAGGGCATCGTGGCGGCGCTGTCCGCCAAGGGCATGAAGCCCGCGGGCATCGAGAAGTTCGAGGCCAATGACGTGGACGTGGTGCCGCAGCTCGGACGCCTGAAAGCGGCCGGCGCCGACGTGCTGTTCATGGTCGGCAACGTGGGGCCGTCGGCGCAGGTGGTCAAGTCGCTGGACCGCATGGGCTGGAAGGTGCCGGTGGTATCGCACTGGGGCCCCGCCGGCGGACGCTTCACCGAGCTGGCCGGACCTAATGCCAGGAACGTGCACTTCGTGCAGACGTATAGCTTCTTCGGCTCGCCCTCGCCGGTCAGCACGCGCGTGGTGGCGGAACTCAAGGCGAAGTACAGCGACATCAAGGGGCCGGACGACATCACGCCGGCCGTGGGCGTGGCCAATGCCTACGATGCCACGCAGCTTGCCGCGCTGGCCATTGCGCGCGCCGGCTCGACCAAGGGCGACGCGGTACGCGAGGGCTTCTACAAGATCGACCGCTATGAAGGCCTGATCAAGACGTATGTGAAGCCGTTTTCGCTCGAGTCGCACGACGCGCTCAGCGAGAACGACTATGTGTGGGCGCAGTTCATCGACAACCGGATCGTGCCGGTGGCGAAGTAAGCGGTCATTTCAACAAGGTGCTGGCGTCACAACAAGGACTCACCATGTTATGGATCTCCGCCCTGATCAGCGGCCTCGGCCTGGGCAGCATGTACGGCCTGATGGCGCTCGGCTTTCACATTACCTACGCGGTCTCGGCCACAGTCAACTTCGCGCAGGGCAGCTCGATGATGCTGGGCGCGGTGCTGACCTACACCTTCGCCCAGACGCTGGGCTGGCCGATGCCGCTGGCGGTGGTGCTGGCACTGGCGCTGTGCGCGCTGTACGGGCTGGCGGTGGAGTTCCTGGCGGTGCGCCCGTTTGCCAGCCGCGGCTCCAACGCTTGGCTGATGGCCACGGTGGCGCTGGGCATCGTGCTCGATAACGTGGTGATGCTGACCTTCGGCACCGAGCCGCGCAGCCTGCCCTCGCCGCTTGCCACCTCCGCGATGCGGCTCGGCGACACGGGCCTCGGGGTGTATCCGCTGCAGTTGCTGATCCCGGTGATCGGGCTTGCGCTGGCCGGCGTGCTGCACCTGGTGCTGCGCCGCTCGCGCTGGGGCGTGGCGATGCTGGCGGTGGTGCAGAACCGCGACGCCGCGCGGCTGATGGGCATTCCGATCCGGCGCCTGGTAGCGGCGGCGTTCGCGCTGTCCACGCTGCTGGCCGGCATCGCCGGCGTGCTGATCGCGCCGCTGTTCAACGTGCAGTCCGACATGGGCACGGTGTTTGGCCTCAAGGCCTTCGCCGTTGCCATCCTGGGCGGGCTCGGCAGCGCCTGGGGCGTGATGGTGGCGGGCCTGATCTTCGGCGTGGCGGAGGCGCTGGTGACGGCCTCGCTCGGCTCCGGCTACACCCAGATCATCACCTTCTCCCTGGTGATCCTGCTGCTGGCCATGCGGCCGGACGGCTTGTTCGGACGCGCGGAGGTGCGCAAGGTATGAACGATTCCACGCTGACATCCACGCGCGGTGGCGCGCCGCGCACCGCCTCACCGCACGCCGCGCCTGCGAGCGCGCGCTCGCCGCTGCTGGGCCTGGGCACGCCGCTGCAGGTAAGCGCGATGGCGCTGGCCCTCATCGTGGCCGGTGCCGCCGCGCTGCTGGTCAACGGTTACTTCGTCTTCGTCATCGCCGGGGTGGCCATGCTGGCGATCTGCGGCGTGGGCCTGAACCTGCTGCTAGGGCTGACGGGGCAGATCTCGTTCGGCCACGTGGCCTTCTATGCCATTGGCGCGTACACCGTGGCCATCCTCACCGGCCCGGCCGGCTGGAGCTTCTGGGCGGCGTGGCCGGTGGGCGCATTGATCGCCGCGGTCACTGGCGCCCTGCTGGCGCTGCCGGCGTTGCGCGTGAAAGGGCCCGGCCTGGCGATGGTGACCATCGCCTTCGGCTTTATCGTGGAGCACGGCGCGGTCGAGTGGCGCGCGCTCACCGGCGGGCAGAACGGCCTGATGGGTATCGCCCAGCCTTCGCTGCCGGGCGTGGATGGCGGCGAGCGCGCGCTCGCGCTGATTGCGCTGGCGGTGCTGGCGATTGCCCTCGCGGCCTATGCGCGGATTTCGCGCGGCGCCTGGGGCGCGGCCATGCGCGCGGTGCGCGACAGCGAGACGGCGGCGGCGTCCATCGGCATCGATCCTCTCGTGGTCAAGACCGTGGGCTTTGCCTTCTCGGCCGCGCTCGCCGGGCTGGCCGGCGGCCTGTTCGCGCCGCTGCAGGGCATGGTCACGCCGGGCATGTTCTCCTTCCTGCAATCGATCCTGTTCGTGCTGGTGGTCATGATCGGCGGCGCGGGCACGGTGGCCGGGCCGGTACTGGGCGCGGTGGTGGTGGGCGTCTTGCCGGAGCTGCTGTCGAGCCTGGAGAACCTGCGCCTGCTGTTTTTCGGCGGCCTGCTATTGCTGGTCCTGTGGGTTGCGCCGGGCGGCATCGCCGGTGTGATCGGCCAGCTATGGCAACGCGCCCGTGCGCGGCATCGTGCCTCGGGTGAAGGTGCCGATGCCAGCTTGCCCGCCTTCCCCTCCCTGGCCGCCCTGCCCGCCGCCAGGCAGCGCGGGCTTTCCGCGCAGGGCTTGTCCATGGTGTTCGGCGGCGTGCGCGCGGTCGACGATCTCTCCTTCGTCATGCCCGCCGGCGCGGTGACCAGCCTGATCGGCCCCAACGGCGCGGGCAAATCCACGGTGCTCAATCTGTTGTCCGGCTACTACCGCCCGCGCGCCGGCGGCCGCAGCCTGGGCCAGGCCGCGCTGCCCGCGCGCGGCGCCTGCCATAGCGCGCGCAACGGCATCGCCCGCACCTACCAGACCTCGCAGCTGTTCGCCGGCATGAGCGCGGCCGACAACGTGGCCATCGCCTTGCGGCGCGGGCGGCTTGGCGCGCTGCTGGGTATCGCGGGCTTCACCGCGCCGGCGGTGCGCCAGCAAGCGCTGGACCTGCTTGCCGCGTGCGGCTATGCCGGCGACCCGGACGCCTGTGCGGCAGGCCTGGCGCACGTGGACCAGCGCCTGGTGGAAATTGCGCGCGCGCTGGCCACCCGCCCCGCGGTGCTGCTGCTCGATGAGCCCGCCGCCGGGCTGTCGCGCGAGGACAAGGCGCGGCTGGGTGCGTTGCTGCGCAGGATTGCCGACAGCGGCATTGCGGTGGGGCTGGTCGAGCACGATATGTCGCTGGTGATGGACGTGTCGGACGGCATTGTCGTCATCGATGCCGGCCAGCATCTGGCGGCGGGCACGCCGGCGGCCATCCGCAGCGATCCGCACGTGCGCCGCGCCTACCTGGGCGAGGCCACGGTGTTGCCCGGGCAAGACAGCGCCCAGGCAGCCCGCCCGCGCAAGGTGCCGTCCGACGCGCTGCGCGAAGTGCTGGGTGTAAATGCACTCAGCGCGGGCTACGGCGCAGCGCCGGTGCTGCACGACGTGGCGCTGCAGGTCCGCGAAGGCGAATTGGTGGCGCTGCTGGGCGCCAACGGCGCGGGCAAATCCACCTTGATGCGTGCGCTGTCTGGCCTGCACCGCCCGGTGCAGGGCGGCATCACCTTCGACGGCGTGGACCTGGCGCGGCTGGACGCCGAGCGCATCGCGGTCATGGGCGTGGTGCTGGTGCCGGAAGGCCGGCAGGTGTTCCCCGAGCTATCCGTGCTCGACAACCTGCGGCTGGGCGCGTTTCCGTCCGGTCCGCTGTCCCATATGGAAATGGTCAAGCGGGTCGAAGCCATGCTGACCCGCTTCCCGCGGCTGCGCGAGCGCCAGCATCAGCGTGCCGGCCTGCTCTCCGGCGGTGAGCAGCAGATGCTGGCGATCGGGCGCGCGCTGATGTCGAACCCGCGCGTGTTGCTGCTCGACGAGCCATCGCTGGGCCTGGCGCCCAAGGTGATCGCGGAGCTGTTCGCCTCGCTGGACCAGCTGCGCGAGGCCTCGATCAGCATCTTGCTGGTGGACCAGATGGCCGCGCTGGCACTGGCGCTGGCCGATCGCGGCTATGTGATGGAGGAAGGCCGCGTAGTGGCCAGCGGGCCGGCGGACGAACTGGCGCGGGATCCCGCGCTGGCGCAGGCGTACCTGGGCGGGCACTGAACCCGGCGGCGAACCGCTCAGCCCGCCGGCTGCGCCTCGCCGTCGAACAGGTGCAGGAAGCGATCGAGGATCAGCAGGTGATCCTCGAACATCTGCCCTTCCAGCGCCAGCAGCTCCTGTTGCGGCACCCAGCGCACCGCGGCGGCGTCGTCTGCGGCGGCCACGGCAGGCAGCGCATCGAGCGGCAGGTCGAAGAAGAAAGCGTGGGTCAGCGTGCGCCCGCGCTGGCTGCGCTCGGGATGATCGAACAACGCCTGGTCGCGCAAGGATTGCTGCAACGCCGACTTGGGCAGCCCGAAGCGCGTCTCCTCGTCGAGCTCGCGCAGCACCGCGTCGGCCACGCGCTCATGCTGGTCGAGGAAACCGCCGGGCAGCGCCCAGGCGCCGCGGCCGGGCTGTCCGCCGCGGCGGATCAGCAGCACCTGGCCGCAGCAGCGCACCACCGCATCCACGGTCACGAAGACCGGCGGATACGGCGCGGCGGCCCAGCGGCGGCTGTGGTCCTGCAGGAAGCGGTACTCGGCCAGCAAGGCCGCAAATGCTTCGCGCCCGGCGAACTCACGCAGGAAGGCGGCCACCGGCTGCGGCAGCACGCTCTGCAACCCCTCCAGCCCGCCCTGCTGCTCGAACCATTGCCGGCGCACGTCGGCGGCGTTGAGCTGCCCGAAGCTGGGCTGCGGCACCAGTTCCCACCCGGGAAAGTCATTCAGGTAGCCCGACGAGGCATCCTTGAAATGCCCGAACAGGCCAACGCGCGGCGTGCCTTGCGCGCAAGCCTCGATCGCCGCGCCCGCCACGGCGCGCACCGCCGCTGTCCAGCGCGCGCTTTCGTAGTAGTCGCGCACCACCACAAAGCGCAGGTCGGCAACGCGCGCGGCGTCCCATGCCGCGACGGCGCCCTCGATCATCTGGCGACGCTCATCCGCGGAAAACGGATTCTTGACAGTGCGGGCGCCGCCGGCGGAACCCAGCACCACGATCACCGTGCTGGCCTGCGCCAGCGCCTGGCGCAACATGGCGAAGTGACCATTGTGGAAGGGTTCGAAACGGCCGATATAGACCAGGCAATCGAAGGGGACAGTGCTCGGCGGCTGGGTCGGTTCGGTCTGGTTCGTCGGGTAGATCATTTCAGCTCGCAACACATGCATAGCGGCAGCGCGCCTTCTTGCTGCCGGAACTCGCGCGACGCGCGTACTTCCGGCGGCAGGCGATCCGCCGAGATCAGCGAGAAGCCGTAGCGGGCAAAGTAGCTGGGGCAACTGGCGCTCAGCAACACGGCGCGCGTGCAGCCGTTGGCGCGGGCGCGCATGAGCACGGCGGAAACCATATGGGAGGCGATGCCGCGATCGCGATAAGGCGGCAACACAGCGACCGAGCGCACGACCACGGTGTCGCCATAGCCTTCGGCGCCAGCACAACCGACAATGCCGCCGTCGAGCACCGCAATATGGAACAACGCCAGCGAGGGATCGAGATCGGCGCTGGCGAGGCCACATGCTTCAAGGACTTCCGCGATTGCCGGCCAATCGGCCGGTTGTGCGGCGCGGATACGCAGATCTCTTGTCATTGCAATTATCTCCCCGCCACGCACGATGGCGGAGGTTGTCATGGATGGACTGCGCTGACTTCACACTACATGATTCGAGCGACTTGTTCCAGCGGGGAAAACGGCATAAGCAGCGCCTTATCCACCGAATGAATGAGGCGGGGCCAAGTCAAAATAGCTTGACGGGAAAGGGAAAGAACAAAGGGAAATGGAAAGGAGCGCGAAGCATCGCGGCGCCCGGCTGCATGGCGCGATCCCCCTGGCCATGACAGCAATACTGGAGGCGGGGGAACGGAATTGAACCGCCGTGTACGGCTTTGCAGACCGTCGCATAACCACTCTGCCACCCCGCCGCTGCCGGGACGCCGCGCTTTGGCGCCCGCTTACAGTGCGGGGCGCAGTTTAGCCGGAAATGAGAAACTCTGCACGGGGCGCACAACGGCGCCCGCACGCTTGCCGAAGGCCGGGGCGATCAGCGCGAAAGAATGGACATGGTGATCCGGGAGACGCACACCATCTTGCCTTCTTCGTTGCGGATCTCGATGGCCCATACATGGGTGGTGCGGCCGATATGCACCGGCGTGGCGGTGCCGGTGACATAGCCCGTGCGCGCCGCGCGCACATGGTTCGCATTGATGTCGAGCCCGACACAATATTGGGTCTCGCTATCCAGGCACAGGCTGGCGGCGCAACTGCCCAGGGTCTCCGCCAGCAGTACCGAAGCGCCGCCGTGCAGGATGCCATGCGGCTGCACGGTGCGGCGGTCCACCGGCATGCGTGCACTGAGCGAAGTCTCGCTGATCTCGGTGAACTCGATGCCCAGTTGCTCGACAGCGGTGTCCTTGTGGCGAGCCTGGAGGTCTTTCAGGGAGGGGGGTGATTTCCACAGCATGCACGGTCTCCGATTGGTTTGTGCTGCATTCTAAAGGCAGTAGTCCGCGGACGTTCGCGGGGCGGCGCGTGCCCGGCCGATTCGGGGCGGCCACGCTTGGGCCATCGATGTATCGGATCCCACTGTGCAACGGCGCCACAAACTCTTGCCAGGCAACGCATTCGGGTGATCGGATGTTGCGGTTAAGCGTTAAACTGGCATGCGCAGCATGGTTAACATGCACCTAAAATCACATTAATGCGCGAGCCAGCCTGGCACGGTTGCGCTGGCGGCACTCGATTACCAGGCGCTCAATTCGGCCCGAGCTTCAACCAGAGTTCCATGACGTCGTTTACGTATGACGCAGTTCTAGCGGACGAGCCCCCTGAATGGCCATCCTCCGACCGGAACCCACTGTTATCCGCCGGGGGATCGGCGCGGGATGCCTGGGCATTGCTCGAGGCTTCGGGCGCGCTCGCCCTGCAGATCGATGTCGCGGGCAACATCATCCTGGCAACCGAAGCCTCGGCGCAGTTGCTTGCCTATCCCCGGGAATACCTTCTTAAATCCTCGATCCTGGATGTCGTCTCGTTCGAGCAGCGCGAGCAGCTCGCCGGGCTGCTGCGTGCCTGCGAGCAGGAAGCGCCGTGCAAGACCGGCCGCATCCGCTTCTCCGGCGGCGTCGGCGAAAGCCGCTGGCTGGACCTGCGCGTGTGCCGCCATGCCGACGAGGACGGCAACCCGAGCTTGCTGCTGTTTGGCTACGACGTGACCGACTGGGTCGACAACGAAGAACGGCTCATCGAGGCGTCCTTTCGCGACCCGCTCACCGGCGTAGGCAACCGCGCCATGGTGCGCGAACGCATTGCCGGGTACTTTGCCGAAGATGGCACGGCAAAGGCGCCATTTGCGCTTGCCCTGATGGACCTCGACGGGTTCAAGAAGGTCAACGACTCGCTCGGCCATGAATTTGGCGACGCCTTGCTCAAGCAAGTCAGCGTGCGGCTGCTCGGGGCGGTTCGCCCGACGGACATGGTCGCGCGGCTGGGCGGCGATGAGTTCGTGCTGCTGCTCGACGGGATCGCCTCGGAAGCGGCCGCCATCGGCATCGTGGAGAAGGTGATCCATGTCTGCAGGCAGCCTTTTCACCTGGCCGGTTGCCAGATCCGCGTCACCACCAGCCTGGGGCTCACCTTCGGCACGCTGGCCCATCAGTCCGAGTCGCAATTGCTCAAGCGTGCGGACCTGGCCATGTATGACGCCAAGGCGCAGGGCAAGAATCGATACTGTGTCTACACGCCGGAGCTGGAGCATCGGCTGGACGAGCAGTTCCGGATCGAACAGAACATGTTCGAGGCCGTCCAGAACGGCGAGTTCCTGCTTCACTACCAGCCGATCGTGTGGCCCGGCTCCGGCAAGGTCTGCGCGGTCGAGGCGCTGATGCGGTGGCAACACCCGACGGGGTCCATCCCGCCGGGCGTGTTTATCCCGGTTGCGGAGCATAACGGCCTCATCAACCATCTCGGGGCGTGGGCGCTGCGCTGCGCCTGTGCGCAGCTGGCCAGCTGGGACGCGCTCGGGCTGGACGTGGGATACATATCGGTCAATGTCTCTCCGGTCCAGTTCAGGCACCCCGGCTTCGCGGACAGCGTCAGGCGGGCCATCAAAGATGCCGGCGTCAGCTCGCACCGGCTGGTCCTGGAAATCACGGAAGGCGCGTTGATGACCGACCCCGAGGCAGCGCAAGACTTGTTGACGGAGTTGCGCGCATTGGGCGTGCGGTTCGCGGTCGACGACTTCGGCACGGGGTATTCCAGCTTGTCGTACCTGCGCCGCTTCCCGCTCTCGGCACTGAAGATCGACCAGAGCTTTGTGGCCGACATGATGGACTCCCCGCATGCGCGGACCATCGTGTTTGCCGTGTTGTCGCTCGCGCGGGAACTCGGGCTGGTGGCCATCGCCGAAGGCGTGGAGTCGGACGAGCAAAGCCAGTTGCTGGCCGAGCAAGGCTGTGAGCTGGTGCAGGGCTGGCGCTATGCAAAGGCAATGAGCCCGGCCCAGTTCGTGGACCTGGCGCAAGCCGGCACGCTGCAGCTTGGCAATGCCCAAGTGTTCTCGAAGTAGGCGCCGCCATGTCAAACAATGAAAGCAATACGCTCTTCGAGACACTATGGAGCCGCATGGCGCAGCAAGGGGATTTCCCCACGCTGCAGTTCTGCATCGACAACGTTTTCAAGACGCTCAACAGCGACACCAGCGTCGGCGAGATGGCTGCGGGCGTGCTCTGCGATTTCAGCTTGTCGCAAAAGGTCATACGCCTGGCCAACTCCGCCATGTATCGCTCGTTCGGGGGCGAAGTCACGACGGTGTCGCGCGCCATCCTGGTCCTGGGGGTTGAAGCGATCAGCCACCTCACGCTCGGGGTCCAGTTGCTGGACTATTTCTCCGGGGTAGCCATCAACCGGCCGCAGGCCACCACTGAACTGAAGCAGGCCCTGATCGCCGGCGAGTTCACGCGCGCGCTCAGCAACGCCCAAGGCATCAGGCAGGCGGAAGAAGCCGTGGTCTGCACGTTGATGCACCACATGAGCCGCCTGCTTCTGGTCTTCTACTTTGCCGAGGAGTGGGAACAGATCCAGGCCCTGTGCAAGGGCGATTCCGAGAAGGAAAGCGAAGCGTGCCAGCAAGTGCTGGGCGTCACCCTCGAAGACATCGCGGCAGCGGCGGCGATCAAATGGAGGTTGCCCAGCCTGATCGCGACGTCGATGCGCTGCCAGCGCTTCGACTCGGATTCGGTGCTGGAATCCCACGCCGACTGGCTGGGCGCGATTGCCAACATCTCCTCCCGGGCCGCCACGCTGGTGGCAAGGGACGCGCCGCAGGAAGAGGTCCAGGCCTTGCTGCTGGATCACGCCGAGGCACTGGGCCTGCAAGCAGGTGCGGTGGATGGCGCAGTCCTGCAGGCCCTGGCACTGAACGTCTCCATGACCAATGCGGAGTCACCCGAAGCGGCCAAGGCCACCCCCGCCCTGAATGCCGGTAAGCCGAAGGATGCCCTCAAGCGCCTTCAGCAAAGCCTGCAGGAAGTACAGCGCGAGGGCGGCGAGCTGCCGGTCTCCGAGCTGGCGCCGCTGGTGCTCGAATCGGCCATGCGGGCGCTGAACTTCTCGCATTGCTTCCTCATGCTGCTCAACCCCATGGCGAAGCGTTTTGGCGCACGGGTTGGATTTGGCGAGGGCATGCGCGAGAAGATGGAAGCGCTATCCTTCGAAGAGGGCTTCGTCCCCGATATCTTTCACTTCGCCGCCATCGGCAACAAGCCGCTGCTGTTCGAAGACTCCTTTGACAAAGAGGTGGCGCACCGCGTGCCCCGCTGGTATCGGGAACAGATGCCCGATGCCCGCTCCATCCTGCTGGCGCCCGTGATGATCAAGAATCGCTGCGTCGCCATGATCTGCGGAGACTGGGGCCCGACGGCCTGCACGGGCGGGCTGTCCGATGGAGAGATGGAAGCCATCAGCCTGCTGACGCGGGAGATCTCGGCGAGCTTCCTCAGGTCTGCCGAGCACAGGTAGGCGCGGTGCTGGCCGCAGGCATTGTTACCCCCGGATTGAAAAATTAGGATGAGGATGATTTTTTCGGAGATTTCGCTGGAGCAGCTGGATAGCCTCTCGGCACAGGACGCCGACGCACTGCCCTTCGGCACCATCGGCTTTGCGTCGACGGGCATCGTCGAGCGTTACAACGCCACCGAATCGCGGCTCGCGGGATTGTCCCCGGAACGGGTGCTCGGCCGGCATTTCTTTGCCGAGGTGGCCATCTGCATGAACAATTTCATGGTGGCCCAGCGCTTCGAGGATGCCGATTCGCTGGACGAAACCATCGACTATGTCCTCACCCTGCGCATGCGCCCCACGCCGGTCAAGCTCCGCTTGCTCAAGAGTCCCGGCCGCGACCGGCTCTATGTGCTGATCCAGCGATAGGCGCGCCATGGCAATGGCACATCCCGGGGAGAGCCAGGGCGACCTGGCCGCTCTCGCGGCCGAGAACGAGGAATTGCTGACCTTCCTCTATATGTCTCCGGCAGGCATCCTGCGCATCGACGCAGCCGGCAACGTGGCGATGGCAAACCCCAAGGCAGCCCAGGTGTTGATGCCCATCTCGCGCACGGGCAGCCTGGACAATCTCTTTGCCGTATTCGAGGACCTGGCTCCTGAGCTAAGGAGCATGGCGGCCACGTTCGCGCATGAGCGCGGCTATATCTGCGAGAACCATCGCATCTTCCTGCCCACGCGCAAACAGCAGGAGCCCAATGTCCTGTCCTGCTCCATGCTGCGCGTCGCCCAGGACTGCACGATGGTGGTGCTCACGGACATCTCGAAGGTGGTCGCGCAGGAGCGCAACCTCAAGCAGACCGAATCCTGGCTCGCCGCGGTCTATTCGGCGGTGAATGATTTCGCGTACTTCTCCCTGGACGCCACCGGCCGGATCGACAGCTGGAACCAGTCCGGCCAGCGCCAGACCGGCTTCGAAACGCAGGACGTGGAAGGCGCCACGCTGCGCCTGTTCTGCCATCCGGACAGCGACTTCCCCGCGCGGCTCGACGAGCAGCTCCGGCTCACGCGCGAAAGCGGCTGGCATGTGGAAGAGCTATGGTGCGTCACCCGTGACGGCCGGCGTTACTGGGGCCAGTTGCTGGTGGCGGCACTGGAGGAGATCGACGGCAAGGTTTCCGGCTACTCGGTCGTGCTGCGCGATGTCACGGAACGCAAGCTCAGCATCGACAAGGTCAAGGAGCTGCTCACCAGGGACCATCTGACGGGGGCCGCCAACCGCGGGCATTTCTTCGACGTCGGCGAGGCAGAAGTGGTGCGTGCCCGGCGCCTGCGGCAACCCTTGTCGGTCGTCATGCTGGACGCCGACCATTTCAAGGCCATCAACGACAACCTCGGCCACGCGGCGGGCGACCATGTCCTCAAGGAACTGGTCGCCTGCTGCCAGGGCGTGCTGCGCGCCATCGATATCATTGCCCGGCTGGGCGGGGAGGAGTTTGCCCTGCTGCTGCCGTCGACCGATGCGGATGGCGCCAGGGCGACGGCACAGCGCATCCGGCAAGCGGTGGAGCAGCACGCGTTCCACTTCAATGGCGTGGACATCCGCTGCACGGTAAGTCTGGGTTGCGCCACGCTGCCTGGCGCCGGGGGCACGCTGGACGATGTGCTGGCAGCGGCCGACAAGGCCCTTTACCAGGCCAAGGCCGCGGGCAGGAACTGCGTGGCGAGCCAGGACTGATCTAGCCCGAACCCTGCGCCGGGCCGGCGGCAGCTGCCCCGGCCGCCGCGGCTCTCGCCTTCGCGCGGTTCCACGCATTGCCAATCGCAAGCCCGGCGGAAGTCGGGACATACATGCTGGAGTCCTCGGCCGTGCTGCCGTCGTGCTGCAGCAAGCCTGAATCCATCATCTTGCGGATCTGCCAGCGGTGAACGACCTCGTCATTGCCTTGCGCGCCAGGTTCCATCAGCACGACGCTTGGCAAGAGCCTGCCCCAGGGATCGCGAGCGATGCGCAGGATCGCCCCGTTGGCCACTCTTCCCAATAGCTCGCTCTGCCTCATTCTTGCTCCACGCTACTTATGCTTCTGATGCTTCTTCCCGGGTGTGGCGGGCATCGAGGTTTCCCGCGCGGCCGACGACACCTTTAAGCCAACCGGCCAGCCCCGTGACGGGGGGGTGAGCATACAAAAATCCACGCCGGCAAAGCTCACAAATACTCACAAATACGCACAAATACTCGCAAGCACGCGACAAGCCCAAAACCGCTCGCCGCCGGCCTCCCAGCGCTATCCCTCAGCCTGGCCCAGCCAGCGCTGCGCCAGCAGGTAGCCGACGCCACGCACCGTGCGGATCGCCGGGCCATGCGGCCAAGCCTGCGAGAGCTTTCCGCGCAGCCGGCTGATGGCGACCTCAAGCCGGTGCTCGTCGAAGTCAAGGTAGTTGCCACCCAGCGCTTCCACCAATTGGCGGCGGCCGGCGGGATCCGGCGCGCTGCGCCGCAAGGCCTGCAGCAGCTGGCCTTCCATGCGCGTGAGCAGGAGCGGGTTGCCATCCGGCGTGATGGCCATGAGACGGCGCGCATCGAGGCACCAGGCCGGCGCGGGCGCACCGGCCAGCGGCGGCGGAGGCAGATCAGGCGTCACGGGACCGAGGCGGCGCAGCAGGTTGGCGATCACCAGCAGCAGCTCTTCCGTGCGCGCCGGCTTGACGAGATAGCCATCGGCGCCGCCGCGCAGCCCGGCGAGCCGGTCGTGGGCCATGCCGCGCGCGGTCAGCATGACGATGCCCAAGTCGGGCCGGGTCCGGCGCAGGCGCTCGCAGATCGACAACCCGTCCTCATCCGGAAGACCCAGGTCCAGTATCAGCAGCCGGCACGGCTGGCTGGCCAGGTGCGCGTCCAGCGCGGCTGCATCGGCCAGGCTCGCGACGGCATAGCCGGCGTGGGTCAAGTGAAAGGCCAGCTCCGTGCGCAGGCGCTCGTTGTCCTCGACCAGCGCAATGGAAACCCGTTCGGACATCCTGCTTGCGGCGGCATCGGAAGCGGCGGCGACAGTCATGCGGCCTCCGGCAGCCACGCCACGAAGCAGGCCCCCTCGCGCCAGCCCGGATCGCAGCACAGGGTCCCGCCATGCAGCTCCATGATCTTGCGCGCCAGCGGCAGGCCCAACCCGAGGCCGGGCTGGTCGGCAATCTCACCGAGCCGGCGGAATTTCTCGAAGATCACGTCTTCCTTGCCCAAGGGCACGCCGGGCCCCTGGTCGCGAATGCGCCAGGCCACGCCGCGCACGCCTTCGCGCATGCCAGCGGCGATGTCGATCAGGATGCGGCTGGCCGGGTAAGCGTACTTGAGCGCGTTGTCGAGCAGGTTGAGCAAGGCGAAGTGCAGCAGGCGGACATCCCCATCGAGCTGGGGCAACCCGGCGCCGGCCTCCAGGGATACCCGGGCCGCCGCTTGCGGCTCGATCGACGCGAGCACGTCCCGGCTGAGTTCGGCGAAGCCGAACGGCGCAGTGTCGAGGTGCTGTTCGCCGGGCACCAGCCGCTCGCGCGCCTCGGCCAGCTCCATCAGGAGTTTCAGCCGCCGCACGGCCAGCTGGATGCTCTGGTAGCGGCTCTCGCGCTGCACGCGGTCGCCGCCGATGTCATCGAGCAGGCGCAGGCTATAGGCCGCGGCATCGATCACCGCCACCGGCGTGCGGACCTCATGCGTCATCATCGCGAGCAAACGGCTTTGCTCCTCGAACGCACGCCGCTCGCGCAGGGAAGACGCCATGGCCTCGCGGGCCTGCTGCCGCTCGCTCTTGCGCTCGCTTTCCGCTTCGCGCACGCGCAGCACAATGGTCAGGTGCAGCGCCAGCATCAGCGGCAGGTCGAGCAGGTGTACGCTTTGCGTGGTGATGGCGCACAGCGGCAACAGGCCGAACGCGCCAAGGCAGCCAGGCAGGATGATGAGGCAATACAGCAAAAGCGAAGCCACGACCAGCCGTCCGGAAGCCCCTCCGGTGCGCCACAGGTGAAGATAGACGGGAATCGAGAACAATTGCCCCAGCAACACCCCGGTATAGAGCACGGAAACCGCGGTACCGTAGTGATCGCTCGATGACGACAAGGCGACCACCAGACCCGTCAGCATGAGCCCCCGGTGATAGCGCAGCAGGCGCGGCGCGCGCTCGCGCAACTGCAGCAAGCAGATCACGAACAAGCTGGCGCATGCCCATTGAAGCCCCACCAGGGCCTTGGCGGCCAATAGCGGCACGGTGGCATCGTGCGGAAAGAGAAACTGGCTGGCCAGGCCGTCAGCGGCAAACCAGCGCAGGGTAGCCACGGCCACGAGCAAGGAAAAAGCCCCGTAGAGCGCGCGGCGGGTCAGCAGCCAGCCTGCCAGGTAGAAGAGCACCGCCGTGGCCATGAAACCCAGGTGCATGCCATAGCCGATGTTGGCGGCCGCGCTTGCCGCGCGCAGCTCGGACCCATGCCACAGCCGCAACGCCACCGCCATCGTGCCGGTGGTCCGGATGCGCAGGTAGAGCACATCCCCCGGCTGCGGCTGCACAAGCCGGAAGGCCAGGTTGCGGCTACGCCCATCGGGTCCGTCGCGGGCATCGAAGGGCAGCGCGTTGCCGCTGCGGCGCTCCGCCCAGGCGCCGTTCGCTGTTGCCTGGTACAGGCGCACATCGTCAAGCGCCCCCGGCCAGATCTCCAGCCAGCGCTCGCCACCCTGGGCCGCCGCGGACAGCACCACCTTGAGCCAGACCACGTCATGGGTAAAACCCTCGTTCAGGCCACCGCGCAATGGCTGGAATCCATCGGCATGCGCGGCAACCTGCGCGATCGTGAGTCGCCCGCCCGGATCGCGCAACCAGGACACGTCGGGGTTTTGCAGGGGCAGCGGGCCGGCATCGGAGGCCCAGGCCCGCGCCACCAGCAGCCAGGCCAGCATGCCGATGAGACCGGCCGCATGGAGGCGGCGGGTCAGCATGACGCCAGCGCCGTGGTGCCAGGGCGGGTTGGCTGCGCTCATGCGGCGAAACCAGGCAGCCGGATCACAGGACCGATCCTGCGGCACTGCGTGGCGCATGGCCGTGACCGTCCGCTGCCGGGATGCTGGAACAGCAAGAATTACGAGAATTGCGAGGCTGCAGGCGCGTGACGCCGCCGACTGGGCGCGCCAGCAATTCTGGGTGGCTGAGGAGCCGCCCGGCAAGCCAATCTTCAGTCATTCCCGAGGCAAGGTGTGCGGCGGGACTCCTAGAGCACCTGGTCCGCATTATCGTATTTGGTGTTTTATCTTTTTATCTTTTTGTCTTCTTCCCGCTGATCTGCTGATCTGCTGATCTGGATCTGCAGGAGGCCCGGTGCCGGGCACGTCTTCGGCGAGAACGCAGCCGAGCGAGATTTTTGGCTATTGGCCGGGATTATTCAAGTCAGCCAAACGGACGAGGCGAACCCGCGGCGTTAGCCGATAGCGAAGTAGGCAACTCACCGATAGCGGGCGGCGAGCCAAAAGGCCATGCTGAAACCAGCATCGGCGCGGAACCGGCCACCTGGCCGCGCGCCCTCCACCGGCAACTGGCATGAATACGTGCTTACCCATGCCGGCCATGCCGCCCGGCCGGCCAGGCGTTCCTGGCCATGCCGTGCGGCGCGGCTCGCAGCTATCCCTTGCGTTACTCCACCGTGACCGACTTGGCCAGGTTACGCGGCTTGTCCACGTCGGTGCCGCGCGCGCAGGCGGTATGGTAAGCCAGCAATTGCAGCGGCACCACGTGCAGGATCGGCGACAGGTCGCCGTAGTGCTCGGGCAGGCGGATCACCTGGATGCCTTCGGTGGAATGGATGTGGGTGTCGCTGTCGGCGAACACATACAGCCGGCCGCCGCGGGCGCGCACTTCCTGGATGTTGGACTTCAGCTTTTCCAGCAGCGCGTCGTTGGGCGCCACCGTGACCACGGGCATGGCCTCGGTCACCAGCGCCAGCGGGCCGTGCTTGAGCTCGCCGGCCGGATAGGCTTCGGCGTGGATGTACGAGATTTCCTTGAGCTTGAGCGCGCCTTCCAGGGCGATCGGGTAATGCAGGCCACGGCCCAGGAACAGCGCGTTCTCGCGGCGGGCGAAGTCCTCGGACCAGGAGATGATCTGCGGCTCCAGCGCCAGCACGCCGTGCAGGGCCACGGGCAGGTGGCGCAGGTTGGTCAGCGCCGCGGCTTCCGCCTCGGCCGTGAGCCTGCCGCGTACCTTGGCCAGCGCCAGGGTCAGCATGTACAGCGCGGCGAGCTGGGTGGTGAAGGCCTTGGTCGACGCGACGCCGATCTCGGTGCCGGCACGCGTCAGGAAGCGCAGCACGGTCTCGCGCACCATGGCGCTAGTGGACACATTGCACACAGCCAGGGTATGCGTGTGGCCCAGCGACTTGGCGTGGCGCAGGGCAGCCATGGTATCGGCGGTCTCGCCAGACTGCGAGATCACCACCACCAGCGCGCGCGGGTTGGGCACGGTTTCGCGGTAGCGGTACTCGCTTGCCACCTCGACCTGGGTCGGGATCTTGGCCACGGATTCGAGCCAGTACTTGGCGGTGCAGCCCGAGTAATAGCTGGTGCCGCAAGCCAGGATCAGCACGCTGTCGATCTCGCTGAACACGCTCTGGGCGGTCTCGCCGAACAGTTCCGGAGTAATGGCGTCGATGCCTTCCAGCGTATCGCCGAGCGCGCGCGGCTGCTCGAAGATTTCCTTCTGCATGAAGTGGCGGTACGGGCCCAGCTCTACCGCCGCGGCGTGCGTCTCGACCACGCGCACTTCGCGCTCGACCAGGTGGTCGTGCACGTCGCGGATGGTAGCGCCTTCGCGGGTGAGTTCCACCACGTCGCCTTCTTCCAGGTAGATGATGCGGTTGGCGGTACCCGCCACGGCCAGCGCGTCGGAAGCCAGGAAGGATTCGTTGTCGCCCAGCGCCACCACCAGCGGCGAGCCGGCGCGGGCGCCGACCACGCGTTCCGGATGGTCCTTGGAGAACACGGCAATGGCGTAGGCGCCGTGCAGGCGCTTGGTCACGGCACGCACCGAGGCGAACAGGTCGCCGCGCGTGGCGCTGCTCGGGTAGGTGTAGACCTGGTGGATCAGGTGGGCCACCACTTCGGTGTCGGTCTGCGACTCGAAGCCATAGCCGGCGGCGCGCAGCTCTTCGCGCAGCGGCTCGTAGTTCTCGATGATGCCGTTGTGCACCAGCGCGATGGACTCGCCCGAGAAATGCGGGTGGGCGTTAGTGGTGTCGGGCTTGCCATGCGTGGCCCAGCGCGTATGCGCCACGCCGGTCATGCCGGTCAGGCCGGACGCGCGGGTCTGCTCGTCCAGGTCGGCCACGCGCGAGACCGTGCGGGCGCGCTCGAGCGCGTTGTCGCGCACTACCGCTACGCCGCAGGAATCATAGCCACGGTACTCGAGGCGACGCAGTCCTTCGATCAGGACCGGAACAATATTGCGCGAGGAAACCCCGCCGACGATGCCGCACATATTCTTCTCCCACAGGGCGCGGACACGGCCGCACCGGATGATTGGCGCGAGGACGGCGCTGCCGTCTCCCGCGAGTTGCCATTGCCGCCCGGCCGTATCCCGGCCAGGCGGCGGCGGGGCTTATTTCTTGGCTTGCTTGACCGGGCGCTGCCACGCGTCGAGCGTCATCTGCTTGGAGCGCGACAGCGTCAGCTTGTCGGCCGCCGCCTCCTTGGTCAGCGTGGTGCCGGCGCCAATGGTGGCGCCGCGGCGCACGGTCACCGGCGCGACCAGCTGCGTATCGGAACCGATAAAGACATCGTCCTCGATGACGGTGCGGTATTTGTTCGCGCCATCGTAGTTGCAGGTGATGGTGCCCGCGCCGATGTTGACGCGCGAGCCAACCGTGGCGTCGCCTACGTAGGCAAGGTGGTTAGCCTTGCTGTGCGCGGCGATCTGGCTGTTCTTGACCTCGACGAAGTTGCCGATGTGCACATCCTCGCCCAGCACCGTGCCGGGACGCAGGCGCGCGTACGGGCCGATGCGGCCGGCCGCGCCAACGCTGGCATCCTCGAAATGGCAGAACGGCTGCACCCGCGCGCCAGCGCCCACGGTGCTGTTGCGCAGCACGCAGTTGGCGCCGATATGGGCACCGTCTTCCAGGTGCACGCGGCCTTCGAACACGCAGTTCACGTCGATGGTGACGTCGCGCCCGCAGGTAAGCTCGCCGCGGATATCGATGCGCGCCGGATCCAGCAGCGTCACGCCGGCTTCAAGCAGGCGCTGCGCCAGGTTGCGCTGATGGATGCGCTCGAGCTCGGCGAGCTGCACCTTGCTGTTCACGCCCAGCGTTTCCCACAGCGCATCGGGCTGCGCGGAAACCACTTCCATGCCGTCCGCCACCGCGCGCTCAACGGCGTCGGTCAGGTAATACTCACCCTGGGCGTTGTCATTGCGCAGCGTGGACAGCCAGCGACGCAGGGGGCCGGTGGGTGCAAGGATGATGCCGGTGTTGATCTCACGGATAGCGCGCTGCGGCTCGCTGGCATCCTTTTGCTCGACGATGCGCACGATCTTGCCCGCCTCGCGCACGATGCGGCCATAGCCGGTGGGGTCATCCATCTCGACCGTCAGGATGCCGAAGCGCTCGCTGCCGGCCGCGGCCACCAGGCGCTGCAGCGTGGCGGCTTCGGTCAGCGGCACATCGCCGTACAGCACCAGCGTAGGCTGGCTGTCGTCGAGCAGCGGGAGCGCCTGCGCCACGGCATGGCCGGTGCCAAGCTGCTCTGCCTGCAGGGCGAAGGCAACGTCTGGCGCGCCAACCGCCTCGCGCACGCGGTCGGCGCCATGCCCAACCACCACCACGAGCCGGGTCGGCAACAATTTTCGTGCCGTTTCAATCACATGAGCAAGCAGCGGCCGGCCAGCGAGAGGATGCAGGACCTTGGGCAACGCGGAGTTCATCCGCTTGCCCATTCCTGCAGCGAGAATGACGATATTCACAAGGAGGGTCCTAAGTGAGTGTGTCCAGCAAACAGTATGATTCACCCCCTCGGCGAGCCCGGGGGCCAGCAGCGTTGGCCAGGGTCCTGGCCCGAACCCCGAAACCGGCGGCAAAGCCAGCAACGGTTGGGAATCGCGGGCACGATCAGCTGCCAAAACGCGCGGAAAAGGATTCTATCATGGGGGTTTTGCGCCGTTTGACCGCTTATCCCTTCCTGCGCGGGGACCGTATCCAGCGTCTCCTTCTGGTCACAGCCGTGGTCGCCCTGACGGCCTGCAATGCCCTGAAGCTAGGCTACCAGCAGGGCGACCGGCTCGCCTACTGGTGGATCGACAATTACGTCGACGTCTCCGCCAGCCAGGAACCCCTTACCCGCGATGCCATCGCCCGCTTCTTTGCCTGGCATCGCAAGGACCAGTTGCCTGAGATCGCCGGCCTGCTGCGCCAGGCCAAGAGCGAGGTACAGCAGCCGGTCTCCGCCGCCGCGGTAGGCAAGATCCAGGAGGACGCCCAGCGCCTGGCACGCGTTGCCTTCGATCGCTCCACGCCCGACGTGGCCGACCTGCTGCTGACGCTGACCCCTGAGCAGATCTCCCGCATGGAGAAGAAATTCGCCGATGCCAACGCCAAATACCGCAAGGAATACCTGCGCCCCGACCCGGCGGCCCGCGAGGAAGCCCGGTTCGACAAGGTGATGGACTACGCGCGGCTGGTCTATGGGCGCTTCTCGAGTGACCAGGAGGCCACTATCCGCCGCGCCATGGCGCCCGTGGTACAAGGCGCCGAGGCGCGCTATGCGGAACGCGTCAAGCGCCAGCAGGAATGGCTAGCGCTGGTGCGCCAGGTGCAGGCCGAGCATCCGCCCAAGGCCCAGGTCGTGGAGATGCTAAGGCGCTATGGCGATCACTGGCAGAACCCGCCCACGCGGGAGCGCAATGCCCGTTACGACGCCAACAACGAGGCCGGGCTGGCGCTGACCGCCACCATTGCCAACCTGACCACACCGGAGCAAAAAGCCCACGCGGCGGATCGCTTCCAGAAATGGATCGATGACGCGAACGCGTTGATGCGCGATGGCACCGCCAATGCAGCGGCGCCCCGGCCAACGCGCGCTGAGAACTGACAGGGGCCAGGAGGCCGGGAGGCCGGCCCGTGGCCTATTCGGCGGCAGGCTGCGCCGGGCTGGCGGGCGCGGACTTCTCGAAGCGCACGAATTCCAGCTTGTTCTCTTCCATGCCGCCCGCAAAGACCAGCGGCTGCTGGGAGAAGGTGGTCTCGCCGAACAGCGATGCCTCGTCCACCTTGGCCAGTCCAGTTGCCAGCCCGTTGAAATCGAATAGATCGGTATCGGCCAGATGGGACGGCACCACGCTGCGCAGCGCGGCAAAGATATTGTCGGTGCGCCCCGGATTGGTCCGCTCCCACTCCAGCACCATCTCCTTGACCTTCTTGCGCTGCAGGTTTTCCTGCGAGCCGCACAGGTTGCACGGGATGATCGGGTATTCCATCGCGCGCGCGTAGCTGGCGATGTCCTTTTCAGGGCAATAGGCCAGCGGGCGGATCACGATGTGCTGGCCGTCGTCGGTGGCCAGCTTGGGCGGCATCGCCTTCATCTTGCCGCCGAAGAACAGGTTCAGGAAGAAGGTCTGGATGATGTCGTCGCGATGGTGGCCCAGCGCGATCTTGTTGGCGCCGAGCTCTTTAGCGGTACGGTAGATCACGCCGCGGCGCAGGCGCGAGCACAACGAGCAGGTGGTCTTGCCCTCAGGCACCTTCTCCTTGACGATGGAATAGGTATCCGCGTCGACGATCACGTACTCCACCCCCACCGATTTCAGGTAAGCCGGCAGGATGTGCGCGGGAAAGCCCGGCTGCTTCTGGTCCAGGTTCATCGCAATCAGCTTGAACTTGACCGGCGCGCGCTTTTGCAGCGCCATCAGCACCGACAGCATGGTGTACGAGTCCTTGCCGCCGGAGAGGCACACCAGCACCGTGTCGCCATCCTCGATCATCTTGAAATCGCCGATGGCGCGGCCCGTCTGCGACTGGAGATAGGTCTCCAGACGGAAGAAGTTCTTGGAATGCGTGGTGGCGGTCATGGCGATGGTGTGATGGGGCGAAGGGGCGATCGGGTACGGCAAAGCAAGGGCAAAACGGCGCGCAATGCGGCAGTTGCATCACATGCAAGCTGCGGGGGCCGGAGAACCCGGCATTTTACCGTGAGCCGCCACCCTGCGCCGGCAGCCCGCCAGGGCGGCTTACTTACTGGCCAGCCGGCTCGCTCTTGATGTGGAACACCTCGACGCCGACCGAATCGCAGTCCGGGTACACGTCCGGCTTTTCGGTCGATACGCGCACGGCGCGCACCTTGGGGTGCTTGAGCATGGCGCGCGCCACGTCGTCGCACAGGGTTTCCTGCAGGTGGACGTGGCCCTGCGCCATGCGCTCGGCGACCGTATTGCGCATGAAGTCGTAGTCCACCACTTCCTGCAGCTTGTCGTCCTGCGGCGTGCTCTGGGCCAGCGGCACGAACAAGTCGATATTGATCAGCACGCGCTGTTCGCCCTTTTTCTCGAATTCGTGCACGCCGATATTGATCTGCACTTCGTAGTTGCGCAAGAACATGCGGCGGCAGTCTTGCAGGCTGGGATGTGTGAGGGCGGCGAGCATGGTCATGATGGGAAGAAGAAAAAATGAGGGAGAGGGCGCGCGCGGACTTGGCGCGCGCGCCGGGTACGTTATTCGATCATTCGGTCAGGAACATCACGTCGCGCGCCAGCGGCATCAGGTGCTGGCCGCCGTCGACGTAAAGCGTGGTGCCGGTCACGGCGCGCGCTTCGGCCAGGTAGGCCACCGCCTGCGCGATGTCTTCCGGCGTGGACGACTGCCCCAGCGGCGTCATGCGGTGGGCGCGCCGGAAGCCCGGGCTGGACTGGTCGCCCGAGACCATGGTGATGCCGGGCGCCACGCCCACCACGCGCAGCTTGGGTCCCAGCGCCTGGGCCAGCTGCACGGTAGCCGTCTGCAGCGCCGCCTTGGACAGCGTGTACGACAGGAAGTCCGGATTCAGGTTATCCAGTTTCTGGTCGAGCAGGTTGATGACCACGCCGCGCTGCGTGTCCGACATGGCACGGTGCATTTCGCGCGCGAGCAGCAGCGGCGCGGCCACATTGGTGCGCATATGCGTATCGAGCGAGGCATAGGAAAAGCTGGTGGCCACGTCGTACTGGAACAGCGAGGCATTGTTGACCAGGCAGGTCGGCACGCCCAGCGCATCGGTGCACGCCTTGATCAACGTGGCGGTGGACGCCTCGTCGGCCAGGTCGGCCTGCAGCACGGCGGCACGCTGGCCACCGGCGCGGATCTGCTCGGCCAGCGCCTCGGCCTCGGCCACGGAGCGGTGGCAATGCACCGCCACGTCCCAGCCGCGCTGGGCCAGTTCCAGCGCGATCACACGCCCGAGCCGGCGCGCGGCGCCGGTGACGAGCGCGATACCGCGCGCGGGGGTAGCGGAGGCTGCGGCGGCAGCGGTAGCGCCGGCAGGCGATGCGGAGTCAGGGGATTCGGAGGCTGGCATTGCTACAATCGCGGTATGCACAAAGGCGCTAGTTTACCCCTTCCCCCCGCCGACGCGCTGTCGGCGTCCGCCGCGCTGAGCGCGCACATCGGCCAGGCTATCGACGACGCGGGCGGCTGGCTCGGTTTCGACCGCTATATGGCGCTTGCGCTATATGCGCCCGGGCTGGGCTACTACAGCGGCGGCGCGGCCAAGTTCGGCCGCGACGCGCGCGATGGCAGCGACTTCATCACCGCCCCCGAACTCAGCCCGTATTTTGCCCGTACGCTCGCGCGCCAGTTCGCGCCGCTGCTGGCGCAGGGCCTGTCGCAGGTCCTCGAATTCGGCGCCGGCACCGGTCGGCTCGCCGCCGACCTGCTGCTGGCCCTGGAGCAGGAAGGCCAGTTGCCCGAGCGCTACGCCATCGTCGAGCTCTCCGGCGAGCTGCGCGCGCGCCAGCAGGCCACGCTGGCCACGCGCGCGCCGCATCTGGCCCCACGCGTCGCCTGGCTGGATACGCTGCCCGAGCATTTCGAAGGGATCGTGGTCGGCAACGAAGTGCTGGACGCCATGCCAGTGCGGCTGTTCGCCCGCAGCCACGGCCGCTGGCTGGAGCGCGGCGTAGCCCGTCGGGACAGCGATGCTGGCGCATCTGACACATCCGATGCAGCCTTCGGCTTCTCGGACCGTCCTGTGGCGGCCGACGCCCTGCCCGCATCCCTGCATGCCGTGGCCGGAGACCATGACATCGTCACCGAAACCCACGCCGAGGCCGAAGGCTTCATGCGCGCAGTGGGCACGATGCTCACGCGGGGTGCGGTGTTCCTGATCGATTACGGTTTCCCCGCTGCCGAGTACTACCATCCGCAGCGTGTCGGCGGCACGCTGATGTGCCACTACCGCCATCACGCCCACCCGGACCCCTTCCTCTACCCTGGCCTGCAGGACATCACCGCCCACGTCAACTTCAGCGGCATCGCCCACGCCGCGGCCGATGCCGGGCTGACGGTGGCCGGCTTCGCCTCGCAGGCGCGCTTCCTGATGAACGCCGGCATCACCGAGCTGCTGATGGCGCTGGACCCCAACGACACGCGCAACTTCCTGCCCGCCGCCAACGCGGTGCAAAAGCTGCTGTCCGAGGCCGAGATGGGCGAACTGTTCAAGGTGATCGCGCTGACCCGCGACTTTGATGCGGCGCTGCCGCTGGCAGGCTTCGCACGCGGCGATCGCAGCCACGCGCTATAGTCCGCGCATCTCACCTCATCCTTTAGGCACGCCCACATGCTGCGCTGGACCCTCACCATCTTCCTGGCCGTCATCGTGCTGTCCGCGGCACTGCCCTGGCTGCAGAAGCTGGGGTTGGGGCGGCTGCCGGGGGATTTGCGGTTTCGGTTGTTTGGGCGGGAGTTTGTGTTGCCGTTTGCTTCGACGGTTTTGTTGTCGATGGTGGCGTTGGTGATTGGGAAGTTGTTTTAGGGTGTGGGGCGGATACTGCGGACACTGCTGGCCTGCAACTGCAGCTACAACTGCAACTACAACTGCAACGGCTTAACGTCAACTTCAACTGCAGTTTCACCACCCCTGCGGGGCGGCGACCTACTTTTTTGTCTTGCCAAAAAAGTAGGCAAAAAAGGCGCGCCGGATGGGGCGACACCCCCTCGGGATTTCATGAAAAGAGCGGCCGGGACCCAAACTCGCATCGCCTTAAGGCGATACTCAGACATGGGTCCCTCTTTTCCGCTCTTTTCATGAAATCCCGAGGCGCCCCATACGGCCTTGGCACACCTCCACGGCTCGCTTCGCATCGCCATGGGTGTTTCCCGCCCCCAGGCGGCAATCACCCGCCCGCGATGCGCAGCGAGCCGTCAGGGTTTTCATCTCCCGTTATGGGGCGCCTCGTCGGCAGGCAAAAAGAGCGGAAAAGAGGGGGCCATGTCTGAGCATCGCCCTAAGGCGATGTGAGTTTGGCCCCCGGCCGCTCTTTTTGCCTGTCGACGAGGAGTCTTTCGCCCCATCCGGGTCGCTTCTTTGCCTACTTTCTTGGCGAGACAAGAAAGTAGGTCGCCTCCCCGCAGGGGAGGTGAAACTGCCTTTGACTTTGCAGTTAAGCAGTTAAGCAGCTGAAGTTGCAGTTAAACCCCTACCCTCCCAAATTAACCTCCACTGCCGCCACCCGCGCAGCATGCACCCGATCCTTAATCAACCCAGGATCCCCAGCACACTCCCGCGCCACGGCCCCGGCGTCCACCGAAGCCGCTGCCTCCAGCGCCATCATCAACCGCGCCGTCTGCGGATACTCCCGGTCCTCAAACCCAAGCCGTCCCCGCGCATCCGCCTCGCATGCCTGCAGCACTTCAGCAAACCGCGCCGGCTTGCGCAACGCATCGCACCGCTCCAGCAATCGCGTCAGCGCAGCCGCGCCAAACGCCTCGGAGCGATGGATATTGCCATGCTCGCGCGCCACCACCACAGCCAGGTCACGGCAGTCAGTCGGCACGCGTAACCGCTTGCAAACCGCCTCCAGCAATGCCACGCTGCGCTGCTCGTGCCCGATATGACGGGGCAGCACATCCTCGGGCGTGGTGCCCTTGCCCAGGTCGTGCATCAGCGCGGCAAAGCGCACCGGCAGCGAGGTGCCCATCGCGGCGGCGGTATCCACGACCATCATCACGTGCACGCCGGTATCCACCTCCGGGTGGTAGTCGGCCCGCTGCGGCACGCCCCATAGCCGGTCCAGCTCGGGCAGCAGCCGCGCCAGCGCCCCGCATTCGCGCAGCACTTCGAACATGCGCGAGGGCCGTGCCTCCATCAGGCCGCGCGCGAGTTCCTGCCAGACGCGTTCGGCCACCAGTGCGTCGACCTCGCCGGCTTCCACCATCCGGCGCATCAGCACCAGCGTCTCGGGGGCTACCGTGAAATCAATGAAACGCGCGGCGAAGCGCGCCACGCGCAGGATCCGCACCGGGTCTTCGGCGAAGGCGTCCGACACATGGCGAAACAGCCGTGCGGCAAGGTCGCGCTGCCCGCCATAGGGATCGATCACAGGGCCCGTGAGCGCGCCGTCATCGCCCACCGCCTGCGCCATGGCGTTGATGGTGAGGTCGCGCCGCACCAGGTCGTCTTCCAGCGTCACGTCCGGCGCGCAATAGAACGAAAAGCCCTTGTATCCTGCCGCGGTCTTGCGCTCAGTGCGGGCCAGCGCGTATTCCTCCCGGGTCCTGGGATGGAGGAAAACGGGGAAATCCTTGCCTACCGGCTTATAGCCCTGGGCTTCCATCTCGGCCGGGGTTGCGCCCACCACCACATAGTCGCGGTCCTGGCTCGACAAGCCCAGCAGGGCGTCGCGAATGGCGCCGCCTACGGCATACACCTGCATGGACGAGCTCAATGGTTGATCACGACCGCATCGGCGCGATCGGGGGTGAGGCGGTAGGGCTCGTCGGAGGCGAGGAAATCGCGCTCCTCACGGGCATCGGCGATCCACGCCTGCATGGCCGGCAGCGCCAGGATAAAGTCCGCATATTGCTTGGCGGCCTCCGGCAGGTGGATGCCATAAGTGGCAAAGCGGCTGACGACCGGCGCGAAAAATGCGTCGGCAATGGAGAACGCGCCAAACAGGAACGGCCCGGCGGCAGCATGGCGCGCGCGCAGGTCCGACCAGATCGCGGCGACACGGTCCACATCGCGCTGCACCGCCACGTTCCAGCCCATGCCGGGCAGCACCGCGGTGACGTTCATCGGCAGCTGGCTGCGCAGGTTGCCGAAGCCAGAATGCATCTCCGCGCAGATCGAGCGCGCATGCGCACGCTCGGCACGGTCGGCCGGCCAGAGCCGCTTCTCGGGAAAGGACTCGGCCAGGTATTCGGCAATCGACAGCGAGTCCCACACCGAGACATCGCCATCGACCAGCACCGGCACCTTGCCAGTGGGCGAGTGCTTCGCAACCGCTTGCTCAAACCCGGCCACGAACAAGCGTACCTTGACCTCTTCGAACGCAATGCCAGCCTGCCGCATCAGCAGCCAGGGGCGCAGCGACCAGGAAGAGTAATTCTTGTTGCCGATGACGAGCTTCATCGCAAAATCCTTGCAGGAAAACGTGGGGGAGCGCGCGCGGGGCCGGGGCAAGCCCGGAGCGCGAAGCGCACGCCGGCGAGCGAACCATTGTAGCCAGCCGCGCCAAGCGCCTCCAAGCGAATTACGCTCGCAGCGATGTGAATCCTGGTCACATGCGAAGGGCAAAACCCGGCCGGGCAGCCTGCCGCTCAACGATACCCGCTGCGCCGCAGTCCCAGCATCTGGCTCTCGTGCCCACGGCCCGCCAGCACATCGGTCATCACCACCTCCAGCCCCACCGGCTGGCCCAGCCCAAGCTCGGGCGCGATCGGCCCCCGCATGACATTGTCGAGCCGCATGGAGTCCAGGTTGTCGCGCGACATCACCGGCGCGCCCGGCATGTATTCGAGGATGGCTGCCTGCACGCGGGCCAGGGCGTCGGGCAGGTGCAGGACCGGGCGCGGGTGGCCGCTGGCGCGGCCCGCAAAACGCACCAGCTCCTCCAGCGTATAGACCTGCGGCCCCGCCAGGTCGTAGGCGCGGCCGATAGTGTCCCGCGTCGCCATGGCGTTGACCATGACCTGCGCCACGTCCTCCACGTACACCGGCTGGAACCTGGCATGCGCGCAGGCGAGCGGCACTACGGGCGCCAGTTGCTGCATATGGGCGAACAGATTGAGGAAATGGTCGTCGGGGCCGAATATCACGGACGGACGGAAGATGGTCCAGTCCAGAGCGCTCTCGCGCACCACGCGCTCGCCGTCGCCCTTGCTGCGCAGGTACATCGACGGGCCGGCGCTATCGGCGCCCAGCGCGCTCATGTGCAACAGCCTGCGCACGCCAGTGCTGCGGCAAGACTCGACAATGCGCCGCACGAGGTCTACGTGGGCGGCGGCAAAAGCCGCGCCGTAGGGCTCGGCGCGTTCGCCATGGAGAATGCCGACCAGGTTCACCACGACGCCGTCGGTGCCCAGCGTGCCAATGGCGGTGTTCAGCGCAACATCGTTCCTCACGTCCAGCTCGATCACCTCGACGCGCGGCAACAGCAGCAGGTGCTGCGCATGCTCGGCGTCGCGGGTAGCGGCCACGATGCGCTCAGGGTCCAGAGGCGGCTCCACGACGGTGCCCGGCTCCAGCGGCGTGGCCGACGCGGTGGCAACACCTGCCAGGCGGGCTACCAGGTGGCTGCCGACAAAGCCGGCCCCTCCGATCACTAGAACGTTGCTGGTCTGCATGGATCTCTCCGCGGCAAGGGACGACTGGCGCACGCTCCAGGGCTGGAGCACGCGCCGGCTACCGCATTGGCCTGCAGACCGCGCTGCCTTGAAGGCGTTAAAACCTCAAGGCAGGCTGGTGGTGGTGATCTGCGACGGCGACACCACGCCCAGGCGATCCTTGAGCGACTGCGGCCGGCCGCTCATCAATGCAGCATAGTACGTGGCGTTCGACAGCACATTCTTCACATAGGTCCGGGTCTCCGAGAACGGAATGGTCTCGGCGAAGATCGCGCCCTCGACCTGGCGCGGCAAGCTGGAGCGCCAGTTCTTGGGACGGCCCGGGCCGGCGTTGTAGGCGGCCGAAGCCAGCGTCCAAGAGCTGTCCAGGTCAGTCAGCACCATGCTCATATAGTTGGTGCCGAGCTGGATGTTGATATTGGGATCGCTCATCATCGAGGGCGAGAAGTCGGTCATGCCGATCTTGCGCGCAACCCACTTGGCGGTCGCCGGCATCACCTGCATCAGGCCATGGGCGCCGGCGGACGAGCGCGCGTTCATGATGAAGCGCGACTCCTGGCGCACCAGCCCATAGGCCCACGCCATATCCAGGCCCACGTCATCGGTGGCGCGCTGCATGATGTCGCGGTACGGCATCAGGAAGCGCAGCGAGAAGTCATGCTCGGCCTGGGTGCGGTCCGCGGTGTTCACGGCGCGGTCCAGCAGTTCGATGCGGCGGGCGTAGTCGGCGGCGGCCAGCAGCTGGCGGTCGGTCATGCCGCGCAGTTCCCAGTTCCATTCACGATTGCCTTCGAAGCGCAGGTTCAGGTCATAGAACTTCTGCGCGCGCAGGAAGCCCGGGCGGGTGCGCATGGCATTGACCTCGGCATCGCTGACCTGCGTGCGTGCCGGCAGCACGATGCGGTTGCCCAGTTCCTCGCTGGCCAGCTGGCCGTAGAAGTTGAACTGGCCGGCGATCGACTGGAACTGCTTCTCGGCCTCGGCGCCGCGGTTGTCCGCCTTGAGCGCGCGCCCGTACCAGTACGTCCAGGCCGGATCCTTGGCGCGCAGCTCGGGGCGCATCAGCTCCACTGCCTGGCGCACCTGCTTCCAGTCGCCCTGGCGCAGTGCGGCGCGCACGCGCCATTCCTGCGTTTCGTCGGACAGCCACTGGTTACCACCCAGGTCCATCTGGCGGCGGTAGTAGCCGGCCGCCTCGGGTGCAAGCTTCTTGGCGGCGTACTGGCCGACCACGCCCCAGCCTGCGCCCTGCTCGTCGCGCGACAAGCTGCCGGCGTTGGCGCTCAGGTAGGCCGCGGCCTGGGAGGGATCGTTGCGCGCCATCTTGACCACGGTGGCGAGCGTGTTGCTGTCGCCGCGCGCGTCCGGCGCGGTGGCGGCGATGCGCCCGGCCAGCGTCACATAGTTCTGTTCCAGCGCCTGGCGTGCCTGGAAGGCCACGTCGCTCGGCTCGATCTGCCTGCTTTGGGCCAGGTAGCCGATCAGGTCGACACAGCCTTCGCCGTAGTAGCGCGGATCGCTCAGCGCCGCGCGTGCGTCCGCCGCCACGTTCTGGCCCTTGAGCGCGCGTGACAGCAACGCGTAGCACTCGACCTGCGTGTCATCCTTGAGCACGAACTGCGGGTATTCGGCGTCGAAATTGGCCCAGTCGCGCTTCTTGCCCAGCACCAGCAGCCAGTCATTGCGCATGCGGTCGGCAATGGCCTCGCCCTTGTAGCGCTGCAGGAAAGCGCGCACCTGGTCGTCAGGGGCGTCGATGCGGGCCAGGCCGCTGGCGTCGAACATCTGCGGCTTGATGCGGAAGTACTCGACGTAAGACGAGATCGGGTAGTCCACCAGCGTGGCCGAGATGGCGTCGGTGCGTGCCACGTCGTTTTTGCGCGCGGCGTCGCGCAGCGCCACGAAAGCGTCGTCGGGGTTGCTCGGGATAGCGAGCGACTGCGATTGGGGTTGCGGCTGGGGCCGTTTCTGCGCAAATACCGGCGTGGCAAGCACTGCGCACGCGATCGCCGCCAGGGCGGCCTTGGCCACACGCTGCGGATATACTCCCTTCGGCATTCTTCTTCCTTGTTGTGACGGCCGGACAACACCTTTCGAGGGCGTGCATCCGACCGTGCAATGTTGGGTCAACAGCAGACATTATCCCACGCAGCCATGCCAAGCGACGACGTTCGCAGCCCCTCCGGCGCGCCCGGAAAGCCCGACTCCAGCGTGCCGCGAGCGGCACTGCGGCGCCAGTTGCTGGCGCTGCGCGGCGCATTGCCGCAGCGCCCCGCCGCCGACGCCGGCATCGAAGCCGCGCTGGCCGCCCTGCTGGAGCGCTTGCCCGTGCATCGCCTGGGCTTCTACTGGCCGATCCAGCAGGAGTTCGACGCCCGTGGCGTGGTCTCGCGCTGGCTGGCCGGCGCCCCCGCGCGGCAAGCGGCCCTGCCGGTGGTAAGCCGGCCGGGCGCGCCGCTGGATTTCCACCAGTGGGAACCGGCCACGCCGATGGTTGCCGGGCATTACGGCATTCCCGTGCCCGATGGCACGCCGCCCTTGCTGCCAGACGTCCTGCTGATTCCATGTGTCGGTTTCAGCGGGGATAAGTTCCGCCTGGGCTATGGCGGCGGGTTCTACGACCGCACGCTGGCGGCGCTGGCCGCCAGCGGGAACGCGCCGGTGGCGATCGGCATCGGGCATGAGGCCTGCCGGATTGCGTTGGTGCCGCAGGAGCATGATTTGCCGATGGATTGGGTGGTTAGTGAGGGGGGGGTGTTTTGAGGGATATGGGATGTGTCTTCATCCTATTGGGGGGGTGGTCGCTGTTTCTTTGAACGGCGATGGCGTTCGCACCCAAAAGCCATACGACATCCCCCTGCGGGGTTGGTCGCTGTTTCTTTGATCGGTGTTGGTTTTTGCACCCAAAAGCCATACGACATCCCCCTGCGGGGGCTGCCGGTCACTTTTCTTTGACCGGCAAAGAAAACTAACGAAAAGAAAGCCGCCCTGCCGGGGGCAGAGCAATAAGGCTGTTTTTGCCTCTGTGGTTGCGTCGTACGGCCCGGAGTGTTGGCTAGCCAATCCTACCGACTCGAAGGGCATCGCTACTACATGACCCAATGGTCACGTGGTGGTGCCCCTGATCGCTTTGCTCAGTGAGCGTTCTGGCATCTGCCGTTCGCGGTGCGCAGCGCCACGATCCTGCCTGCCCTGGTGGTTTCGTGGTTTTGTCTCTGGCGGCGGGCGCTCGGCCATTTGATGCCCTGCCGTACCGGCTCTATCCGCGTCTTGCTCTTAGCGTCCAGGGTTTCGTGGTGGGCACCGTGGCCCGTTCGCCCGTTCGCTAGGGCCGCGCTCACACCCACGGCGCTCGTCCTCCGAGACAAAACCACGAAACCAGCCACACCCGAAACGGCGCAGCACTTCGCGCCGCGAGCGGCAGATGTGGGAGTGGTCACCGCACACGAGGTCAGGGGCTGCACCACGTGACCATTGGGTCATGCAAGTTCGATGCCCTTTGAGCCGGTAAGGCACGCTAGCCAACACTCCGGGCCGTACGACGCAACCACTGCCCCACATAAGCCTTATTGCTCTGCCCCCGGCAGGGCGGCTTTCTTTTCGTTAGTTTTCTTTGCCGGTCAAAGAAAAGTGACCGGCAGCCCCCGCAGGGGGATGTCGTATGGCCCTTGGGTCCAAAAACCAACGCCGCTAAAAAAAACAGCGACCACACCCCAAAAAAACAAGCCACCAACTACAAACAACGCCCCACAGGCACCAACTCATCCACCAAATCCCGCATATGCCGCCAATGCGACCCCTCCCAAAACACTCGCTGGCAGCAATCGCAAGTCACGAACCGCTCCTGGCGCGCAAGCACGCCCGGCGGCACGCGGCCGTCGACCTCGGTTTTGTCGATCGCCCGTAGCGGCACATTGCAGTCCAGGCACAGCGAGAACGGCCGCGCGCTACGGGCCAGGTCGAGCCGCGCGAAAATCTCCCGTAGTTGCGGTGTGGCCTTGATGGCGCGCACGTAGCAGCCATGGGTGACCCCGCGCCGCTTGAGCAGCTCGCGGTCCCGCGTGAGCACGATGCGGCCCTCGCGCATGGCGATGGCCTCGATCTCACTATCGGCGTAATGGTTGTCGTAAAGCGTGTCGAAGCCGGTCAGGCGCAGCAGGTGCGCCAGCCCGCCCAGGTGGGCGTCGGCAACAAAGCGGGTCGCGCGCAGCGGCTCGGCGCGCACGCGCAGCAACGGTGTGACGTCGAAGGCTTCGAACTGGGGATAGACCGAGACGCGGTCGCCATCCTGCAGCAGGCGCTCGAAGCCGCATGACTCGCCGTTCACCAGGATCAGCTCCACTTCGGTGTGCGGCACGCCCAGCGCTTCGATCATGTGCTTGACGGTGGCGGCGCGCGCGCAGGCGCACACGCAATCCCGGCCGCGCTGCGCGCGCGGCAGGAAATCGTTCAGTTCCTCGTAGAAACGAAACGTGGCGGTGACGGTGGCAGGGTCGGTGGCCATGGGCCAAAGTATGCCACCGCCCGGCAGCGCCTCAGCCCGCCTGATTGGCCAGCCGCAGCGTGGACTCCACGGAAAGCCGCGCCCAGGCTGTCATGGCCTCGGCCGACTCCAGGCAGGCCGGTGGAGCACTCAGGTAATGCTGCATGGAGACCTCGCGGCCGTTGCGGCTGTAGCGGAACGGCTCGCCGCCCTCGGCCTCGAAGCCCCCGCGCGTCTGGTCGTCCACTTTCAGGTAGCAGCGCCCGCCCAGCACCAGCGCGAACACCAGGCCGTCGTAGTACAGGGCGTGGCCGCCAAACATGCGGCGCGTGGTGATCGGGCCGATGCGCGCCGCTAGCGGCCCCAACAGTTCGAGCAGATGGTCGATGAAGGGATCGGGGCGGCGGGCTGGCATGGCGCGGGCGCGGGCGGATGCCTCAGAGCTTCAGGCGCTGCCAGATGGCTTTGGTCGCGCTGGCCGTGTTGAGCGTGTAGAAATGCAGCCCCGGCACGCCGGCGGCAAGCAGGCGCTCGCACAGCGCGGTGACCACATCCAGGCCAAAGGCGCGGATCGATTCGCGGTCATCGCCGAAGCCTTCCAGCCGCTTGGCCACCCAGCGCGGCACTTCGGCACCGCACATCTCGGAGAAGCGCATCAGCTGCGAGGAATTGGTGATCGGCATGATGCCCGGCACGATCGGTACGTCCACACCCATGGCGCGCACGTCCTCGACGAAACGGAAGTACGCATCGGCGTTGAAGAAGTACTGGGTGATGGCCGAGTCGGCGCCGGCCTTGACCTTGCGCACGAAGTTCTCGAGATCGTGGCGGGGCGACTTGGCCTGCGGGTGGTACTCGGGATAAGCCGCCACCTCAATGTTGAACCAGTCGCCGGTCTCGGCGCGGATAAACTCCACCAGTTCGTTCGCATAGCGGAACTCGCCGATCTCGCCCATGCCCGATGGCATGTCGCCGCGCAGCGCGACGATATGGCGGATGCCGCCTTCACGGTAGGTCTTGAGGATATTGCGGATGCTCTCGCGCGAGGACCCCACGCACGACAAGTGCGGCGCGGCCTCGATGCCTTCGCGCTGGATCTCCAGCACGGCGTCCAGCGTGCCCTGCTGGGTGGTGCCGCCGGCGCCGAAGGTCACCGAGATGAACTTGGGCTGCAGCGGAGCGAGCTGCGCACGCGTGTTGCGCAGCTTCTCGGCGCCCTCCGCCGTCTTGGGCGGGAAGAATTCAAAGCTGAAGTAGCGGTCTTGCATGATGGTGGCGCGCCGCCTATGGCGCGGCGCGCTGAAAAATTGGCATGGGACGCCGGACGGCGTCAGGCGCTGCGGCGTTCGCCGAGCAGCACGCTCGACAGGGCCCAGGAGATCACGCTGTAGAGGATCGAGCCGAGCAGGGCCGCGCCAAAGCCGGTGACCACGAAACCGGCCAGCAGCTTGCCCACGAACAGGAACAGCAGCGCGTTGATCACGAAGATGAACAGGCCAAGCGTGAGCAGCGTCACCGGCAAGGTCAGGATCACCAGGATCGGGCGGATCAAGGTATTCACCAGGCCAAGCACCAGCGCGGCGATCATGGCCGAGCCGAAGCCGCCAAGATGAATCCCATCGATCAGGCTGCCCACCAGGAACAGCGCGGCGGCGTTGATGATCCAGACGGCCAACAATCTCATGACGACTCCTTCGCTTGGGTAAAACGGATTCGGGGCAGATTCGGGGCACGGCGCCCGCTGCGCGCGGGCGCCGCGGGCTGACGAACCGGCGGTTGATCAAACGCAGATCAGCCGCCGGTCACCGGCAGATCAATAACGGTAGTGATCGGCCTTGTACGGGCCTTGCTTGCTCACGCCGATGTAGGCGGCTTGCTGCTCGGTCAGCTCGGACAGTTGCGCGTTAAGTTTCTTGAGCTGCAGGCGCGCGACCTTTTCGTCCAGGTGCTTGGGCAGCGTGTAGACGCCGACCGGGTACTTGCCGCTTTCGCGTTCCTGCCACAGTTCGATCTGGGC
This sequence comes from Cupriavidus sp. GW823-FHT07A04, assembly GCF_058794615.1. Lineage (NCBI taxonomy): Bacteria > Pseudomonadati > Pseudomonadota > Betaproteobacteria > Burkholderiales > Burkholderiaceae > Cupriavidus > Cupriavidus sp. GW823-FHT07A04. The sequence goes on from NZ_JBXAHA010000008.1 coordinate 238,053, forward strand.
GATGGTCTGGTTGGCGAACGAGCTGCTCATCACGTACGACGGGTGGCCCGTGCCGCAGCCCAGGTTCACCAGGCGGCCCTTGGCCAGGATGATGATCTTCTTGCTGGGTTGATCGCCAATGGCGGGGAACACCACGTGGTCAACCTGCGGCTTGATCTCGTCCCACTCATACTTTTCCAGCGAGGCGATGTCGATCTCGTTGTCAAAGTGGCCGATGTTGCAGACGATGGCCTGGTCCTTCATCTTGGCCATGTGGTCATGGGTGATGACGTGGTAGTTGCCGGTGCAGGTGACGAAGATGTCGGCCTTGTCGGCAGCGTATTCCATGGTCACCACGCGGTAGCCTTCCATCGCGGCCTGCAGTGCGCAGATCGGGTCGACCTCGGTCACCCAAACCTGGGCCGACAGGGCACGCAGTGCCTGCGCGCTGCCCTTGCCCACGTCGCCGTAGCCGGCCACCAGCGCAACCTTGCCGGCGATCATCACGTCGGTGGCGCGCTTGATGCCGTCCACCAGCGATTCACGGCAACCATACAGGTTGTCGAACTTGCTCTTGGTCACCGAGTCGTTGACGTTGATGGCGGGGAACTTGAGCTCGCCCTTTTGCGCCATCTGGTACAGGCGGTGCACGCCCGTGGTGGTTTCCTCGGTCACGCCCTTGATGGCGTCCAGGTTACGGCTGTACCAGGACGGGTCCTTGGCCAGCTTTTCCTTGATCGCGGCGAACAGGAAGGTTTCTTCCTCGCTGCCCGGGTTGGCGATCAGCGATGCGTCCTTCTCGGCGCGGGCGCCCAGGTGCAGCAGCAGCGTGGCATCGCCGCCGTCGTCCAGGATCATGTTGGGGGTGCCGCCATCCTTCCAGTCGAAGATGCGGTGGGTGAAGTCCCAGTATTCCTTCAGCGATTCGCCCTTGAAGGCGAACACCGGCGTGCCCGAAGCGGCGATGGCCGCGGCAGCGTGGTCCTGGGTCGAGAAGATGTTGCACGATGCCCAGCGCACGTCGGCGCCAAGCGCCACCAGCGTCTCGATCAGCACGGCGGTCTGGATGGTCATGTGCAGCGAGCCGGCGATGCGCGCGCCCTTCAGGGGCTGGGCGGCAGCGTACTCGTCGCGGATGGCCATCAGGCCGGGCATTTCGGTTTCGGCGATGGCGATTTCCTTGCGGCCCCAGCCGGCGAGGCCCAGGTCGGCCACGAGGTAATCGTTCTTCAGGTCAGTCACTGCGTTCATGTTTCACTCCGATGAAGAGTGGCGACGAAGGACGAGTGCGGGGAATACGGCCGCGCCATGCAAGGATGGTGAAAACCAGGGCCTTTGCATAACGGGCGGATAGGTCGACTCGCCTCCGTGTGTATGCCACGGATCAGCGAGCGCCGTTGAAGACAGTCCGAGCCTGGCGAATGGCACAATAAGGCCCATTCGTTGCAACGCTCCTCGGAGTGGCGGTATTGTAGCCTGCCCCGGCACGCTTGGCACCGCCACCGCCATGAATTTTTCTTGACCGCCGGCCCAGCACATGACCCTGACGACACACCGCCCCCCGCGCACCCTGACCATCGCCGGCTCCGACTCTGGCGGCGGCGCCGGCATCCAGGCCGATCTCAAGACCTTTGCGGCGCTGGGCTGCTTCGGCATGAGCGCGATCACTGCCATCACGGCGCAGAACACGCTCGGCGTGACCGGCGTGCATGCCATCCCGGCCGACATGGTGGCGGCCCAGATCGATGCGGTTGCCAGCGATATCGGCGTGGATGCGGCCAAGACCGGCATGTTGGGCACCGCCGCCATCGTCGAGGCGGTAGCCGCCGCGGTGGACCGCCATGGGATTCGCCAGCTGGTAGTGGACCCGGTCATGATCTCCACCTCCGGCGCCACCCTGGCGGACGACGCCACCACCCAGGCCATGGTGCGCCTGCTGTTCCCGCGCGCCGTGCTGGTCACGCCCAACCTGCCGGAGGCATCCTACCTGCTGGGCCGCAAGATCACCCGGCGTGATGAAATGGAGCAGGCGGCACGCGACCTGGTCGCGCTGGGCTGCCCGGCGGTGCTGCTCAAGGGCGGGCACCTGGATCCGGCCGATGCCGGCCTGGACGACCTGCTGCTGAGTGCCGACGGCACTGTGCGCGTGTTCAGGCATCAGCGGGTCGACACCCGCAACCTGCATGGCACCGGCTGCACACTGGCCGCGGCCATTGCTGCCCAGCTGGCAAGGGGCGACAAGCTGGAAGACGCGGTGGAAGTGGCGCTGGATTTCGTGGCCGATGCGATTGTGGCGGGCGCTGACTTTGCGCTTGGGACGGGCAACGGGCCGCTGAACCACGGCTTTGCGCCGCGGGTGCTGGGATGAAGCAAGCCAGCGGCCCTGGACGAAGCCGTCGAACGGGCCAAAGCCGCGCGCCATGACGACGGCTGTTTCTCCCTCTCCCCTCAGGGGGAGAGGGCCGGGGAGAGGGGTGGCTTAGCTAGGAGCCACTGGAAGCGGAGCCCTTGGATTTGTCCAGCACGCCGGCGGAACGAGCGCCCGCCCTCTCCCCCGACCCCTCTCCCACAAGTGGGCGAGGGGAGCGGACCAGCGGTATGATTTGCGCCCCAGCCTGACATCCGCCACACCATGCCCACCCTCACCCAGATCGACCTGCGCACCGACCCCACCGCCGCCCCATACCAAAAGCACGAAGTGGTACAGGTAGCCTTCGCCAAAGAACCCGGCGAACTCATCAGCCTCGAAGGCCCCAACCGCTACCGGCCCGGCGACGCCATCATCACCGGCTCCACCGGCGACCGCTGGGTCGTGTCCCGCGAACGCTTCGACCCCAAGTACGAACCGCTGCAAGCCGGCACCCACGGCCAGGATGGCGCCTACCAGAACATCCCGGGCGTGGTGCTGGCCAAACGCATGGACCAGGATTTCAGCATCGCCCGCTCAGCCGGCGGCGACGTACTGCATGGCGCAGCTGGCGACTGGCTGATGCAATACGCCCCGAACGACTACGGCATCGTCCAGCAGGCGCGCTTCGCCCAGGTCTACCGTCCGGCCAGCGGCAACGCCTGAGGCGTCAGTCCCCGCCGCTGCTCAGCGGCACCAGCTTGAACGCCGCGCGTGCCACGCAAACCACTTCACCAGCGGCGTTCTTCACTTCGCCCTCGCAAAACGCGATGCGCGCGCCGCGCCGCATGCAGCGCGCTTCCAGGTGCAGTTCACCGCGTGCCGCAGCCAGGAAATGCGTGGACATATCGATGGTGATCACACCGGTTTCCAGCGGCGCATGCGAGCGCGCGGCGCCGCTGAGCGTGAAATCCAGCGTGGCCATCAAGGTGCCGCCGTGCACGTCGCCCCGGCTGTTGACCAGGAACGGGCTGACCGGCAGGCGCGTGTGGCACAGGCCCTCTTCCATCCGCACGGGCTGCAGGCCAAGATGGCGCATCAGCGGCACGTCGATGCCGAAGTAGGGTTTCTCGGGCGTGCCCGGCGCTACCGGGACAATCTGAGCGGGACTTTCCAAAACAGTTCTTCCTTATTCGCGTTCTTCGCGTTATGCGAGCTCCACCACCGCCTGGCCCTCGGCGACGGCGTCGCCGGGCCGCACCAGGATGGCCTTGACCACGCCAGCATATTCGGATTCGAGCGGTATCTCCATTTTCATGGACTCGATCATCATCACGGCGTCGCCGGGCGCAATGGTAGCGCCAACTTCGATGTGGATGGCGCAGACATGGCCGCTTACCGCGGCTTCGATCTTGTTCATCAGGCAGCTCTCTGGGTAGGTTGTGGGTTCTCTGCGGCAGGCGTGGCCAGCACACGCTGGGCGAGCGCGGTATCGATGCGCCCGGCCAGGAAATCGGGATGCGCGAGCACGCGCAGGATGAAAGGGATGTTGGTCTTGACGCCGGCAATGGCGAAATCCCCCAGCGCCGCGCGCAGCGTGGCGATGGCCTCGCCGCGATCGGCGCCGGTGGCAATCACCTTGGCCAGCATGGGGTCGTAGTACGGCGTGATGCGGGCGCCTTCGGCGTAGCCGGTTTCCACGCGGATGCCCTCGCCTTGCGGCGGGCGGAACACCTCCAGCGGGCCAGGCGACGGGAAGAAGCGCACCGGGTCCTCGGCATACACGCGCGCCTCGATGGCATGGCCTTGCGCGTGGACCTGGCCGCCCGGCAGCACATCATCGATGCGCTCGCCGCGCGCCAGCCGGATCTGCGCTGCCACGATATCCACGCCGGTGATCTGCTCGGTGACGGCGTGCTCCACCTGCAGGCGCGTGTTCATCTCCAGGAAGACAAATCCGGTGGCCGGCGTGTGCAGCATTTCCACCGTGCCGATCACGTCGTAGCCGATGCCGGACAGCAGCGCCGAGAGCTTGGCCGCCATGGCTTGCACCTCGGCACGGTCCAGCCCGTGCGCGCGCGCTTCCTCGATGACTTTCTGATGACGGCGCTGCACGGAGCAATCGCGCTCCCACAGGATGCGCACGCCGCCGTGGCGGTCGGCCAGCACCTGGAACTCGATATGGCGCGGCTGCTCGACCAGCTTCTCCAGGTACAGCTCGGCCTGGCCAAAGCTGCGCTGCGCCACCGAGCGCGCCTGCTGCCAGGCAGCGGCCAAGCCGGCCGCGTCACGTACCGGCACCATGCCGATGCCGCCGCCACCGCCGGCGGGCTTGATCAGCACCGGATAGCCGATACGCTCTGCCGCAGCGGCGACGGTGTCCATGTCGTCGGGCAGCACCTCGGAGCTGGGCGCCAGCGGCATGCCTTGCGCGGCCATGAAAGCGCGCGCTTCGGTCTTGTGGCCAAGGCGCCGGATCCAATGCGGGGACGGGCCGATAAAGCACAGGCCGGCGGCTTCCACGCGCTCGGCGAAAGCGGCGTTTTCCGACAGGAAGCCATAGCCGGGATGCACCGCATCGGCGCCACTGGCGCGCGCGGCTTCCAGCAGCTTGTCCTGGTCCAGGTAGCTGGCCAGCGGCGGCGCTTCGCCCAGGCGCAGCGCGGCATCGGCTTCGCGCAGGTAGGGCAAGCCAGCGTCGGCATCCGAGTACACCGCGACCGATTCCAGGCCCAGCCCGCGCAGCGCGCGGATGATGCGCGCCGCTACCGCGCCGCGATTCGCGACCAGCACGCGACGCAAGGGACGCAAGGGACGCAACGGACGTACCGATTCGCAAGCCTTCGTCGTGGCAATCATGAAGTCTCTCCCGCGCGGATCACTACCGCGTCGACCAGCACCGGCGCCACGCCGGCGCGGCTCACCATGACCGGATTGGCGTCGACCGAGCGTACCTGTCCTTGCGCGCCCACCATCCAGTCGCCCACGCGCACCAGCATTTGCGCCAGCGCGTCCACATCGACCGCCTCCATGCCGCGCAGCGCGCCGAAGGCGCGCGCAATGCGCAGCCGGCCGATGGCCTCGCGCGCCTGCGTGGCGTTGAAGGGCGCGACGAGAAACTGCACGTCGTCTATCGCTTCGACCAGCACGCCACCCTGCCCCACCATCACCACCGGTCCGTAGACGTCGTCGATGTGCGCTCCCACCGCCAACTCGAAAGCGCCGCGTTGCTGGCGCGCCAGCAAGACGCCGCCATGCTGGATGCCCTGGCTGGCAGACAGCCCTCGCAGCACACGGTCCAGGTCATGGAAGGCAGCCAGTGCCTGCGCCTCGTCGGCAAGGCCGAGGCGCACCAGCCCGAACTCGGACTTGTGCGAGATGTCCGGCGAAACGCCCTTGGCGACCACTGGCGTGCCCAGTTCGCCCAGCGCGCGGCGCACGTCATCCACGCTGCGGCACAGGCGGTGCTGCACGACCGGCAGACCGGCCTGCGCCAGCGCCGCCAGGCTTGCCACTTCGTCGAGCGATACGTTGGGAGCCGCATTGTCCTTGGCGAACACCGGCGGCAGCGCGGCGGGCTCGGCCAACGCGGCGGCATTCATCGCCGCGTGCCGCGCGAGCATGCCCAGCGCGCGCATGGCGGCACGCTCGCTGTCGAACACCGGCACGCCTTGCGCGCGGAACGCCTGCGCCACCCATTCCTGGTTGGCGCTGACCGCCACCGGCACGCCGCTGGCCGAGGCAAAGCGGCCGGTCTGCGCGGAGAAATCGGCAAAGTCGTAGCCCTCGCCGCCGATAGGAAAGCCCACGTAGATCATGTCGGCCTGGCGCTGCGCGGCCACCACTTCCAGCGTCTGCCCGTAGATGTGCGGCTGGCCCAGCAGCGCAGTGGTCATGTCGATCGGATTGCGCGCCGACACAAACGCTGGAAGCACTGCCTTGAGCGCGGCTTCCCCCTCGCCTTCGAACTGGCACAGCGCGAGGCCCTGATCCTCGGCGGCATCGGCTGCCAGTACGCATGTGGCGCCGGAATTGCTGATCGCCACTACCTTGCGTCCACGCGGACGCTGCCCGCCGATAAACACCTGGCTGTACTCGACCAGCTCGCGGAAATCCGCCACACGCTGGATGCCGTGCTGGCGCAGGAAGGCGTCGGCTAGTGCATCCTCACCGGCCAGCGCGCCGGTGTGCGAGCTGGCGGTGAGTTGCCCGGCCTGCGTGCGGCCAGCTTTGACGGCGAGCATGGGAATGTCGCGCTGATGCGCGACGCGCGCGGCCTGCGCCAGCACAGCCGGGTCTTTCAGCGATTCGATATAGAGCAGCAGCACCCGGATGTCCGGATCGGCGCCGACCGCGCGCAGCACCTCTGCGGCAGTGATGTCCGCCTCGTTGCCGGTCGCCACCATATAGCGCACGCCGATGCCCTTGCGGCGCAGGCCACCGTAGACGATGGAAGAGCCCGCGCCGCTCTGGCTGACGATGGCGACCGGCCCGTCCTGGCCGGCCTCCTCGTTGATCATGGTCGAAAAATGCAGGATGGCCCCATCGCGGAAGTTGGCCACGCCCTGCGTATTGGGGCCGAACAAGCGCAAACCGCCCGCGCGCGCGCGCTCGACCAGCCTGCGCTGCTGCGCCGCGCCGGCTTCGCCAAGCTCCGCAAAGCCCGAGGAATAAATCACCGCTGCGCGCGCGTTGACCGCCAGGCACTGGTCGATGGCCTGTTCGACCTCCTGCCCCGCGACACTGATCACCACGACATCGGGCGCATCGGGCAGCGCGGCCAGTTCGGGATAGGCCTGCAGGCCCTGGATCTGCGCGCGTTTGGGGTTGACCGGATACACACGCCCGGCAAAGCCGTAGCGGCGCATGTAATCGATCGGCCGGCCGCCGGCCTTGATCGGATTATCGGAGGCGCCAAGGATGGCAACCGAACGCGGGGCCAGCAGTTCAAGCATGTTGTCGCTCATCTCAATCCACCTTCACCTTGGCTTCGGTGGCCACGCGCTTCCACTTGACCAGTTCCGCCTGCATAAACGCGCCGAACTGCTCGGCATTCAGCGTGCCGGGCGTGGTGCCGCTCTGCGCCAGGTTAGCCTTGGATTCCGCCGTGTTCATGCTCTTCACGGCGTCGCGGTTCAGGCGCTCCACCAGCGGCTTGGGCAGGTTGGCCGGGCCATAGAAGCCAATCCACGTGGTGGCCTCGTAGCCGGGCACGCCCTGCTCGGCAATGGTGGGCACATTGGGCAAGGCCTCGCTGCGCTTGGCCGAGGTCACGCCGATGGCCTTGACCTTGCCGTCCTTCACATAGGGCGCCATCGTCATCACGTCATGGAACAGCGCGGGGATCTGGCCGCCGAGCAGGTCCGACAGCGCCGGCGCCGCGCCCTTGTAGGGAATATGCGTCAGCGGCGTGTTGGTCATCAGCCGCAGCAACTCCCCCGACATATGCGTGGCGCCGCCAATGCTGGATGAGCCGAACGACAAGCCTTCCTTTTGCTTCCTCGCGTACGCAAGGAATTCCTGCAGGTTCGACACCGGCACATTGTTGTTCACCACCAGCACGTTGGGCGTGGTCGCCAACAGCGCGATCGGGGTGAAGTCCTTGCTGGCGTTGTACGGCAGCTTGGGCCGCACCGCGGGATTGATCACCTGGTGCGTGGCGCTGACCAGCAGCGTGTAGCCGTCCGGGTTGGCGCGCGCGACGATCTCGGTGCCGATCTGGCCGCTGGCGCCGGCGCGGTTATCCACCACGAACGGCTGCTTGAACTCGGCCTGCATGTCGCGCGCGATGCGGCGCGCCAGCAGGTCGGTCATGCCGCCGGCGGGAAACGGCACGACGATGGTGACGGGCTTCTGCGGCCAGTGCTCCTGCGCCTGCGCGCCGGTGGCGCCCGGCAGTGCGGCGCCAACGGCCAGCGTGGCGGTAACGATGGCATTGAGGGTGGGGCGGTGCGCAAGGATAGGTCGGTGATTGGGCAAGGCGGTCTCCATTATTTTGTTTGTGTCTGATTTGCCGGACGGTCTCTCGTCTCAGGGCCGGATGCCGAACTTGCGCACGCCCGGCTCGCGCAGCGGCGCCGCCAGGTTGGCGAACTCGCACAGCAGCGAGCGCGTATCGCGCGGGTCGATGATGTCTTCCACCACGAAGGCTTCGGCGCTGCGGAACGGCGACGTCAGGCTGCGCACACGCTGCTCGATCTCGGCGCGCTTTTGCACGGGGTCGTCGGCGCCTTCGATCTCGGCCTTGTAGGCAACCTCCAGCCCGCCCTCGATCGGCAGCGAGCCCCAGTTGCCGGACGGCCATGCATAGCGGAAGTTGAAGCGGCCCATATGCTGGTGCCCCGCCGCCGCCACGCCATAGGCGCGGCGCAGGATCACGGAGCACCACGGCGTGGTGGCCTGGTACACCGCGGCCAGCGCGCGCACGCCGTAGCGCATGGTGCCGGCCTTCTCGGCTTCCAGGCCGATCTGGAAGCCGGCGATATCGACCATATTGATCACCGGCAGGTGGAAGGCTTCGGCCAGGTCCACAAAGCGGATGAATTTCTCCGCGGTGGGGCCGTCCCAGCCACCGCCGTAGTGATACGGATCGCTCGCCACCACCGCCACCGGCCAGCCATCCACGCGGGCCAGCCCGGTCACGATGGCGCGGCCCCAGTGCCGGCCCATCTCGAAAAAGGAGCCCTGGTCCACCAGCGTCTCGACAATGGGGCGCACCTTGTAGACGGAGCGGCTGTCGCGCGGGATCGCGCTGAGCAGCCATTCATCGCGGCGGGCGGGATCGTCGGTTGGCTCAACGCGCGGCGGCAGTTCATGCACCGAGCCCGGCAGGTAGGACAGGAAGCGGCGCGCGCGCGCAAAGGCTTCTTCCTCGCTCGCCACTTCGTCATCGACCACGCCATTGCGCGTATGGATCTGGCTGCCGCCGAGCTCGTTCTTTTCCAGTACCTGGCCAATGCGCGCCACCACCGGCGGGCCGGCGTTGAACAATTGCGCGGTGCCCTTGACCATCACCGAGTAGTGGCTCGCGGCCACGCGCGCCGCGCCCATGCCGGCCACCGAGCCCAGCGCCAGCGACACCACCGGCACCAGCGACATGTTCTCCACCACGTGCTGCCACACCTTCATGGTGGGGATGTTGGTGTAGCCCTTGTTCTCGATATTGCGCACGGAGCCGCCACCGCCGGTGCCGTCTACCAGCCGCACCATGGGCAAGCGCAGGTCGTGCGCCATCTTCTCTGCATGGATCAGCTTCTCGCCAACGGCACCGTCGTTGGCGCCGCCGCGCACGGTGAAGTCATCGCCCACCAGCACCACCGGGCGGCCGTCCACCTTGGCGCGCCCCATCACCAGGTTGGCGGGCGTGAGGCCCACCAGGCGGCCATTGCTGTCGTACTGGCCGCTGCCGGTGAGCGCGCCCACCTCGCGGAACGATCCGGCATCGGCGATCGCGTCGATGCGCTCGCGCACGGTCAGCTTGCCGGCGTCCTTGTGCCGCTTGACCTTGTCGGGGCCGCCGAGCTGCGCGGCGAGTTGCTTGCGGTAGGCCAGTTCATCGATTTCGGGCTGCCAGGACACGGCGGTCTCCTTAGTGCTGTTGTTATGGTCGTGGGCTATCTAGACGCATAAACGCAGCAAACGTGCCAGGCGCACCGGCCCTTGATTTCATTGTTCTTTTTATGGCTCGCTGATATTGTGTCCGCAATAAGGACACAAAAGTGCCCACGACGGAGACACAACATGTCGTCATCAGCGACACCCGAAGACACTTTCCCCGGCACTGAAGACAGCCTCGGCGTACTGGTCGCCAGCCACGCGGGAGACGTACTAGCCAGCCTGGGACTCGCCGCCAACGCCACGCTGGCAACCGCCGCGCTAGCCGCCAGCGCAGGGCTCGCTGGCGATGGCGACTCCCCCCAGGATGCCGGCCGCCTGTTCGAATGCAGCCTGCCTGGCCCCGACAGCAAGCCCGCGCACCGCTTCATCGCCATGCGTCTGAGCGACCGCGAGCGGCAGGTCATCCTGCTGCGCCCGGCCGAGCGTGACGCAGCCCTCTTCGACTTCCTCGGCGCGGTACCCTTTGCCGGCGCGATCCTCGATCACTTCATTACCAACCCCTACCAGGCCATCACCGTGGCGGACCGTGCGGGCAACGTGCGCTTCATCAGCCCAGTGCACGAAAAATTCCTCGGCCTGCGCACCGGTGAAGGCACGGGCCGGCCCGCGGTGGACGTCATCCCCAACTCGCGCCTAGCGCAGGTGGCCGCCAGCGGCAAAGCCGAGATCGGGCAGCTGCAGGAGATGAACGGGGTGACACGCGTGGTGAACCGCATCCCGATCAGCGCCGCGGGCGAAGTGGTTGGCGCCATCGGCCAGATCCTCTTCAAGGAGCCTGAAGCCATCGGCCGCATGCACCGCGAGATGACGCAATTGCGCTCGCAACTGGCGCAAACACAACGCGAGCTCGACGCGTTGCGCGAGCAGCAGGCCGGCGCCGGCCCCGGCCTGCTGATTGGCGATAGCGCACCCATGCAGCGGCTGCGCCGAGAGATCGACACGGTAGCGCGGCTGGACGTGCCGGTGCTGATCCTCGGCGAAAGCGGCACCGGCAAGGAACTGGTGGCACGCGCCATCCACGGCGCCAGCCGCGCGGCCCAGGGCAAGCCGCTGGTCAGCCTGAACCTGGCCGCGTTGCCCGCCACGCTGATCGAGGCCGAGCTGTTCGGGCATGCGGCGGGCGCCTTCACGGGCAGCCATCGCCTTGGGCAGGCTGGCAAGCTGGAGCAGGCCGCCGGCGGCACGCTGTTCCTCGACGAGGTTGCCGATATCCCGATGGAGATGCAGGTCAAGCTGCTGCGCGTGCTGGAGGACCATATGGTGGAACGGCTGGGCAGCCGGCAGGCGCAGCGCGTGGACTTCCGGCTGGTAGCGGCAACCAACCGCGACATCCAGGCGCTGATCGATGGCGGACGCTTCCGCCTGGATCTGTACTACCGCCTGAGCGGCGTGGTGCTGCGCATTCCCGCGCTGGGCCAGCGGCGCGAGGACATCCCTGCCCTGTTGACCCATTTCGTGCGCGGCTTCTGCGCGCGCAACCAGGTGCCGGTGCCGGAAGTGGCCTCCGAGGTGCCGCGCTATCTGGCCGAGCGGCGATGGCCGGGCAATGTGCGCCAGCTCAGGCAGAAGATCGAAGAAGCGCTGGTGTTCTGCGACGCACGCGTGCTGCGCGCGGCGGATTTCGCCCGGGGCGAGGAAAGTGCGGTGGCGTACGGTCTGAGCGAGCCGCCGTTGCCGTATGGCGAGGCACTGGACGAGGCGGCGAATGAGGCGGCGAATGAGGCTGGGATCAACGCGCGCGCCGCATCGCCGGCGGACCTGCGGGAAGTCGCGTACGAGGCCGTGCTGCAGGCCATCGCGCGGCACGGTGGCAACAAGAAGCGCGCGGCGGAGCAACTGCGCATTTCACGCTCGCATCTGTACAAGATCCTGGCGCGTGGCGCGCGCGGCTGAGCGCAGGCGTTTTCCAGCGCCTACAGGATCTCCCGGACAAACCAGGCATTGAAGCGGTAAAGCGCAATGGTTGGCATCACGGAAAACAAGAACAGGCTGACGACAGCGCGCCGGTTCCTATACAGGTAGAGCGCCAGCAGATCCCGCAGCGTGTAGCTGGCTACCAGCACCAGGAGCGGAATGTAGGCCAGGAAGCAAAACAGGAAAATCCAGACAAAGGCGCCGCCCTGTAACGCTCGGTCAAGCATGCCAGCACCGGCGATCCAGTGCCCATCCCCGGCACTGAATGTAAGAAGCAGCATCAACAGGGAAACGATCAGCGTGGGATAGCGGAGCATTTAGATCGGCCCTCTCTCGCCGCCCGGCTCGTCGCCAAACAGCACGCGCAGCATGCGCTCGGGATTAGCCAGGAAATCGCGCGTCACGCGAAAGTGTTCGGTGTCCTGATAGTCGATCCGCGCCACGCCGTCCGGCGAGCAGGTGTAGATCCACGCGTTGGGATAGGCCATCAGGATCGGCGAGTGCGTAGCGATGATGAACTGCGAGCCGTCTTCGGCCAGATCATGGATGCGCGACAGCACCGCCAGTTGCCGCTGCGGCGACAGCGCCGCCTCGGGCTCGTCGAGCAGGTAGAGCCCATTGCCGCCAAAGCGATGCATCATCAGCGCGAGAAACGATTCGCCATGCGATTGCTCGTGCAACGAACGCCCGCCGTAGGCGTTGATGACGGGCGGGCTGAAGGCCGGCTCCTGGTCCAGGCGCTCGATTTCCGTGGCCACGTTGAAGAAGCTCTCCGCGCGCAGGAAGAAGCCATCGCGCGGGCGCTTGAAGCCGCGCGCAACGCGCAGGTATTCGTGCAGCACCGAATGCGACCGACGCGTGCCGAAGCTGAAATTGCGCGAGCCGCCCTCGGCGTTGTAACCCATGGCCACGGCAATGGCTTCCATCAGCGTGGACTTGCCCGATCCGTTCTCGCCAACCAGGAAGGTCACCTTGGGGTGCATCTCCATCGCTTCCAGCGTGCGCACCGCGGGCAGGCTGAAGGGGTAGCGCTCGAAGCTGTCGACGATGTCGCGCCGCAGGGTGACGCGGCTGATGAACTGGGACGAGATCATGGGGTTCGCCGGAGTGGATGGCACGGCACTATCGTAACGCCGTTCGGCGCCGGCGTGGCTCACAACGCCAGGCGCATGGCGATGCGTTGGCGCAAGCCGAGCGCCGCCTCGCGCGCCAGTGCGGCGCAGAGCGCCGGGCTGAGATCGGCTTCATCGAGATGGCGAAAGCCGAGGCTTGCGTAGAACGGCGCGTTCCACGGCAGGTGGCTGAAGGTGGTGAGATGGAGCGACTGCAGGCCTTGCCGGCGCAAACCATCGGCTACGGCGCGCACAAGTGCGCGGCCAATGCCACGGCGGGCGTGGGCGGGGTGGACGTCCATCTCATCAAGGCAGGCATGCTGGCCAAGCACGCTGGCGAGCGCGAAGCCGGCTGGCGTGCCGTCGGGGGCGATAGCGACCCACAGGCGGCGCTCACGCTGCGCGCGTTGCAGGTCTTCGAGCGGCGTGACTTGCTGGCGCAGCGCGGGAGGCAGGTCGGATTCGGGGAATAGTTCAGCCGCCGCGCGTTCGATGGCAGGCAGGCCGGGTACGTCTTCGGGAGTTGCTAAGCGAATGACTGGCATCGGGGCGCGGCGGTATGTGGCAAGTTCGGGCTCCCCCCCTCATCCGCTGCGCGGGAGAGGGCGGAAGCCCGATAAGCGTCGTGCGGGACAAAACCGAGGGCTCCGCTTCAAGTGGCTCCTAGCTAAGCCACCCCTCTCCCCGGCCCTCTCCCCCTGAGGGGAGAGGGAGAGACAGCCGTCGTCATGGCGCGCAGCTTTGGCCCGTTCTGCGGCTTCGTTCAGGCCCGCTGGTTTGCTCCCCTCTCCCACTTGTGGGAGGGGCCGGGGGAGAGGGCGGGCGCTGGCCCAGAGTATGGACAGTCACACGCACGCGTGCTTGCCCATCCTCCGGGCCCCATGCATCACGCCGCCGGAAACATCCCCAGCAGATTCGTCACCGCCGCAGGCACGTCAGCCGCCTCGGTAATCGCGCGCACCACGGCCGCGCTGCCAACGCCAGCCGCCAGCACCTCCGGCAAGCGCGCCGCATCGACGCCGCCGATGCCCACCAGCGAGGGCACCACGGGCTGCATCAGCTTGACGTAGGCGTGGAAGCGGCCCAGGCCCTGCGGCGCGGTCGGCATAACCTTGGTGGTGGTCGGGAAGATCGCACCCAGCGCCAGGTAGCTCGGGCCAATGGTGGCCACGCGCAGCATCTCGGCATAGCCGTGCGTGGACACGCCGAGGCGCAGCCCGGAGGCGCGCAGCGCATCGAGGTCGGCCTCGTCGAGGTCTTCCTGGCCGAGGTGGATGCCATAGATGCCGCTGTCGCCACCCTGGCTGGCGTGGTAGTCGATGGCAGCCCGCCAGTGATCGTTGATGAACAAGCGCGAAGCGCTGCCGCGCGCGGCCTTGGCGGCGCGCTCAATCTCGCTGCGCACGGCCTGCGCGTCGTCGGACTTGAAGCGCAGCTGCACGGTGGGCACCGCCAGCGGCACCAGCCGCTCGATCCATTCGGCACTGGGCACCACCGCGTACAGACCCAGCGGCGGGCACGGTGCGAAGGGCTCGGCGCGCTGCTCCGGCGCGACCAGCGCGGCGTGGCGCACGTGCGGGAAGCGCGCGAAGTCCACCGGCCAGTCCAGCGAGCCCGGCTGCCAGGCGCGCGCCAGGCAGAGCGCATCGTGCGCGGGGAAATGCAGCGCCAGGCAAGCCAGCAGCACGGCGACGAAGGCCGGCGAATGCGCGGTGTCGTCGTCGGCATGGGCATTGAAGACCCAGGTGCCCATCGGCGAGCGCACGGTGTCGCTCCATTGCCCGCCTTCGCGGTCGCTCTCGATGGCGATGGCGCCGGCGCCGGCAATGCGCGCCAGCGTGGCCTCGTCGGCCTCGCCGTCGAACAGCACCACGTCGGCATCGCCGAGCGCGGCGGGGGCGTTGCCCTGCACCCACGCGCGCCAGGCCTTGTCGCTGGTGCCGAAGGTGGCGCCATAGCGCGCCAGCAGCGTGTCGCGCAGCGCGGCGTCGATGCCGGCCGGGAGAAGATTGCGGGTCATGCGCGGTCCTCCGCGCCTTCGGCGTGCCAGAACGGCATGCCCACCACCGGCGTGCTGGCCTGCGCGATATCGCGCTCCGGCATGGGGCCGGCCAGGTAGGCGGTGCGGCCCGCGTCCACAGCCAGCGCGAAGGCGCGTGCCATGTTGACCGGATAGGCAGCCTGCGCCACGGCGGTGTTCAGCAGCACGCCATCGTAGCCCCACTCCAGCACCTGGGCCGCGTGCGACGGCAGCCCGAGGCCAGCGTCGACGATCAGCGGGGTATCCGGCAAGCGTTCGCGCAACAGGCGCATGGCGTGCGGATTGACGGCGCCCTTCCCGGTGCCGATGGGCGCGGCCCAGGGCATCAGCGCCTGGCAGCCCACGTCCAGCAGGCGGCGGCACAGCACGAGGTCCTCCGTGCAATACGGCAGCACCTTGAAGCCCTCCTTGATCAGCGTCTCGGCCACGGCGGGCAGGTTGAGCGTATCGGGCTGCAGCGTGTAATCGTCGCCCACCAGCTCAAGCTTGATCCAGTCGGTCTCGAACACTTCGCGCGCCATCATGGCGGTGGTGATGGCTTCCTGCGGCGCCATGCAGCCAGCGGTATTGGGCAGCACCGGCACGTTCAGCGAGCGCAGCATCTGCCAGAAAGCCTGGCCGCCCTCGCCATCGCCGACCGAGCCCTGGCGGCGCAGCGCCACCGTCAGCATGGCGGGCCGGGCCACCTCCACCGCGGCCTGCAGCGTGGCGGGAGACGGATAGCGCGCGGTACCCAGCAACAGGCGCGAGGCAAACGACTCGCCATAGAGCACGAAGGGGTCGGCGAACAGGTCGCGCCGGGGTTCTGCGGAATTGAAGGTCATTTGGGGTCAGCCTCCCGTCACGGGTTGCACGAGGTCGATACGATCGCCGGCGGCGAGCACGGTGGCCGCATGCGCGGCGCGTGGCACGAACTGGCCGTTGAGCGCGGCGGCAAATGGCGGCGCGATGCCGGCGCCCGCCACCGCATCGGCCAGCGTGGCGTTATCGGCAAGGGCGAGCGGACGGCCGTTGAGCAGGATATCCATGGTCATTGTCGTTCAGTGCAGCACCGGCGAGCCGGCGACGGTATCGAGCGCGGCCGCGATCATGCCCGGCCAGCGCACCGAAGCGGGCACGGCATGCGCGGCAGGATCGTCGTCGAGCAGAGCCCGCACCACCTGGCAGGCGGCCTCGGTGACCGCCGGGGCGATCAGGAAGCCGTGCCGGTACAGGCCATTGAGGCGCACGATGCGGGCATGCTGGTCGACCCGGATGGCCGGCAGGTGGTCCGGGCGCGTCGGGCGGCGCTGCACATTGAGTTCCAGCACGCGCGCCTCGCCAAAGGCGGGGTGCAGCGAATACGCCGCGGAAAGCAGCTCCAGCGCGGAGCGCACGCTCATCGGCGAATCATCTTCGCTTTCAAGCTCGGTGGCGCCGATCACGTAGAGGTCGTTGGGCTTGGGCGCGATATAGATCGGGTAACGCGGGTGCAGCAGGCGCACCGGGCGATGCAGCTTGACCTCGGGTGCGTGCACACGCACGACTTCACCGCGCAGGCCGCGTAATCCCGGCATGCTGCCGTGCGCGGCGGGCTGCCCCGGCCAGGCGGCGCGGGCGCCCAGGCCACGGCAATCCAGCACGGTGCGCGCGCAGATACCCAGCGCGGGCAGGTCGCCCGCTTCGATTTCACCAGCCTCCCAGACGCAATGCAGCCCGCTTGCCACCGCGCAAGCCAGCAATGCGCGCAGCGTGCCGCGATTGTCCAGCTGGCCTTCGCCGGCCAGCAGCAGTCCCTGGGAGAAACGGCCCGCGAGCGCGGGCTCGAGCGCGGCCACGCCATTGCCGTCCAGCGCGCGCATGCGCTCGGCCACCAGTTCGGGCGGCGCCACGGCGCGCACCCGGCTGGTAAACAGCGACATCTCGCTGCGGTCGCGGGTATGCCATACCACCAGCGTGCCGTCTTCCTGGAAGAACACGGGTTCCGGCATTTCGGCTACCCAGGCGCGCCAGAGGTCGACGCTGGCGGTGCCAAGCTCGACGATGCGGCGCTCGGCAATGGCGGATTCCGCCAGGGGCGCGAGCATTGCCGCGGCGACGTGCGCGGCGGAGCCAACGCCGTCGGGGCCACCGCGCTCGACCAGCGCCACGCGCAGGCCGGCACGCACCAGTTGCCAGGCGGAAAGGCGCCCGGCCAGGCCGGCGCCGAGCACGGCCACATCAAACGACTGCGTTGTCATGGGGATGGTTGTGCCGGTGCTCGCCGCGATGGCGCGGCGAGCACCGGCCTCCTTTAAGTCATGGCGTGCCCCTTCGGGGAAGGGGCACGGTACTTCGCGTGCGGCGCTGCACGGGCATGCGCCGCACCATGGCCCTACGCCTTACGAGTAGATCTTGCTGCCGCTCTTGACGAACTCGATCGACTTTTCCTGCATGCCTTGCTCGGCTTCGGGCTTGAGCGAGGCAGCGTAGTCGCGCACTTCCTGCGTGATCTTCATCGAGCAGAACTTGGGACCGCACATCGAGCAGAAATGCGCGATCTTGGCGCCTTCGGCCGGCAGCGTGGCGTCGTGGTACGAACGCGCGCGTTCCGGGTCCAGGCCGAGGTTGAACTGGTCTTCCCAGCGGAACTCGAAACGTGCCTTGGACAGTGCGTTGTCGCGCAGCTGCGCGCCCGGCCAGCCCTTGGCAAGGTCGGCCGCGTGAGCGGCGATCTTGTAGGTGATGATGCCTTCGCGCACGTCTTCCTTGTCCGGCAAGCCCAGGTGTTCCTTCGGCGTGACGTAGCACAGCATGGCGGTGCCCATCCAGCCGATGTTGGCCGCACCGATGCCGCTGGTGATGTGGTCATAGCCGGGGGCGATGTCCGTCACCAGCGGTCCAAGCGTGTAGAACGGGGCCTCATAGCAGTGCTTGAGCTCTTCATCCATATTGGCCTGGATGCGTTGCAGCGGCACGTGGCCCGGGCCTTCGATCATGACCTGCACATCGTGCTTCCAGGCCTTGTCGGTCAGCTCGCCGAGCGTGCGCAGCTCACCGAACTGTGCATCGTCGTTGGAGTCGGCGATACAACCCGGACGCAGGCCATCACCCAGGCTGAACGACACGTCGTACGCCTTCATGATTTCGCAGATCTCGTCGAAGTGCGTGTACAGGAAGTTTTCCTTGTGATGCGCCAGGCACCACTTGGCCATGATCGAACCACCGCGCGAGACGATGCCCGTGACACGGTCCGCGGTCATCGGCACATAGCGCAGCAGCACGCCGGCGTGGATGGTGAAGTAGTCCACGCCCTGCTCCGCCTGCTCGATCAGCGTGTCGCGGAACATTTCCCAGGTCAGGTCCTCGGCGACGCCGCCGGTCTTGTCCAGCGCCTGGTAGATGGGCACCGTGCCGATAGGCACCGGCGAGTTGCGCAGGATCCACTCGCGGGTCTCATGGATGTGCTTGCCGGTGGACAGGTCCATGATGGTGTCGGCGCCCCAGCGGATCGACCACACCATCTTTTCCACTTCCTCGGCCAGCGACGACGTCACGGCGGAGTTGCCCAGGTTGCCGTTGATCTTGACGCGGAAATTGCGCCCGATCGCCATCGGCTCCAGCTCGGTGTGGTTGATGTTGGCGGGAATGATGGCGCGGCCGGCAGCGATTTCGCGGCGCACGAATTCCGGCGTCATGTCTTCCGGGCGCAGCGGCAGCGCGGCACCCAGCGCATTGCCGGGGTGCTGGCGCAGCAACGCCTTGTATTCGGGCTTGTCGTACAGCGCTTGCAGGTTCAGCGACTCGCGCAGCGCCACGTATTCCATCTCGGGCGTGATGATGCCGCGGCGTGCATAGTGCATCTGCGACACGTTGGCGCCGGCCTTGGCGCGGCGCGGGTTGGTCAGCTGGGCAAAGCGCAGGTGGGCGGTGGCCGGATCGGCGGCGCGCGCCAGGCCGTACTCCGACGACAGGCCGGACAGCACTTCGGTGTCGCCGCGCTCTTCGATCCACTTGCCGCGTACCGAGGGCAAGCCGGCCTTCAGGTCGATATGGATGTCCGGATCGCTGTACGGGCCCGACGTGTCATACACGGGAATCGGCGGATTGGACATCTCGCCCTTGTCCGTGCGCGTGGACGTCTGCAGGATCGTGCGCAGCGGCACGCGGATATCGGGGCGGCTGCCGGTCAGGTAGGTCTTGCTGGATGCCGGATAGGCAAACTTTTTGTCGAGATCGGTTTCAAGCGACTCGAAAGATGCGGCGGGGGCGGTATTTGTGCGGGCCATGGGTGTCGTCCTCTCTCTTGCGGGGATGGACGAAACCAGGAGCCCTGTGAGCATGGCCGCGGCGGTGTGGCCGGGTCATGTGCCTTGGAGAAGGCAGGAGCTGTTCGGTAACCATGAAACTTCCCACGCCGGTACTAGCCGGATCGGGTTCGAAGGGACTCTCTCAGCCGCACGGCCCATCCGTACGGCACCCCTGTTTCATCCAACGGGGTGAATTTAAGCACAAGGCTCGGGGCTTGACCACCCCTGTTTCAATCTGGAGTGTCGTGCGTCGAGGTATGGCTGAGGGCCATGCGGCCCCCCAGACAATGGCATGCACACCATTACGCTGCAATGCACCATGACTTAGCGTGCGCATGCACTGCCATTCGAACACCATTCGAGCACCGCCGTGATTTCAAGCCTTGAAGGTCACCCAAGGCTTCAACCGCGCCACGGCTTCGATCAGCCCGGCCTCTTCCTGTGCCTGCAGCACCGGACCGATCGGCTTGTAGGCCTCGGGCGCTTCTTCCACCCTGCGCTCCTCGCGCAGCGTGACGCAGCGCCACTCGGCGTTGGCATGATCGCTTTTCAAGCGGCGCAAGGCCTGGCGCCGGACACTGCGGCCGGCGCCGTGGCTGCATGACGAGAGCCAATCGGTGTGACCCAAACCGCTCACTATATAGGAAGCATCCCCCATGGAACCGGGGATCAGGGCCAGGTCGCCGTCATGCGCGGGTGTCGCGCCCTTGCGGTGGATATTGAGGCCGTTTTCGCGCAGCACCACGTTATGCGGCACGTCGACCACCAGTCGCGAAGCCGTCGCGCCGCACAATTCGGCCAGCTCCTTGCGCACGAGTTCGGCCAGCACTACCCGGTTGGCCCAGGCATAGCGTGCCGCCGTACCCATGGCCACCAGGTACTCGTGCGCCAGGCTGCCCGCCAAGCCGTACAGCCCGCTAGTCGGATGCTTCAGGCCGGTGGGCCAGGCCTGGCGCGCCCGGTCCATCCAGCGCCGGCCCACGTAGAAGCCGACATCGCGCGAGCCACTGTGGATCATCGCCACGACATCGCCGGGCGCCAGGCCAACGCGATACGCGGCGTGCCTGTCGAAAATCTCGTCCACGACCTGCAGTTCGACAAAATGATTGCCCCCGCCCGGCGTGCCGAGACAGGGATCGCGAAAGACCTCGCGATTGCCGACGTGCGCATCCCGCGCATAGCGGGCACTGCCGCCAAACGCATCCAGCCCGACGCAAGCGGCAAGTTCGGCCTCCAGCCGGTCACGATCGACCTGCGCCCACAAGCCTTGGGGGGCCACGCGATCGATGAACGCGGCGGGTCCCTCGTCGAACAAGGCACGGAATGCGGCGCTATGCACCGGCACGTCGCGGCCGTTATCGAGCAGGGCACGCGTCAGCCTGCTCACAAGGGCATCCTGCTGCGGCAGCAGGGCGGCTTGCTTCAGGCCTGTGGTGATCAGGCGCATGCCGCAGTTGATGTCGGTACCGATCGCGGCGGGAATGACGAAATCCGCGTCGGTGGCAACGATCGATCCTACCGGCGCGATGCCGCCGGGATGAAAGTCCGGCGTGGCGCAGGCTTTGCAAACGCCGTGGTGGCCGTCCGCAGAACGCACCGCGGCGAAGTCGAGCAACTGCCGTACGGCCTTCGCTTCCAGGGCAAGCGTGGCGGGCAACAGCACCGAGGCTTGCGCGTGTTCGTTGCGCAGGTGATAGACACCCTGGCTGCGCTCGACATGGATGCCCTGGCGCTGCAGGGCTTTTTCAAGACGGGGAAGTGAGGACATGGCTGCTGGGAATACAAGGTACGGGAGTGCCTCCGGGGAACCGGGGCAAAAAGTACCTTCTGCGCAGCAGCGTCGAGAAGGGAGCGTGCAGTGTATCTCTGGGGAGCGGCGAACGGCAAGCGCCCGGCCCGCGAGCCCTGCCATGACGGCGCAAAGTGTTGGGGGCCGGACACAGCGCGAGCCCGCGCACATAGCGCGCCGCTTGCTCTACCATGCAATCAGGCATGCCCATGCGCCGCGCGCGCAGAAGACTGCACAGGAGACCTCATGACCGAAGCCGCCACCCACCGCGTGTTCAACCAGGTCCCGGACCTGACCGGCTACAACCTGTTCACCGGCGACCCCGCGCTGCGCGCCGCGCTGGAGCGGCTTGGAGGCGGCTGGCACGCCAGTGCGCTCGATGCCTTCGGCGCGCGCCTGGGCAAACCCGATGTGCAGCAGTGGGCGGCCGAGGCCAATCGCCACGCGCCCGAGCTGCATACGCACAGCCGCACCGGCGAGCGCATCGACGAAGTGGAATTTCCGCCAGCATGGCACGCCTTGCTGGCCCTGCTGCGCAGCCAGCAGTTGCAAGCGCTGCCGTTCGCGCAGCCCAGGGAGGGCGCGTGGGTGGCGCGCGCCGCCGGCTATTTCCTGCAGGCGCAGGCCGAATCCGGATCCCTGTGCCCGCCCACCATGACGTTCGCCAGCATCCCGGTGCTGCAGAAGGAAGCGGCGCTGTTCGCGGAACTGGGGCCGAAGCTGTTTGCCACCGAGCACGATCCGCGCGACCTGCCCTGGCGCGACAAGCACGCCGTGATGATCGGCATGGGCATGACGGAAAAGCAAGGCGGCTCCGATGTGCGCAGCAACACCACCGTCGCGCGCGCCGTACGTGGCGAGGGCCGCGGCGCGGAGTACGCGATCACCGGGCACAAGTGGTTTTTCTCCGCCCCGATGTGCGATGCCCACCTGGTGGTGGCGCGCATGGGCGCGGAGGATGGGCCGCTGTCGTGCTTCTTCGTGCCGCGCTTTCGCGACGACGGCAGCAAGAACCCGGTGCAGATCCAGCGTCTCAAGGACAAGCTGGGCAACCGCTCCAACGCCAGCAGCGAAGTGGAATTCCGCGAGGCCACCGGCATCCTGATCGGCGAGGAAGGCCGCGGCATCCCGACCATCATCGAGATGGCCACTTATACCCGGCTGGATTGCGTGATCGGCAGCGCCGCCATCATCCGCGCGGCGCTGGTGCAGGCCATCCATCACGCGCGGCATCGCATGGCGTTCGGCCGCCTGCTGGCGGAGCAGCCGCTGATGCGCAACGTGCTGGCCGACCTGGCGCTGGAAAGCCAGGCCGCGACCCTGCTCATGATGGAACTGGCGCACGCCTTCGAGCGCGCCGATGCCGATCCGCTGGCCGCCGCCTGGAAGCGCATCGTCACGCCGGCGGCCAAGTTCTGGGTCTGCAAGCGCGCCATCGAGGTGACGGGCGAAGCCATGGAGGTGTGGGGCGGCAACGGCTACGTGGAGGAAGGCCCGATGGCGCGGCTGTACCGCGAGGCGCCGGTCAACTCGATCTGGGAGGGCTCCGGCAACATCATGTGCCTGGACGTGCTGCGCGCGCTCCAGCGCAATCCCGAGGACGCGGGGCGGCTATTGCGGGACCTCGGCCGGCGCGCCGGCGGCCATCCGGCGGTGCGGGCCGAACTCGCCTCGCTGCAGGCGATGCTGCGCGACGCGCCGGATCACCTCGAAGCCGGCGCGCGGCGCTTTGCCCAGGGCCTGGTGCTGACCGCGCAAGCGGCGCTGATGCTCGCCCACGCCGACACCGACGATGCCGAGCGCTTCGTGGCCAGCCGGCTGGGACGCCAGCATGGCCGCGTGTTCGGCACGCTGGAGGGCGACGATACCGCGCTGGCGCGGGTGATCGCACGTGCCTGGCCGGCCTGAGGCACGCGGCCGCGCCACACGCCTCGTCACGCTTTTTTTTTCTGGCCATCGCGCTACAGGCGGCGCAGGTCCTGCCGTAAATCCCTTGGTATTAATGTCATGCACTTAATACATAAGTGCGTATTGATCCCCTTTAAATGACCAAGCGGCGCGCCCTGCTACACGGCGGGTGCCGACATCCCGACATGAACATCAGCCAACGCCTGTTGCTATCTTTATCCTTGGCCCTGCTCGCCTTGCTCGTTGTGGGCCTCGGCGGCATCTGGCAACTCAGCGAGTCGGAACAGCGCTTTGAGTACTTCAACGACAACACGCTAGGTAGCGTACGCACCCTGGGCACCCTCAAGGACAACGTCAACGCCATGCGTATCTCGCTTTACAGGCACGCCATGAGCGAAGACCCCAAGGCCAAGGCCGAAGCGGAAGCCGCCCTGGCCCGCGCCGACGAGAAGTTCGACACCACCGCCGCAAAGTATGAGCGCGACGACATCAGCGACGATACCGACCGCAAGATGCTCGAAGCCGACCGCGCCGCGCTCAAGCGCTACCGCGCCGGGCGTGCCGCCATGCTGGAGAAATCGCGCGCCAACGATTTCGCCACGGCCCACGCCATGCTGGTGAGCGGCGAACTGAACGACGCATCGATCGCCTTGCGCAAGGCAATCGACGATCACATCAACTATAACGGCGACCTGGGCGAGCTCGCCGTGACGCAAAATCGCGAGCAGTACACCACGGCGGTTCGCGTGTTCTCGGCGGTCATCGTCGTGGCAGTGCTGGTCACCGGCTTGCTGGCCGTGACGCTGTATCGCCGCATCCACGGCAGCCTGGCCGAAATCGAGGAGACCCTGGAATACGTCAGCGACTCCCTGGACCTGGAACGCCGCGCACCGGTGGGCCGCCTGGACGAGATCGGCCGTACCGCGGCTGCCTTCAACCGCCTGCTGGAGCGGGTAGCCGTGGCGCTGCGCGAGGTGCGCCATTCGACCGACTCCGTCGGCGTGGCGGCACGCCAGATCGCCGCGGGCAATACCGATTTGTCGGCACGGACCGAACAACAGGCTGCCTCGCTGGAGCAGACCGCATCGAGCATGGAAGAGCTCACCACCACCGTGCGCCAGAACGCCGACAACGCGCGCCAGGCGAGCGGCCTGGCTGGCAATGCCGCCAGCGTGGCCGAACACGGCAGCACCGCCGTGCAGCAGATGGTGCAAACCATGGGCGCGATCAGCACCAGTTCCAACCGCATCGCGGAGATCACCAGCCTGATCGAGGGCATCGCCTTCCAGACCAACATCCTGGCGCTCAATGCCGCGGTGGAAGCCGCGCGCGCCGGCGAACAAGGCCGGGGCTTCGCGGTGGTGGCCGGCGAGGTGCGCAGCCTGGCGCAGCGCTCGTCCAGCGCCGCCAAGGAAATCAAGGACCTGATCGACAGCTCGGTCAACACTGTGCGCATGGGCTCGGCGCAAGCCGAGGATGCCGGCAAGACCATGAGCGAAGTCCAGAACGCGGTGAAGCGCGTATCGGACATCATTGCCGAGATCGCTGCTGCCTCCGACGAGCAAAGCGCGGGCATCGAGCAGGTCAACCAGGCGGTGGGCCAGATGGACGAAGTCACGCAGCAAAATGCCGCGCTGGTGGAAGAAGCGGCCGCAGCCGCGCAGTCGCTGGATGACCAGGCCGGCAAGCTGCGCGACACGGTATCGACCTTCCGCCTGGCTACAGCCTGAGCGCGGGTGTGAGGGGCGGACCCCCGCCCTTCACACGGCCCTTCACACGGCCAATACCTCCGCCATCCGCAACACCACGCGCGGGCCGT
Organism: Cupriavidus sp. GW823-FHT07A04; assembly: GCF_058794615.1. Taxonomy (NCBI): domain Bacteria; kingdom Pseudomonadati; phylum Pseudomonadota; class Betaproteobacteria; order Burkholderiales; family Burkholderiaceae; genus Cupriavidus; species Cupriavidus sp. GW823-FHT07A04. The sequence goes on from NZ_JBXAHA010000008.1 coordinate 262,847, forward strand.
GCCGGATCAGGTCATGCGCGCGCTCGCCGATCATGATGGCCGGCGCATTGGTGTTGCCGCCAATCAGCGTCGGCATGATCGACGCATCCACCACGCGCAAGCCTTCCACGCCCCGCACGCGCAGTTGCGGATCGACCACCGCGTATTCGTCCATGCCCATGCGGCACGTCCCGACGGGATGGTAGATGGTATCGGCATGGGCGCGGATCATCGCGCGGATCGCGCTGTCGTCGCCGCCATCGGCTGGCAAGTGCGCCGAATACAGCTCCTTGCCGCCGAACGCCGCCAGTTGCGGCTGGGCCAGGATTCGGCGCACAATCCGCACGCCGGCCACCAGGCCGTCGAGATCCCGCGGGTCCGACAGGAAGCACGGGTCGATCATCGGCGCCTCGCGGATATCGGGCGAAGCCAGCCGTACCTCGCCCCGGCTTTTCGGGCGCAGTACGCAAACGTGGCAGGAATAGCCATGGCCCAGGTGGATTCGGCGCATATGGTCGTCGGCCATGCCGACCACGAAATGCAGTTGCAGGTCCGGCTCGTCCAGCCCGGCGTGGCTCTTCAGGAAGGCGCCTGCCTCGGCAAAATTGGAAGTCAGCATGCCGGTGCGCTCGCGCCGGTAGCGCAATATCTCGGCCAGCAGGCGAAACGCGCCGCCCACCGAGACGCCGAACAGCTCGGACGCCGCCACCCGCTTGTGCACGATGACGTCGAGATGGTCCTGCAGGTTGGCGCCCACGCCAGGCAGGTCGTGCACCACGGGAATGCCTAGCTCGCGCAGATGCGAGGCAGGGCCGACGCCTGACACCATCAGCAGTTGCGGCGAGCCGAACGCGCCGGCCGACACGATCACCTCGCGGCGCGCCCGCAACAGGGTCTCGCGGCCATCCAGCCGCGCCACCACCCCCACCGCGTGGCGGCCTTCGAACGCGATGCGCAGCACCTGCGCGCCCGTCATCACAGCCAGGTTCTCGCGCCCGCCATTGCTGGCGCGGTCTGCGGTGTCGCCGCGGTGCAGGTAGGCGCGCGCGGCATTCCAGCGCTCGCCGCCATGCTGGGTCACCTGGTACCAGCCAGCGCCCTCCTGGTCCACGCCGTTGAAGTCGTCGTTGCGGCGATAGCCAGCCTGCTGGGCCGCCTCGATAAAGCGCTGGCCAAAGGGATTGGGCGTGCGCAGGTCCGACACATGGAGCGGGCCGCTGCCGCCGTGCCAGGGATCGTCGTCGCGCCCGGTCACGCGCTCATTGCATTCGGCCCGGCGGAAATAGGGCAGCACATCGTCCCAGGCCCAGCCGTCGCAGCCGGCCGAAGCCCAGCGGTCGTAGTCCGCCGGCGTGCCTCGCGTGTAGATCATGGCATTGAGCGAGGAACTGCCCCCCAGGCCACGCCCGCGCGGCTGGTAGCCACGGCGCCCGTTCAGCCCGGGCTGCGCAACGGTGCGGTAGCCGTAATTATGGCTGCCGGCACGTGGCAGCATGGCGGCGCAGCCCGCCGGCGTCGACACCAGCACATGGTGATCGTGGCCGCCGGTCTCGAGCACAGCCACGCTGTCGCTGCCGCTGTCGGCCAGCCGCCCGGCCAGGGCACACCCCGCCGAACCGCCGCCAACGACGAGATAGTCAAAGGTGGTTTCCATCCGTTTCCCCGCCTGGTCCGAGGTCAGTGTGCCGGGGTTGCGCCGAACGCTTCGGCAGGCCGCGCATGCCGGTCAACCCGGTCTGGCTGGCACGCCGAAAGCATGCCGCGAAATCAGTGTAGGGCTTTGCCAGGGCACTGGAAAGGACGAAGGCGGGTCGGTGTATACGGTTGTTTGAAGCACGCGGCTAGTGGCCGGCCTCCATTGTCAGGCGCCGCCGCATGGCATATGGTGCGGGGATCGAAACGCCGCGCGCGCCAAGGGCAGCGCACGACCCCAAGGAGAGCGCGACATGAGAGAAGTGCCCGAGATGTCATCCGTATTCGACGCCATGCGCGCCGCCTCGCGCCGCGACCAGGCCCCGGCCTGGGCCGTGCGCGCCGACCGGCTGCGGCGCCTGCGCAAGCTGGTGACCGGGCACATGGACGAGATCTCGCAAGCCATCAGCGCCGATTTCGGCAACCGCCCGCGCCAGGAAACCGCGCTGCTCGAAGCCTTTCCCAGCGTGGCCGGGATCGACGATGCGCTGCGTCATGGCAAGCGCTGGATGCGGGTGCGGCGCATGCGCACCGGGCTGTGGTTCAAGCCCGCTACATCGCGGCTGATGCCGCAACCGCTGGGCGTGATCGGCATCGTGGTGCCGTGGAACTACCCGCTCTACCTGACCGTGGGCCCGCTGGTGGGCGCGCTGGTCGCGGGCAACCGCGCCATGGTCAAGCTCTCCGAGTACACGCCGCGCTTCGCCGCGCTGTTCGCGCGCCTGGCGCAACAGGCTTTCGCCGCCGACGAGGTCACGGTGATCAATGGCGACGCGGAAGTGGCGAGCGCTTTTTCCGCCCTGCCCTTCGATCACCTGCTGTTTACCGGCTCAACCCAGGTCGGCCACCATGTGATGCGTGCGGCGGCCGCCAACCTCACGCCGGTCACGCTAGAACTGGGCGGCAAATCGCCGGCCATCGTCGGCCCTGGCGCCGATCTGGAACGCGCGGTCGAACGCATCCTGGTGGGCAAGCTGCTCAACGCCGGCCAGACCTGCATCGCGCCGGACTATGTGCTGCTGCCCGAGGCACTGCGCGAGCCCTTCGTCGAAGCCGCCCGCGCCTGCGCCGCCCGCCTCTATCCGGACCTGCCGGGCCAGCCGGGCCATGCGGGCAACCCCGACTACACCACCATCATCAGCCCGAGGCACTTCGCGCGGCTGGACGGCCTGGTGAGCGATGCCGCCCGCGCCGGGGCGCGCGTGGTGCCGCTGTCGCAGGTGCCATCGGACCCGGAGCGCCGCCGCCTCGCGCCAGTGCTGCTGCTGGATGTCCCCGCCGACGCCACCGTGATGCGCGAGGAAATCTTTGGCCCGGTGCTACCGCTGGTGACCTACCGCACGCTGGAAGAGGCCATCGACTACATCAACGCCCGCCCACGCCCGCTGGCGCTCTACCTGTTCGAGAAAGACCGCCGCACGATCGACCACGTCATGGCGCAAACCGTGGCGGGCGGCGTCAGCATCAACGAAACGCTGCTGCATATCGCCCAGGAAGACCTCCCCTTCGGCGGCGTGGGCCCCAGCGGCATGGGCGCATATCACGGCCAGGCGGGCTTTGAGACCTTCTCCAAGCTCAAGCCGATCTTCCGCCAATCCGGCATCAATGGCGCCGGGCTGCTGAAGCCGCCTTATGGCAAGCGGTTTGAAACGATGATCAAGCTGCTGATGCGCTGAATGACAAGGAAAACCTGCGGCGTTGATCGAAGCCGCCGAACGGGCCAACGCGGCGCGCCCTGACGACGGCTGTCTCTCCCTCTCCCCTCAGGGGGAGAGGGCCGGGGAGAGGGGTGGCTTATCTAGGAGCCACGCAAAGCGAAGCCCGTGGTGTTTTCCGGCCCGCTGGCGTAACGACCACCCAGACTCAACCCACCACCATCGGCCGCCCCAGCATCCGCGCCAGCACCGCTTCCGGTGAATGCGTATGGTCTGAAATCGCCTTCGGCGACAGGTAGTAAGTCTGCTCCATCATGGCCCGGCCCCGCATAGCCGCATGCAGCACCTGGTCGCTGAATACAATCCAGGTCGACCCGGGCGGGAACTGAAATTCCTGCTGCGGCACATTGGCCTGATACTCCAGGTCGGCCTTCGCAAGATCGTGCAACTGCAGCATCCGATGGTCGTACTCCGAGCGCCGGCGCTTGGTGATATGCAGCATCTCCATGACCCGCGCCTGCCCCGGCCACATGCCCTTGGTCTTCGGGACAAAACGCTTGGCGAAATCGCCAAACGGCTCGCCCACCCGCCACACGCGCGGCGCCTGCGGGTCAATGTTGTGGAACACGCGCAGCAGCCGCTGGCCCAGCATCGGGTTCGACGGGAACGAGTCCACATGCAGCCGCGTGTCGTCCTTGCGCCAGCTCACCGGCCGCCCGGCGATCTCGCTCGGGCGCAACGAGGTGCCGGCACGCACCATATGCGGGCCATATTCAGGGAACAGGCTGAGCACGAGTTTCTCGCTGTACTCGGCATAGCGGCGAATCAGCACGTACAGGTCTTTCAGGTCCTGCTCGCCGCCCGTCGCACCGCGCACGGCCTGGTCGTTGGCGCGCAGGTTGATGTTCTTTGACTTGCCGTCCGACCAGCGGCTGTCCAGGAAACGCTCCTCGCCAGGCTCGAACTGGAAGCGCAGCTGGGGGAAGAACAGCACGGCGCCCTGCTCCAGCTCGCGGCGCAACCCCGCCTTGGTGCCGGCATCGAGTTGCGGAGCCCACTCGGTATAGGGCTGGGGCCGGATCAGGTTGAACCCGGGCGCGGCCGCCCCGAGCGCAGTGGCAGGGGGGGGCGTGGAAGGGGTAAGGGTCGAATCAAGTGACATTGGGCATCCTCGGTATGCGGGCTCCGGCGGTCGTGAGCGCGCGTGCGCGCGCGCCGCGGCAGGCGAACAAAGCGCCACTCGCCGGGCCGCCTTGCCATCCCGCGATTCTACCCTCGCGGCCATGGCGCGCCACGCCCCGCCTTGCCCCGCTTGATCCAGGACAAGGCAGTGGCAAGCCAGGAACGCCACCGCAAGCGCGAAAAAAAACACCGCCCGAAGGCGGTGCTTTTCCGATGCGAGGTTCGCCGCAGCCTTACAGGCCGGCAGCAGCGCGCAGCAGCGCGACCTTGTCGGTTGCTTCCCACGAGAATTCCGGCTCTTCGCGGCCAAAGTGGCCATAGGCAGCGGTCTTCTCGTAGATCGGGCGCAGCAGGTCAAGCATCTGCACGATGCCCTTCGGGCGCAGGTCGAAGTGCTCTTGCACCAGCGCGGCGATCGCCTCGTCGGAGATCTTGCCCGTGCCTTCGGTGTACACCGTCACATTGATCGGGCGGGCCACGCCGATGGCGTAGCTGACCTGCACCTGGCACTGGCGCGCCAGGCCGGCGGCAACCACGTTCTTGGCGACATAGCGGGCAGCATAGGCTGCCGAGCGGTCGACCTTGGACGGGTCCTTGCCCGAGAAAGCACCGCCACCGTGGGGCGAAGCGCCGCCGTAGGTGTCGACGATGATCTTGCGGCCGGTCAGGCCACAATCGCCCTGCGGGCCGCCGATGACGAAGCGGCCGGTCGGGTTCACCAGGTACTTGGTGTCCTTGAGCATCTCGGCCGGCAGCACCGGCTTGATGATCTCCTCGATCACGGCTTCACGGATCTGCGCCTGGGTGATATCCGGCGAATGCTGGGTCGACAGCACCACGGTATCCACGCTGTGCGGGCGGCCGTCGACGTAACGCACGGTCACCTGCGACTTGGCGTCGGGACGCAGCCAGGGCAGGCGGCCATCGCGGCGCAGTTGCGACTGGCGCTCGACCAGGCGGTGCGAATAATAGATCGGGAAAGGCATCAGCTCCGGCGTTTCATCGCAGGCGTAGCCAAACATCAGGCCCTGGTCGCCGGCACCCTGGTTCAGGTAGTCGTCGGAGGCGCGGTCCACGCCTTGGGCGATGTCAGGCGATTGCTTGTCGTAAGCGACCAGCACTGCACAGCCCTTGTAGTCGATGCCGTATTCGGTGTTGTCGTAGCCGATGCGCTTGATGGTGTCGCGCGCAACTTGGATGTAGTCGACGTTGGCGGTCGTGGTGATTTCCCCGGCCAGGACAACCAGGCCGGTGTTGCACAGCGTTTCAGCGGCCACGCGCGCGTACTTGTCCTGGGCCAGGATGGCATCGAGGACAGCATCGGAAATTTGGTCGGCGACCTTATCGGGATGGCCTTCGGAGACGGATTCCGAAGTGAACAAGAAGTCGTTTGCCACGAACTTTTCTCCAGGTTTGGCTATTGCGCGCCAACCTCTAAGCCCGGGCGGCGACGCTTTAGCGGTATTTTCATGCCGTTCCGGTAGAACGGTATCGCCCCGCAAGTTGTCAGTTAACTCGGCGATACGCGCTATTATACGCGCCTGCAAGCTACGCTGCAGCACCCCGGTTTTCTGGCACACCTGCCAAATACCGGACGCTGTCGCGGCCAGGCCGCGCCACCCGATAGGCGACGCGTTTCCGGCCTGGCGCGAGCCTGCAGGCAGTGCAAGCCGTACGGTGGGCCCCGTAACAACACCAGATTCATTTTGATTGCCCCACTAACGGCAGCGCCCGGCAAAACATTAATGACCCACCCGGCCCGCCGGGCCGCTATCGCAATTCGATGACCTTTCTGTTCTGGCTGATTTCCCGCTTGCCGCTCTCCTGGCTGCACGCCATCGGCGGTGCGCTCGGATTGCTGGCGGCACGCCTGCCGGGACGTTATGGCACGCGGCTCAGGGAAAACCTTCGCCATGCCTACCCTGACGCCAGCGATGCAATGGTGGCGGAGGCGGCCCGCTCGACGGGGCGCATGATCCTGGAAATGCCCTATTTCTGGAGCCGGCGCAATCCCGAGGTGCGCATGTACGGCTTTGCCGACCGGCTCTGGCCGGAACTCGACAAGCTGATGGCGCAGGGCCGCGGGCTGATCATCCTGGTGCCGCATCTTGGCTGCTTCGAAGTGCTTCCACAGGCATTTGCCCTGCGGCATCCGGTCACGGCCCTGTACAAGCCGCCACACCAGGCCTGGCTGCGCGACTGGATCGTCAAGATGCGCACCCGCCCCAACCTGGCCATGGCGCCGGCGCTGCCGCGCGGCGTGCGCATGCTGGTCAAGGCGCTCAAGCGAGGCGAGGCCATCGGCATCCTGCCCGACCAGGTCCCAACCGGCGGCGAAGGCGCCTGGGCGCCGTTTTTTGGCAAGCCAGCCTACACCATGACGCTGGTGCAGCGCCTGCAGCAGCTCACGGGTGCGCCAATCGCGGTGATTTTTGCAGAGCGCCTGCCGCGCGGCGCCGGCTTCCTCGGCCATATGCAGGTCATCAAGGACCGGCTGCCCGATGACCAGGCCGAAGCCGTCGCGGTGATCAACGCGGCCGTCGAGAAGCTGGTGAAGGCATGCCCGACGCAGTACCTGTGGGGCTACAACCGCTACAAGCATCCAGGCGGCGCGCAGTTGCCGCCCGCGGAGCCCCCTCGGGCCCCGGCGGCCGACGCCTCGCACAACCCCCTGGAGGTGCCGGCACCGGCACCCGCCTCTCTCTCCAACGACCAAAGATGAGCCGTATTTTCACCTGGCTTGGCATCGGCCTCTTGACCGTGCTGGGCAAGCTTCCCTATCCGCTCGTGGCACGCTTCGGCGAAGGCCTGGGCAGCCTGCTCTACCTCATTCCCAGCAGCCGGCGCCGCGTGGTGCAGACCAACCTGCGCCTGTGCTTTCCCGAGCGGACCGACGCCGAGATCGAAACGCTCTCGCGGCAAACCTTCCGCACCGTCTTTCGCAGCTTTGCCGAGCGCGGCATCTTCTGGACCGGCAGCGAGGCGCAGATGCGCCGCTGGGTCCAGATCGACGACCAGGCCGACCTGGTGGCGCTGGACGGCACGCCCCACATCCTCGTCACGCTGCATCTCTCCGGCGTCGAAGCTGGCGCGATCCGCCTCACCATCCACCTGCGCGAACACGTCAAACGCTCCGGCGCGTCGCTCTACACCAAGCAGAAGAACGACCTGTTCGACGGGTTCCTCAAGCACGCGCGCGGCCGCTTCGGCGCCAAGATGATTGCCCGCAACGATAGCGCGCGCGACATCATCCGCTGCCTGCGCAAGGGCGAGGCCCTGCAGCTGATCGCCGACATGGACTTTGGCGAGCGCGACTCGGAGTACATCCCGTTCTTTGGCGTGGAGGCCCTGACCCTGACCTCGGTATCACGCCTGGCGCGGCTGACGGGGGCCAAGGTTGTGCCGATCTATACCGAGATGCTGCCCGACTACCAAGGCTATGTGCTGCGTATCCTGCCGGCTTGGGAAAACTATCCTGGCGAAAGCGTGACCGAGGACACCCGCCGCATGAATGCCTTCTTCGAAGACTGCATCCGCCCCCGCGTGACTGAGTATTACTGGGTACACAAGCGCTTCAAGCACCGCCCCGACGGCGAGCGCGAAAACTACTGACCACGTGGGCGCGGCGGCGGCATCGCCAGGCAAACATGCAGCCCGCGCCACCCTCGACACGCCGCCAGCAAGCGCCGGACGGCCCGACTACAATCGCACTATGAAACTCCAGTTCACCAAGATGCACGGCGCCGGCAACGACTTCGTCGTGCTTGACGGCATCCACCAGACCCTGAACCTGACCCCAGCGCAGTGGCGCGCGCTCGCCAGCCGGCATTTCGGCGTGGGTGCCGACCAGATCCTGGTGGTCGAGAAACCCACCAGGGACGACGTCGACTTCCGCTACCGCATCTTCAACGCCGATGGCGGTGAAGTGGAGCACTGCGGAAATGGCGCGCGCTGCTTCGTGCGCTTCGTCACCGACCACGGCCTGACCGACAAGCGCTCGGTGCGCGTGCAGGTAATGAACGGCGTGATCACCTTGACGCTGCAGGACGACGGCCAGGTCACGGTCGACATGGGCGCGCCGGAACTCGAACCCGCCCGCGTGCCGTTCCGCCCCGAAGGCCTGCCGACCAAGGCCGAAGGCCGCGATACGCTGTACGGGCTGGAAGTGAACGGCCGCACCGGGTGGATTTCGGCAGTCTCGATGGGCAACCCCCACGCGGTGCAGGTGGTGGACAACACCGAGGCGTTCCCGGTGCTGCAGGACGGCCCCATCATCGAGCATCACGCGAGCTTCCCCAACCGCGTCAACGCCGGCTTCATGCAGGTGGTGGAGCGCCACACGATCCGCCTGCGCGTGTTCGAGCGCGGGGCCGGCGAGACCCTGGCCTGCGGCACGGGCGCATGCGCGGCGGTCGTCGCCGGCATTCGCCGCGGCCTGCTGGACTCGCCGGTGCTGGTGCACACCCATGGCGGCGACCTGACGATTGCCTGGGACGGCGAAGGCGAGCCGGTACGCATGACCGGCCCTGCGACCACGGTGTTCGAAGGCAGCATTGACCTGGACCGGCTGCCTGCCTGACCATAGGGGCTTGCGGCCAGCCACGGCCGCACCCTCCATGGAGTGCCAATGTCGCTCGCCGATTTCCGCATCACCTCGGGCAAGAACTTCAGCCTGGCCGACTTCAACCCCGACGCCAAGCCGTTCTCCAGCGGCGAAAAGGTCGCCGACCAGGCCCGCCTCACCGAACTGAGCACCCAGCTCGACGCGCAGCAGGACATCTTCTATGCCGAGCACCAGCGCAAGCTGCTGATCGTGCTGCAAGGCATGGACACCAGCGGCAAGGATGGCACCGTGCGCGGCGTCTTTCGCAGCTTCGACCCGCTCGGCATCCGCGTCGTCAGCTTCAAATCCCCCACCGCCGAAGAACTCGCGCACGACTACCTGTGGCGCATCCATGCCCAGGTACCGCGCGCCGGCGAGATCGTGGTCTTCAACCGCAGCCACTACGAAGACGTGCTGATCACGCGAGTGCACGAGTGGATCGACGAAGCCGAATGCGAGCGCCGCTACAAGCAGCTACGGGCATTCGAGACGATGCTGCTGGAAACCGGCACCACCATCGTCAAGTGCTTCCTGCATATTTCCAAGGACGAGCAGAAGGCCCGGCTGGAAGCGCGGCTGGCGGATCCGCAGAAGCAGTGGAAGTTCGACCCGAAGGATCTGGAAGAGCGGCAGTACTGGAAAAACTACGAGACCGCCTATGGGGCCGCCATTGCCGCGACCAGCACGCCGGAAGCACCGTGGTATATCGTGCCCGCGAATTCGAAGACGCACCGGAACCTGATGGTGGCGGAGATCCTGATGGCGGTGTTCGAGAAATTGAAGCCGGCGTATCCACCGGGAAAGCCGGCGTTGGCGAAGCTGAAGGTGGTCTGAGGCACCAGGGCAACGCGAAGGGACCAGGCCAGCCCCTTCGCTTTGGGTCAGGCATGCCCGTTGCCGCGATGGATGTCGTGCGTGACAAACGGCTTCTCGTGCGTCGGCATGGCCAGCCACTCCGGATGCTTCAGCGTTTCCCGGATGTCGTCCAGCCCGCTGGTCCAGTGCTCGTTCATTGTCAGCAAGCCAAACTGATAATCCTTGGCGTTGCCTTCAAACGTCTTGTCGCGATAGATCAGCTGGATCACGTTGCGGCGTGCATCGCATGCGTACTCCGCCGCCTTGCGGTACCAGTCGTTGTCACGCTGCCCCTGCGGCACCAGCGCCATCACTTCGCTCAGCATGCGCCGGTAGTTCTGCTGCTCGCTCATGTAATCCGTGATGGTGCGCGTGCGGCTGGAGTACTGGATGTCTTTCTGCCGCTCGGCCACGTCCAGCAGGTTGTGCGGCAGCTTGCCCCGCGCGCTCCACAGGTCCACCTGGAAGATCAGCGCGTCACGCCGGGGCTGGGCCGTCAGCACTTCCGACAGCGGCGTGTTGGACACCAGGCCGCCATCCCAATAGAACTCGCCATCGATCTCCACCGCGGGAAAGCCGGGCGGCAAAGCGCCGGAGGCCATGAAATGCTCGGCATGCAGCTTGCGTCGGGTGTTGTCGAAATAGGCGAAATTGCCGGTCCGCACATTCACCGCGCCCACCGACACGCGCATCTCGTTATGGTGCGAGTTAATGCGATCAAAATCGGCAAAGCGCTCCAGCGTGGCCTTGAGCGGGCTGGTGTCGTAATAGCTGGCATTGGCGGGGCCGCACTGGCGCTCCACCAGGCTGGACCACGGACGAGGCTGGAAGAAGCCCCGCTGCCCCTCGAAGATGGCACGCGCGGCCTCGATGCCGTCGAACCAGATGCGCAGCGGATCAGGCCAGTGCGCGGCGCCCTGTGCTGCCACCTCGTAGGGCAGCAGGCTGGGCAGCCAGGGCTGCTGGCAGATGTAGTCCCAGAAGGCACGCAGCTGCTCGACCCTGCGCTCAGGTGCATTGCCCGCGATCACGGCTGCGTTCAGTGCGCCGATTGAAATCCCGGCCACCCAGTTAGGCTGGATGCCCGCCTCCGCCAGTCCCTGGTACACGCCCGCCTGATACGAGCCGAGCGCGCCGCCGCCCTGCAGCACCAACGCCCTGACCGTGTATTCATGGTGAACCGGCCGCGTGCGGCTGGCACCCTCGGGCGCGAGGTCCGGCGGCGCGCAGCCGCCGGGAGGCAGGAGGTTGGGCTCCGGCTCTCGTAGCGCCTCGGGCTTTGGCGCCTCGCGTTTGAGCGCGGGTGCCGCCGGGTTCGCTACCACGGCCGCCGCAGCGCTTTTTGCAGCCTGCTTCGGCGTGCCCTTTTTCTGTGCCACTGTATTTTCCTGTGCCACTTTATCCAGCTTCTGCCGACGTCCACCTGCCACGACCCCTCCTTGATGACTTTGCTTTCCGACCTTGCATGCGGTCATGGCGGCGGGAGGCGGTACCGCCGCCCGGCCGCTTTTTTGCCGCTTACTGCATGTACCAGCCGTGGCTCACGATAAAGGACTGCCCGGTCAGCGCCGCCGACGGGAAGGCGCAGAGGAACAGCGCGGTCTGCGCCACGTCGTCCACGGTGGTGAAGACGCCGTCCACGGTGCCGCCGAGCATGACGCGGCGAATCACCTCTTCTTCGCTGATGCCAAGCTCCTTGGCTTGTTCCGGAATCTGCTTGTCGACCAGCGGCGTGCGCACGAAACCCGGACAGATCACGTGCGAGCGCACGTTGTACTCCGCCCCTTCCTTGGCCAGCACGCGCGCCAGGCCAAGCAGCGCGTGCTTGGCGGCAACGTAGGCGGACTTCAGTGGCGAAGCCTCGTGCGAATGCACCGAGCCCATGTAGATCACGGTGCCGCCGCGCTTGTCCTTGTACATATGCTGGAGCGCGGCCTTGGTGGTAAGGAAGGCGCCATCGACGTGGATGGCCTGCATCTTCTTCCAGTCGGAGAAGGCGTAGTTCTGGATCGGGTTGACGATCTGGATGCCGGCGTTGGAGATCAGGATGTCGATGCCGCCGAACGCCTTGGCCACCTCCTCGGTAGCGCTGTTGACCGCGTCCTCGTTGGTGACGTCCATCGCCACGGCGATGGCGCGCCCACCGGCAGCTTCGATATCGGCGGCTGCCTTCTGCGCAGCCTCGAGATTCAGGTCGGCGATGGCGACCGCCGCGCCTTCCTTGGCCAGCAGCTCAGCAATGGCGCGGCCGATGCCGCTGGCAGCGCCGGTCACGATGGCGGATTTTCCTTGGAGCTTCATGGACGTTTCTCCTGTCTGGATGATTCAGGTTAGCCGGGCCGGCCGGAGGGGCCGGGACCGATGGAAACCGTTGGAAATCGTTGGATGCCTGGCCGCTCAGGCCAGGTAGTCGAACACCACCTCGCCCAGCCCCAGGGTGAGGTCGGCAACGTAGTGCTTGGCGCCGAGGACTTCCAGCACCGGAAGGCCAGCCACCGGCGCGAGCGCATGGGGCGACAGCGACAGCGCCGCAGGCCCGGTCCACGCGCCTTTCATCTGCACGTCTTTCAGGAAGTAGCAGACCAGCTCGCAGATGCGCGCGGAGCCGTCCACGTGCGGAATGATCTTGAGCAGGTAGTTTGGCGTGCTCGCAAGCGCCAGGCCCAGCGCGTCCTTGTCGAGTTCGCGGTGCTTGTAGCCCATGGTGCCGGTGGCGACGCGCACCGGGCCATAGTCGAGCGTACCGACCAGCGTATCGGTGTGGACCGCCAGTGTGGGGCTGGCCAGCTTCTTCGGAAAGCCCCATAGCTCGCGCCCGCCCGCCAGTGGCGGATGGTCGTCGAGGTACATGGCGTGGGTATAGTTGCCGGGCTTGCCCTGGTAGGTGACGGGAATCACCTGGCCCGATTCGGTGTAATCGCCAAATCCGGTGGAGTCTGGCATGCGGATGAATTCGTAGTTGACCACCGCGTCGGCGATCTCCAGGGGTTCCGGCACCACCGCGCGCAACAGCTCGGGATCGGTACGGTAGGAGATGATGAAGAATTCGCGATGGATGAAGCGGTATGGCCCCATCGGATAGGCCGGATTGGTGAGCGGCATGGCGAATGCCTGCTCGCGGATCGTCTTGATGTCCATCGCCAGCCAACCTCCTGAAGAGATGCTGCGCCGCCTTGCCGGGCGGCAAGGCGAATCGCTGGCGTCCCCGGGTATCCGGGGGGGAGGCCAGCGAGATCAGTCAGACCGGCGATTTTCCTGCGCGGTTCCCTGTTATCTGCTGCATTGCGACAAAGCGTTGCAAGCGGCAGGCAACAGATTCCAGACTATACGCCGTAGCGCTGCCGATAGGCAGCCACTGCCTCGCGCGAGCCGCCCAGCGCGGGATCCTGCGATGCGTCCAGGTAAGCCAGCAGGTCCTTCAGGCTGGCGATGGAGATCACCGGCACGCCATATTCGCGCTGCACATCCTGCACTGCAGAATGCGTGCCGACCTGATCGGCGGTGCCACTCTTTTCCATGCGGTCGAGCGCGATCAGCACCGCGGCCGGCTCCGCGCCAGCCGCGCGGATCATCGCCATCGACTCGCGCACCGAGGTGCCGGCCGAGATCACGTCGTCGATGATCACGACCTTGCCCTGCAGCTTGGCGCCCACCAGCGTGCCGCCCTCGCCATGATCCTTGGCTTCCTTGCGGTTGTAGGCGAAGCCGACGTCACGTCCGAGCCCGGCCAGCGCCACCGCGGTGGCGGACGCCAGCGTGATCCCTTTGTAGGCCGGCCCGAACAGCACGTCGAACTCCAATCCGGATGCCAGCAGGGTTTTCGCATAGAATTGCGCCACCTGGCCCAACATCGCACCCTGGTTGAACAGGCCCGCATTGAAGAAGTACGGCGACTTGCGGCCCGCTTTGGTCACGAATTCGCCGAAGGACAGTACGCCGGCGTCGAGCGCGAAGCGGATGAAGGTCTGGCTCAGGTCGCCAGCGCCGGACTGCGGCGTCGTCTGCTGCGTCATCTTTTCTCTCTGATTTCAAAATTTCCCGAGATGTTACGGATTATCAGCGCCAACCTCAACGGCATCCGCTCCGCGGCCAAGAAAGGCTTTTTCGAATGGATGGGCAAGCAGGACGCAGACATGGTCTGCGTCCAGGAGCTCAAGGCGCAGGCTGCCGACATGACGGAAGCGTTCCTGGCGCCACACGGCTACCACGGCTACTTCCATTATGCGGAGAAAAAAGGCTATAGCGGTGTCGGCCTTTACACGCGCCACAAGCCGGAGCGCGTGATCACCGGTTTCGGCATCGACGAATTCGATAACGAAGGCCGCTATGTCGAGGTGCAGTATCCGCACCTCGCCGTGATCTCGGTCTATGTGCCCTCGGGCTCCAGCGGGGAAGAACGCCAGCAGGCGAAGTTCCGCTTCATGGAAGCCTTCCTGCCCCACCTGCTGCAGCTCAAGGCCAGCGGGCGCGAGATCGTGCTGTGCGGCGACGTCAACATCGCCCACAAGGAAATCGATATCAAGAACTGGAAGGGCAACCTGAAGAACTCAGGTTTCCTGCCGGAAGAGCGCAGCTGGATCGGCGAGCTGTTCGACGTGCACGGTTATGTGGACGTGTTCCGCAAGCTGGACCCGCGCCCCGAGCAGTACACCTGGTGGAGCAACCGCGGCCAGGCCTATGCGAAGAACGTCGGGTGGCGCATCGATTACCACCTGGCCACGACGAAGATCGCCGAGACCGCGCGCGCCACCTCGATCTACAAGGACGAGAAGTTCAGCGATCACGCGCCGCTGTCGATCGACTACGACTTCCCGCTATAACAGGTGCGGCCGAGGGCGCACCTGTTACGCCTAGCGCACCTCTCCAAGCAGCTCCGGGTGCCGCTCCAGCACCTTGAGCAGCTTGACCAGCGCCAGCGGCGGTTTGGTCTTGCCAGTCATGATTTCCCCGCACGCCGGACAAAAGCCGCCCGAGAGCGCGGGAACGGTGGCCGTTTCGCCCTTGTACGTATTGGACACGTCGGGGCACGTCGCGCGTGTCCTGCACCAGTTCCCCCAACCTAGTTACAATGCTGCTTCCCATCCGATTCCGGCATGGGACCCTTCGTATTTCCGAGTGAGTCCGCCATGGTTTTCAAAGTGTTCGTAGATGGTCAGGAAGGCACCACCGGTCTCCGGTTGCTCGACTATCTCTCCGGCCGTTCCGATGTGGAGCTGCTGCGTATCGCCGATGACAAGCGCAAGGATCCGGCCGAACGAGCACGCTTTCTGAATGCTGCCGACGTCGCTTTCCTGTGCCTGCCCGACGTTGCCTCCCGCGAGGCCGTGGCGCTGGTGACCAATCCCAATACCTGCGTGATCGACGCCAGCACGGCGTTCCGCACCACCGACAGCTGGGCCTACGGCCTGCCGGAACTCACGCGCGGCCAGCGCGAGAAGATCCGCGCCAGCAAGCGCATCGCCGTGCCGGGCTGCCACGCCAGCGCCTTCCTGATGGCAGTGCGCCCGCTGGTGGAAGCCGGCGTGATGCAGGCCGACTACCCGGTCTCGGCGTTCTCGCTGACCGGCTACAGCGGTGGCGGCAAGCAAATGATTGCCGAGTTCGAAGCCGGCGGTAACCCGAAGCTGGACAGCCCGCGCCCCTACTCGCTCGGCCTCGCGCACAAGCACCTGCCCGAGATGCGCGTGCAGGCCGGCCTGGCGCAGGCGCCGATCTTCAACCCGATCGTCGGCAACTTCCTCAAGGGCCTGGCCGTGACGGTGCCGGTGTACCCGGATCGCCTGGCGCGCAAGGTCACGCCGGAACAGATCGCCGATCTGTACCGCAAGCACTACGAAGGCGAGCAGTTCGTGCGCGTGATGCCGGTGGGCGACGAGGCCAACCTGGACGGCGGCTTCTTCGACGTGCAGGCCAGCAACGACACCAACCGCGTGGACCTGTTCGTGTTCGGCTCGGCCGAGCGCATCGTGCTGATGGCGCGCCTGGACAACCTGGGCAAGGGCGCTGCCGGCGCTGCGGTGCAATGCATGAACGTGCATGTCGGGGCGGACGAGGCGACTGGCCTGAGCGCCTGACACGCTTAAGCGCTAGTGCGGCGGCACCAGCCGCACGAATGAAAAAAAGCCGGCGATGGTTTCGCCGGCTTTTTTTCGCCCCGGGAAATCCCGTCGGTCAGATCCCGGCCTTGACCGCGACGCCCTTGAGCGCAACGCCAAGGTAGGCGCTGCCTTTGGCGCAGACGTAGGTGCTGTCGCTGGCGGTCTCGTCGTCCTTCCAGTTGCTGCGGATATCGACCACGGCGTTGCCGCCTTCCTTGGTCGCGCGCTGCTGCAACTCCTGCACCGCCTGCACGAAGAGGGTGGCGCACAACTCGTCGTCGGCCGGCGGCGGCGGGCCGCCGGTGGAGCGGCTGTTGTCGATAGGCCGGCGCATGCGCTTGACTGTCTTGAAAGACTGGCCGTCCTGCGCGCCCGGCAGCTTGTTGAAACCGAACAGCAGCCGGATCGACGGGTCCACGCGTTCCTTGGCCCCCGGTGTCGCCAGCGCCTTGTCGATCGGCATGCTCAGCAGCTGGTCGGCCGCCTGCGCGCTGCCGCCTGCCAGCAACGCGCCGGCCATCAGGCTGAATCGCACCCAACGCTTCATGGTCTTCTCCTCATTGCCCCGGTTCGATGTATTTATCGTACAGGATCCGCCATAAAGAGCGCCTCTCAGGCGTCTTTACTTTTTTAGTGGCTTTTGCCGGTCGTCGTCGCCGCTGTCGACCGGCGCGCCGCTCAGGTTGGCCATATTGGCCCGATAGGCCGGCAGCTGGCCGACGCTGGAATCGATCGCGCGCGCGTAGAGCGGCAGCACCTCAGGCAGGTGCTTTTCCAGCTCGGCGATGCGGGTGCGGCCCGATGGATGGGTGGAGAGGAACTCCGAGCCCGACTGCGCCGACGATTGCGAGACCGCCCCCATCTTCTGCCACAGCGACACGGCGGCGCGCGGGTCGTAGCCGGCACGCGCGGCGATGTCCATGCCAACCAGGTCGGCCTCGGTCTCGTCCGAGCGCGAGAACCGCAGCGTGAGCAACTGCGCGCCGGTGCCAAGTGCCATATTGCCGAGGTTGCCGAAACCGAACAATTGCGAGATCACGTTGGCGCCCAGGTTGGTGATCTCGGACTTGGCCGCCCGCTCGCGCGCATGCTCCTGCAGTGCATGGGCGATTTCGTGCCCCATCACCATGGCGACTTCGTCATCGGTCAGCTTGAGCTGGTCGAGCAGGCCGGAGTAGAAGGCGATCTTGCCGCCGGGCATGCAGAACGCATTGACCTGCTTGGAGTTGATCAGGTTGACTTCCCACTTCCATTGCTTCGCGCGCTCGTTCCAGCGCGGGGTCTGCGGCAGGATGCGCTTGGCGATGGCGCGCAGGCGCACCAGTTGCGGGTTGTTGTCGCCAACCAGCGTCTTCTTGGCCTGCGCCTCTTCCTTGAGTTGCTCGTACTCCTGCGAGGCCTGCTGCTCGATGACCTCGACCGGCACGATCTGGCGGATGGACGCGCCGCCGCGTTGCACGCGGATGCCATCTTCAGCGTCCTGCGGCTGGGCCTGGCCCTGGGCCTGGACCGCGCTCATGCTCAGCGCGGCGCTGGCCGCCAGCGCCAGCGCGGCCAGTCGACGTGGCAACGCAATCCCGGCCCGCCGGTGGCGGTACTGACAACGCTGGCGATCGGACATGGACGATTCCTTGGATGCGATTTTCGGCAAGCAGGGTGGGCAAGGGTTGATGCGGCCAGGACACGGTCCGGGCCCTGCGCATCCCGCGCATCGGGGCGGCGCTGACGGTAATGCAATAATACACGGCGCCTTGCCCAGCCTGATTGCCCCGATTGCCCCGATTGCCCCGACTGCCCCGCTTGCCATCCTGATTCATGACCTTTCAAGCCTATCTCGACATTTTCCGCAATCGCCGCATCGGCGCCATGCTCACGCTGGGCTTCGCGTCCGGGCTGCCGCTGGCACTCACCTCCGGCACATTGCAGGCCTGGATGACGGTGGAAGGGCTGGATATCAAGACCATCGGCTTCTTCTCGCTGGTGGGCCAGGCCTATATCTTCAAGTTCCTGTGGGCGCCGCTGATGGACCGCTATACGCCGCCGCTGCTGGGCCGGCGCCGCGGCTGGCTGCTGGTGACCCAGATCGGGCTGGTGCTGGGCATCGCGGGCATGGCCTTCTGCCCGCCGCACGAGGCGCTGTGGACACTGGCGGCGCTGGCCACGCTGGTGGCCTTCTTGTCTGCCTCGCAGGACATCGTGTTCGACGCCTACAGCACCGACGTGCTGCGCGCGCCGGAGCGTGGCGTGGGAGCGGCGGTCAAGGTGCTGGGCTACCGGCTGGCGATGCTGGTGTCGGGCGGGCTGGCACTGTGGCTGGCCGACCGCGTGATGGGCTGGCAGCAGATGTACCTGCTCATGGCGGGGTTGATGGGCATCGGCATCGTCAGCCTGCTGTGGGCGCCCGAGGCGGAATCGCCGGCGCGCACGCCACGCTCCATGGAGGAAGCCATCCTGGGCCCGCTGCGCGACTTCTTCTCGCGCCCGGGCGCCTGGTGGCTGCTGCTGCTGATCGTGCTCTACAAGCTGGGCGATGCGTTTGCCGGCAGCCTGTCCACCACCTTCCTGATCCGCGGCGTGGGCTTTTCGGCCGGTGAAGTCGGCCTGGTCAACAAGACGCTAGGGCTGGCCGCCACCATTGTGGGCGCGCTGTTCGGCGGCACGCTGATGGTGCGCCTTGGCCTGTACCGCTCACTGATGCTGTTCGGCATCTTGCAGGGGGTGTCCAACCTCGGCTACTGGATCCTGGCGGTGACGCCGCCGCACCTGTGGACCATGGGCGCCACCATCGCGGTGGAGAACCTCTGTGGCGGCATGGGCACGGCGGCCTTCGTGGCGCTGCTGATGACGCTGTGCAACCGCTCGTTCTCGGCCACCCAGTACGCGCTGCTCTCGGCGCTGGCCTCGGTCGGGCGCGTCTATGTTGGCCCCAGCTCGGGCTACCTGGTGGAGGCCTTCGGCTGGTCGGCCTTTTACCTGAGTACCGTGGTGGCGGCGGTGCCCGGCGTCGTGCTGCTATGGGCGATGCGCAACACCGTGCATCGCTACGAAGCCCGGGCCCGCGCCGCGGCCTAGCCCCCCGACACCCGGCAGCACGAACGCTTACTCGCCTGGAGGCTGTTTCAGAATGGCCTCTTACTGCTTGTAGTAGACGATCTGGTGCGAGGTCGCGAGCAGTTCTCCCTGCGGGCTCCAGATCTGCGCGCTCTGGTCGAAGAAGCCCTGGCGGAACACCTGCGCCTGGGCGCTGCCCAGCACGTGGCTGTTGCCCAGCGCGGCCAGGGTCGGGGCGTCGGCATGGAAATACGTGGTCAGCGACACCGTGCCGGCCGGCACGAAGCCCGCGCGCTTGAGAAAGATGCGCGGGTAGAAGGTGTCGCACCATGCCGCCATCGCGGCGAAGTCCGGCGTACGCGCGGGCGCGTCGCGCAGCCAGAACTGGGTCACGCTGTCCGGGTTCTCGGTGCCGGCCTCGACATTCGGCTTGGCGCCGCGCACCGGCCGCAACTCATACGCATCCAGCCAGCGCACCGGTGCGAAACCGGCCATCGGGGCGACATCGCTTGCCGGCGGCACCTGCGGGAACACGGCCTCGCCGCAATTCCAGGTCTCGCGGCGCACGGCGAAGAAGGCGGTAGCCGTGGTGGCCACTTCATCGCCCTGGCGCAGCTCGATGGTCCAGTGCTGGGTGTTGCGGTTGGTGCGCACCGGACGCGCTTCGATCACGAACGGCCCTTCGACGATCGGGCCGGCAAAGTTGACGGTCAGCGCGGACGGATCGCCCAGCCGCTCGGGATGCTGCAGCACGGCTTGCAGCAAGGTGGCCGCAGTGATGCCACCGAAGGGGCCGATCATGTTCCAGTAGGCCGGCGTGGTGCGGCCGTGGAAAAGATTGCCTCCCGCCGGCTCCAGCGCGATCGCGTGGTCGAAGGAATGGATGGTCTGGCTGGCTGGCGTGGCGGACATGTTGGGGACCAAAAAAGTACGATCGTTCGATAATACTGCAAACGGCAGACAGGCGCTGACACCGCGTCAACCGGGCGCCCCTCCAATCCGCCGCCGGGTCAGCCCCGCGCCCGCCGCAGCGGATTCCAGCCGAGCTGGTTGCCGATCACCGCCAACAGGATCAGCGCCATGCCAGCGAGCTGTAGCGGCGTGAGCACCACCCCGAACACCAGCACGTCAATCACGATGGCCACCAGCGGATAGACAAACGAGAGCGTGGCGATCGACAGCACGTTGAGGCGCTGGAAGGCGCCATACAGCAGCGTGTACATCACGCCGGTATGCACGAGGCCTAGCGCCAGCAATGCCCCCCAGGTCCGCCCGCCGAACGTCTCGACCGCCGGATGCGCCAGGGGGAACAGCGTGACCACCCCCATCGCCATCTGCAGGCCCGCGATCTGCCCCGCCGGAATCCCCTTGAGCCGGCGCGTGGCCATGGTGGTGATGGCGTACAGCAACGCCGCCAGCATCGCCAGCCCGACCCCGGCCAGCATGCCGCCGGTGGCACCGCCGTGCTCCAGCCCGGTAATCAGCACCACGCCGCCAAAGGCCAGCACCAGCCAGGCAAGCCGCCCGGGCGCGATGGCCTCGCGCTGGAACAGCGCCGCCAGCAGCAGCAGGAAGAAGGGCTGGGTGTGATAGACCACGGTGGACACCGAGATGCCGCTGTACGAATAGGCAGAGAACAAGGCCAGCCAGTTGAGGATCAGCGTAACGCCGCCCAGCGCCAGCCAGCCCCAGTCGCGGGCGCGCATGGGCTGCCAGCCGCGCCGCAGGGCGAGCGTGCCCAGCAGCGCGGCGCCGCCGAAGATGCAGCGGAAAAACACCACATCCAGCGGCGACTGCCCGCTGGTCACCACGAACCAGCCGATGGTGCCCGACAGGGCCATGGCGGCCACCATGCGCCAGGCACCGCCGCGCCGGGCGGGTTCCGTGGCCTGCGGGGCCGGGGTGGCGGCCGGGGAAACCACGGCGGCGCCAGATCGATCGATATTCATGGATGTCTCCTACGGAGCTTCGTACGCTTGGACGTCATTGTTCCATCGTGCACTCAGGTCAACAATCCATCCGATAAGCAATTACTATTTGATCTGTAATCACAAATACGGGAACCAGTCCATGCCGGTCGCGCAACTCAACGCCATGGCCGTGTTCGCCCGGGTGGTGGAATGCGGCAGTTTCTCCGCCGCCGCCCGCGAGCTTGGCATGACACCCTCCGCCGTCAGCCGCCATGTGACGCGGCTGGAAGCGGCCATCGGCGGGAGCCTGCTGCAACGGACCACGCGCGCCTTCACCCTGACTGAGCTCGGACAGGCAGTGCACGCCGCGTGCGCCCGGATGGTGGCCGCGGCGCAGGAAGTCAGCACGCTGGCCAGCGACCACGGCGGCGAGCCGCACGGCGTGCTGCGGGTCAGCGCACCGGTGGTGTTCGGGCAGGCCTGGCTGGCGCCGCGGCTGCCGGCCCTGCTGGACCGCTTTCCCGCGCTGGACCTGCAACTGACACTGGCGGACCGCCTGGTGGACCTGGTGGAAGAAGGCGTGGACGTGGCCATCCGCATTGCGCGCGAACTGGCGCCGGGGCTGGCGGCGCGGCCAATCCGCGCGGTGCGTTACCGGCTGGTGGCAGCACCCGGCTGGCTGGCGCGGCATGGCACGCCAGCCGAGCCGGCGGCGTTGGCCGGGCATCGCTGCCTCTACCTGGGCTATGGCGCCTTTGGCGAGCGCTGGAGCCTGCGGCGCAAGCGCGACGGGCAGACCGTGGCGCTGCGCATCCCGCCGAAGGTCACGCTCAACAACAGCGCGGCCATTGTCGCCATGGCGCAGGCCGGCGGGGGCATCGGGCTGGTGCCGGACTTCTCGGCCGCCGCGGCGCTGGCGTCGGGCAGCCTGGTACCGGTGCTGGACGACTGGGAAATCCTCGAACCCTACGTGGGCACGGCCTTCGCGGTCTACACGCCAACCCGCCACCTGGCCCCCAAGGTGCGCGCCTTGATTGACTACCTGGTGGCGCAGGCCGCGCTGGAGACCAGCGACTAGCGCGGCGGACCGCTGAGCGCAGCCCCGCGCCCTCGCCGGCTCAGGTGGCGCAAACCCGATACACCGCCAGGCTGCCGCGCCAGTTCGAGCCCCAGTTGACCGTCACGCCCTCGTGCATCACCACGCGGTCGAGGATGCGCAGGCCGACCTTGGACGCCAGCGACTCAAAGTCGCTGATGGTCAGCACCCGCACGTTCGGCGTGTTGTACCACTGGTACGGCAGCGCCTCCGACACCGGCATGCGCCCGCGGAACACCGACAGCCGGTGCGGCCAGTAGCCAAAGTTGGGGAAGGACACGATGCATTCGCGCCCCACCCGCAGCGTCTCGCGCAGGACCTGCGCAGTGTTGTGGATGGTCTGCAGCGTCTGCGACAGGATCACCGTATCGAAGCTCTTGTCCTCGAACAGCGCCAGGCCGCCTTCCAGGTTCTGCTGGATCACATGCACGCCCTTCTGCGCGCATGCCAGCACGCCTTCGTCCTGGATCTCGATGCCGTAGGCCTGCACGTCGAGCTCGTCCTGCAGCACGCGCAGCAGGCTGCCGTCGCCGCAGCCCAGGTCGAGCACGGTGGAATTGGGCTCGATCCAGCGCGCGATGGCGCGGAAGTCGGGGCGCAGCGCCAGGATATTGGGGTTGGCCGCGGCATTCATGCGCCTATCTCCTCGGCAATGCGTTCGTAGTAGGCGCGCATCAGGTTGTGATAGCGCGGGTCGTCCAGCAGGAAGGCATCGTGCCCGTGCGGCGCATCGATCTCCGCATAGCTGACCGGGCGCTTGTTGTCGAGCAGGGCCTTGACCAGCTCGCGGCTGCGATTGGGGGCGAAGCGCCAGTCGGTGGTGAAGCTGGCCACCAGGAAGCTGGCCTGCGTCTGCGACACCGCGCGCGTGAGATCGCCGCCGAAGGCCAGCGCCGGATCGAAGTAGTCGAGCGCGCGCGTGATCAGCAGGTAGGTGTTGGCATCGAAGTACTCGGCAAACTTGTCGCCCTGGTAGCGCAGGTAGCTCTCCACCTGGAACTCGACATCGAAGGAGAAGCGGATGTCATCGGTCTTGAGCTCACGGCCGAATTTCTCCGCCATGTCCTCGTCGGACAGGTAGGTGATATGGCCGATCATGCGCGCCACGCGCAAGCCGCGCTTGGGCTTGACGCCGTGCGCGTAGTAGTTGCCGCCGTGGAAATCCGGGTCCGACAGGATGGCGCTGCGCGCGACCTCGTTGAAGGCGATGTTTTGCGCCGACAGCTTGGGCGTGGAGGCCACCACGATGCAGTGGCGCAGCCGATCCGGGTACATCAGGCTCCAGGCCAGCGCCTGCATGCCGCCCAGGCTGCCGCCCATCACCGCCGCGAACTGGGTGATGCCGAACCGGTCCGCCACGCGCGCCTGGGCATTGACCCAGTCTTCCACGGTGACCACCGGGAAGGTGGCGCCGTAGGGCTGGCCGGTGGCGGGGTTGGCACTCATCGGGCCAGTCGAGCCGAAGCAGGAGCCAAGGTTGTTGACGCCGATGACGAAGAAGCGGTCGGTGTCGAGCGGCTTGCCCGGGCCGACCATGTTGTCCCACCAGCCGACATCGCGCAGGTCGTGCTCGTACACGCCGGCCACGTGGTGCGAGGCGTTAAGCGCGTGGCACACCAGCACAGCGTTGGAGCGGGCGGCGTTGAGCGTGCCGTAGGTCTCGACCATCAGGTCGTAGTCGGCGAGCGAGGTGCCGTTGCGCAGCTTCAACGGCTCGGTGAAATGCATGCACTGCGGCGCGACGATGCCGACCGAGTCGGTCGGCAGGGCAAGCGCGGCAGGAGGCGGAGCTACGTCTGTCATGGAATAAGCCCGTTGGCAAACAGGCGTAAAAAAACCCGACCGGCCTTGCGTGGACGTTGCCTGCGGATGACATCAAACCTGACATCAAGCACAGCATCAACGACGGCGCAGCCAAATCGGGTTTTGCACGGGTCTTGCGTCCCGCGTGCCGGTGCCTTGCGTGGCAGGGAACCGACCCACCTCTTTAGCCGCATTTATATTGGCTGCCGGAACCCCCAAAACCAATCCTCCAGGGGTTACCATGCCGCCGCGCGCCCGCAAGCCAGTCTTCAAATCGGCGCGACCCGCTTATTATAGAGCAAACAAACGCGCCGGCGGCGGCGCGCCGCCAGACGCTAACCAAACGCCAATCCAGCCTTGACGAAACCACCCAGCATCCTGGTCATCGAAGACGAATCCGCGATCGCGGACACCATCCTCTATGCGCTATCCACCGAAGGCATGACGGTCGAGCACTGCGCGCTCGGCAGCGCCGCACTGGCGCGCCTGCGCGCGCAGGCGCCGGACCTGGTGATCCTGGACGTGGGCCTGCCCGACATCAATGGCTTCGAAGTCTGCCGCACGCTGCGCACCTTCTCCGATGTGCCGGTGATCTTCCTCACCGCGCGCAACGAGGAAATCGACCGCATCGTCGGCCTGGAGATCGGCGCCGACGACTATGTGGTGAAGCCCTTCTCGCCGCGCGAGCTGGCGGCGCGGGTACGCGTGATCCTGCGGCGTGCCGGCAAGCGCGCAACAGCGCAGGAGCCGGTGCAAGCCCCGGCGCCGCCTGAAGGCTTCACGCTCGATGCCGACGGCGCGCGCCTGGCCTGGCGCGGCCAGTGGCTCGACCTGACCCGCTACGAGTACCGGCTGCTGGCCTTGCTGCTGCAGCACCCCGGGCGCATCTATTCGCGCGCGCAGCTGATGGACCTGGTCTGGCACGACGCGGTCGACACCATCGACCGCACCGTCGACACGCATATCAAGACGGTGCGCGCCAAGCTGCGCGCGCTCGATCCCGAGTGCGATTCGATCCGCACCCATCGCGGCATGGGGTATTCGCTCGAAAGCTGAGCCGCGCTTCCACTTTATTCACAACCCAACCACGGCCACGCATGCATATCGGGCTTCGCATCTTCCTCGGCTTCTTCCTGATCGTCGGGCTGGCGGCTTTCCTCACGCTGCGGGTGTTCGTGCAGGAGGTCAAGCCCGGCGTGCGGCAGGCCATGGAAGACACGCTGGTCGACACCGCCCACGTGCTGGCGGTGCTGGCCGCCGACGACATGAAGAGCGGCCGCATTGCCAACGGCGCCTTCGCGCGCCGCCTGGCGCGGCTGCGCGAGGACAAGGTCGACGCCAATGTGTGGGGCATGCACAAGGATGCGGTGGGCTACCGCATCTACATCACGGACGAGCGCGGCATCGTGCGCTTCGATTCCGGCGAAGCAGCCGTGGGCGCGGATTACTCGCGCTGGAACGACGTCTACCGCACGCTGCGCGGCGAGTACGGCGCGCGCAGCACCCGCGCCAACCCCGACGACGACGCCAGCACGGTGATGCACGTGGCAGCACCCATCCGCGACGGCAACAAGACCATCGGCGTGCTGACCGTGGCCAAGCCCAATGTGACCATGGCGCCGTTCATCGAGCGCAGCCAGCGCAAGATCCTGCTCAACGGCCTGCTGCTGATGGGCGGTGCGTTCGTGATCGGCCTGGCCTGCACGCTGTGGCTGGTGCACGGCCTGCGCCGCCTGCAGCGCTACGCGCGTGCGGTGGCGTCGGGCGAGCGTGCCGAGATGCCGCTGCGCGGCGCCAGCGAGCTGGCCGAGCTGGGGCGCTCGGTGGAGAGCATGCGCCTGCGGCTGGAGGACAAGCAGTACGTCGAGCACTATATCCACACGCTGACGCACGAGATGAAGAGCCCGCTGGCGGCCATCGGCGGCGCCGCCGAGCTGCTGCAGGAGGACATGCCGGCCGCCGACCGCAACCGCTTCGTCGCCAATATCCGGCGGCAGGCGCAGCGGCTTGAGGAAATGATCCGCAAGCTGCTGGCGCTCGCGGCACTGGAGCAACGCCAGAGCCTGGAGACCCACGCGCCGGTTGCGCTGGAGCCGCTGATCGAGCAGTTGCTGCATGAGCTGGAGCCGCGCGCGCGCCAGCGCGACCTGACGCTGCGCTTGCTGCCGCCGGGCCAGCCCGCAGCGGTGGTGAGAGGCGATCCGTTCCTGCTGCACCAGGCGCTGGGCAACCTGCTGGAGAATGCCATCGACTTTGCGCCAGCGGCCAGCACGGTCGACGTGTCCGTGGCGCACGGCAATGAGCCCGCTCACATGATCGCCGTGCGCGTCACCGATCACGGCCCCGGCGTTCCCGACTATGCGCTGCCGCGCCTGTTCGAGCGTTTCTACTCGCTGCCGCGCCCCGGCGGGCAAGACAAGAGCACCGGGCTGGGCCTGTGCTTCGTACGCGAGATCGCCACGCTGCATCGCGGTGACATCACGCTGGCCAACCGCGCCGAGGGTGGCGCGTGCGCGACGCTGACGCTGCCTGCGGCATAGCGGCTTCACACTCAACACACAATCGCGCGAATCGCTTCACGCAGGCTTCCGCGGCGGCTCACATGGCAAGCCTAAGCTAGCGGCATCGTCACTCCCGCGCGCCTGCCGCCATGAACCGAATCCTGTTTTTCAAGTCCGCCATCACGGCGTTCCTGATCCTGCTGATCCTGATCCCGCTGCACCTCGTGGGCAACGCCGTGCAGGACCGCAAGCACTACCGCGAGGAAGCGGTGCGCAGCGTCTGGCAGAGCTACGCCGGCCCGCAAACCCTGACCGGCCCGGTGCTGGTGCTGCCGTACAAGGAGATCCTGCGCGTGACGGACAGCAGCGACCCCAAGCGGCCGAATGCCACCGTGCTGCAGGCGGAGGCCGGGCAGCTGCTGGTCTTCCCCACCACGCTGCGCGTCAAGGGCGAGGTCACGCCGAGCGAGCGCTATCGCGGCATTCACAAGGTGCTAGTGTACGAGATGCAAAGCCGCTGGCAGGGCACCATCGCGCTGCCCGATCCGGCCGAGCTGCCGCGCTCGGCCGGCCACGTCGGCTTTGAGGTGGGCCAGCCATACATCACGATCGGCATCAGCGACACGCGCGGCCTGATGGCGGCGCCTGCGTTCGAGCTGGACGGCAAGGCGCTTAAGCTGGAGCAAGGCGCACTGCTCAAGAGCCTGTCCCAAGGCCTGCACGCCGAGATCGACCTGCCGCCCGCCAAGGCCGCCAAGCCCGGCCTGGATGGCAGGTCCGCGCAGGCACAGCGCGTGGTGCCGTTCTCGCTGACCTTGCCGCTGCTGGGCGCGCAGTCGCTGGCCTTCACCCCGGTGGGCGACCAGAACGATATCTCGCTCGATTCCGCCTGGCCGCATCCGAGTTTCGACGGTGACTTCCTGCCTCGCACCCGCAGCGTGACCGCGCAAGGCTTTCGCAGCAACTGGAGCGTGACCTCGTACAACACCAAGGCTCGCGGCCAGCTCGCTGGCTCGGGCGACGGCACGCTGGAAACGGTGTCGGTGACGCTGATCGATCCGGTCAACATCTACCTGCAGGCGGAGCGCGCGGTGAAGTACGGCGCCATGTTCGTGCTGCTGACCTTCGCTGGCTTCTTCATGTTCGAGCTCATCAAGCGCCTGCGCATCCACCCGATCCAGTACCTGCTGGTGGGCCTGGCGCTCGCGGTGTTCTTCCTGTTGCTGCTGAGCCTGTCCGAGCATATCTCGTTCGCGCTGGCCTACCTGGCGGCCAGCGGTGCCTGCATCGGGCTGCTGGGCTTCTACTTGTCGTTCGTGCTGCAGAGTTGGCGGCGCGGGCTGGCCTTTGCCACGCTGCTGACGGTGCTGTACGGCGCGCTCTATGGCCTGCTGCTGTCGGAGGACAATGCGCTGATGCTGGGCTCGCTGCTGATGTTCGTGATCCTGGCTGCCATCATGGTCATGACCCGGCGCATCGACTGGTACGCCGCGGGCGCCGCATGGCAGCCGCTGCGCGACAAGCCTGCCGCCCCGGCCGGCGAAGAAGACGCCGGCGCTGCCGCCTCGGCATCAGCCTGAACGAAGGCGCAACGCCATGCCAACCTACCTTCATTGCGCCCCGCCACTCGCGCTGGCGGCCGTGCTGGGACGGCGGCGGGTGCCGGCCGGCCTGGTGCTGGCTGGCGTCGCGGCGAGCATCGTGCCGGATGTCGACATGCTCAACGTCTGGTACGCCGGGGTGCGCTACAACACCTTGCTGGGCCACCGCGGCCTGACCCACTCGATCGGCTTCGCGGTGGCGCTTGGCCTGCTGGCCGCGCTGGCGGCGCGGCGCTGCGGCTGGCAGCGCGGCATCGCGTTCCTGTTCATCGCACTGAGCACCGTGTCGCATCCCTTGCTGGACCTGTTGACCGACCGCGGCATCGGCACGGCGCTCTTCTACCCGGTGACGGCGCAGCGCGTGACCTTGCCATGGCGGCCGCTGCCGCTGGCCGGCGCGGGCCTGTTTGGCGCTGCGCGCTTCTGGCTGGAGTGTGCGTGGATCGGCCTGCCGCTGCTGGCGTTCGCCACGCTCGGTGCTGCGCTGCGCCGCTGGTGCGATCGCATCAGGCCTGTCGATCGCCGCGTGCCGGTGCGCGCCTGTGCGGACTGACGCCAGCATGACAACCACCGCTACACGCATGCGCGATTCGCCCCGCTTGCGCCCTGGGCTGCACTACGGCCATGGCCCCGCGCATAACCGGCTCGACCGTATCCTGACCGCGCCACGCCCTGGCCTTGCGCTCACCGGCGCGCGGCGCGGGCTGTGCGAGTTCCTGGCCTTCGGCGTCAAGGAGGCGCGCTCCTGCTTGTTCGCGGGGCTGTTCTTCCTCTGCGTGTTCGCTGTCCCGCGCGGCGGCCTGCTTGGTATCCCGCGCTACGACCTGCTGCTGGCAGCCGCGCTCGGCATCCAGGCGGCGATGGTGTGGGCGCGCCTGGAAACGCTGGACGAACTAAAGGCCATCAGCCTGTTCCACGTCGTGGGCTTCGCGCTGGAGGTGTTCAAGGTCTCGGGTGGCATCCAGTCCTGGAGCTACCCGGATTTTGCGTACACCAAGGTGCTGGGCGTGCCGCTGTTCTCGGGCTTCATGTACGCGGCGGTAGGCAGCTACATCATCCAGGCCTGGCGCATGCTGGACGTGAATGTGCGCCATCACCCGCCGTACTGGATGGCGGGCCTGATGGCGGCGCTGGTCTACGCGAACTTCTTCACCCATCACTTTATCGGTGACTACCGCTGGTACCTGGCTTGTGGCATCGCAGGCCTGTACGCGCGCACCACAGTCCGCTTCCGCCCGCTGGACCGCGAGCGCGAGATGCCGCTGTTGCTGGCCTTCGTGCTGATCGGGCTGTTCGTCTGGATCGCGGAGAACATCAGCACGTTCTTCGCGGTATGGCACTACCCCAACCAGCTTGGCGCGTGGTCGGCGGTGCATGTGGGCAAGTGGAGTTCCTGGTCCCTGCTGATCGTGATGACGTTTACCATCGTGGCCAACCTGAAGCACATCAAGGCCAGCATCCATGTGCCGGCGGCCTGATGACGAAAAAAAGGCAGGCGCGAGCCTGCCCTTTCTCATGGCCGATGGCGCGGCCTAGCCGAGCAACACGCGCAACTGCGCGTCCGCGTTCTCGCTCGGCAGCTTGCGAAAGCCGCTCTTGGCATAGCGATGCCACTGCCCCTGCACGGTCGCCACGATCAGCGCGGCGCGCACCGGCACATCGGCGTCGGGCGGAAACGCACCCTGGCTGATGGCGATCTTCAGGCACTGCCGCAGCGAGGCCTCGATCCGGTCCACTACCTGGTTGATGCGCTCCTGCAGGCGATCATGCTCGCCCACCAGCGCTTCGCCGGTCAGCACGCGCGTCATGCCGGGATTCTTCTCGGCAAAGGACAGCAGCATGCGCACCACGGCGTGCGCCTGGCGCAAACCATGCTCTTCCTGGGTGGTGATCTGGTTGATCAGTCCGAAGACGGTCTGCTCGATAAAGCCGATCAGGCCTTCGAACATCTGCGCCTTGCTGGCGAAATGGCGGTACAGCGCCGCCTCCGATACGCTGAGCTTGGCCGCCAGCGCCGCGGTGGTGACCTTTTCCCCGCGCGGCACTTCCAGCATCCCGGCCAGCGTCTGCAGGATCTGCACACGCCGCTCGCCAGGACGCGGGCGTTTGCGTGCCGGCGCCCCGTCCGCGCCTGCGCCCTGCCCGGCAGCGGCCGGAGCCGCACCCGATGGGTGCCCGTTACTGTGCATCATGACCCGATTCTCCGCATTCGTCGTTGGAGTTGATGCATGGATTGTACTTTTACGTCCACATAGCCGGGGCGATTTACGATCCGCGCCCGCACGCGCGGCGCCGATGCCGGCAGCGCCTGCGGCGCTGTCGTGCCAGTCGCCAGCGCGGGCGGATCCTGCGTCTCGGCCGCCACCAGCGTCACCGAATGTTCCTGCGCGGCGTGGCCGGTGTGCTGCCGGTCCTGCGCATCCAGCGTGCTGCGCAGCACGGCGTCACCGCTGGCGCCCGCCACCGCGGAGCCCGCGGGCATCGGCACGTCGTGCGGACGCGATGGCGCCAGCGTGCGCAGGTAGCCCGTCACCCAGGCCGTGCGAATGCCCGTGCCCGCGTAGCGCTTGAGGTGGGACAACGTGTCTTCCACCAGCACCGCACGGTGCGGCGCCACCCGTTGCTGCACCAGCAACCGGCGCAACATGCGCCGGTCCGGCTTGGGCCGCAGATGGCCGTGCACCCACATGTCCTCAATCGCGACCACCCGCTCGAAACACTGTTGGATGCCAGCCACCTTCATGACCGCGCGCGCGTATTGCTCCGGTGCGTTGGTCACCAGGATCTTGCGCCCGGGCAGGCGGCGCAGGTGGCCGACCAGGCCGCGCTGCACCCGCACCATCTCCGCCAGTTCGGGGAAATCATGCGCGGCGCGCAGGAAGTCGGCCGGGTCCACGTTGTGGTGGCGGATCATGCCCAGCAGCGTCGCGCCATAGCGCTGCCAGTACTTCACCCGAACCTCGCTGGCGATGGCCTCGTCACTGCCCAGCACGCGCGCGACATACGCCGTCATCAACTGGTTGATGGCGGGAAAGATCGCATGCGACGCGTCGTGCAGCGTGTTGTCGAGGTCGAACAGCCAGACCGTGCGGCCGGAATTGTCGCCCGCGGGGCGGCGTCGGCGCGCACCGCGCAGGCTGCGGCGCAAGGGCGGGGAAATAGTGGGCACGCAGGAAGAAAAAGAAGTGAAGCGGCAGCGCGCGGCGCGCGCTGCCGTAGATGCGTTCTAGTGCGAACGGATCATGGTACCGAACGCTTGTTCGGTCAGGATTTCAAGCAGCAGCGAGTGTTCGATGCGGCCGTCGATGATGTGCACCGAATTCACGCCGCTCTTGGCCGCGTCCAGCGCCGACGAGATCTTGGGCAGCATGCCGCCGGAGATGGTGCCATCCGCGAACAGTTCCTCGATCTCGCGCGCCGACAGGTCGGTCAGCAGGTTGCCGGCCTTGTCCATCACGCCCGGGATGTTGGTCATCATCACCAGCTTCTCGGCCTTGAGGATCTCGGCCATCTTGCCCGCCACCACATCGGCGTTGATGTTGTAGGCCTGGCCGTCGTCGGAAAAGCCGATCGGCGAGATCACCGGGATGAAGGCGTCGTCCTGCAGGGCCTTGACCACCGCCGGGTTGATGGCCTCGATATCGCCCACGAAGCCGATGTCGATGAAGGCGCCGGGGCTTTCGCGGTCCGGCATCTTGAGGCGCTTGGCGCGGATCAGGCCGCCGTCCTTGCCGGTCAGGCCCACGGCCTGGCCGCCATATTGGTTGATCAGCATGACGATGTCCTGCTGCACTTCGCCGCCAAGCACCCATTCGACCACTTCCATGGTCTCTTCATCGGTAACGCGCATGCCCTGGATAAACGTGCCGACCTTGCCGACCTTCTTCAGGGCTTCGTCGATCTGCGGGCCACCGCCGTGAACCACGACCGGGTTCATGCCGACCAGCTTGAGCAGGATCACGTCGCGCGCGAAGCCGTGCTTGAGCTTTTCCTCGGTCATCGCGTTTCCGCCGTACTTGACCACAATGGTCTTGCCGTGGAACTTGCGGATATAGGGCAGCGCCTCGGCAAGGATTTCGGCCTTGAGGGCTGGGGCAATTGCGGCCACCGCGGTAGCGGCAGGCCCAGGGGTGTCGGCGTTCATGGCAAGGGACATCCGTGAGATTCAACAGGTATCATGGCAATTCTGACCGGCGGTGAGCGATTGGTTAAGGGGCTTTTTACCCCGAATAGGCCACCTCCGGCCGCGGCAGGCGCCGATTTTACAAGAAACCGTGGCGCACGCGTGCAGACGGTGGTGCAGCGGGGGTTCAAAACCGGTGCATGCGTACTGCGGCGCACCATGGCGTTCTATCCACGCAACAGTTGTCCAACGGTTGTCCAACAGTCGCATCGCCATCGAATAGCGGCAACACAATGAGCCTGCACCCCGACGATCTTAGCGCCCTGCGCCCCCATTTGCTGCGCTTCGCCCGCCTGCAACTACGCGACCAGGCACTGGCCGAGGATACCGTCTCCGACACCCTGGTGGCCGCGCTGGAACACCCTGAGCGCTTCAGCGGCCAGTCCGCGCTGAAGACCTACCTCATCGGCATCCTCAAGCACAAGATCATCGATACGCTGCGCAGCGGCCGGCGCGAAGTACGCCTGATGCTGGGCGGCGGCGACGAGGACGGCGAGGCGCAGTCGGATATCGATGCCTTCGACGCCCTGTTCGCCAAGAACGGCCACTACCATACGCCACCTTCCGACTGGGGCAACCCGGACCGCGCGCTGGAGCGCCGCGAGTTCTTCGAGATCCTCCAGCTGTGCGTGGACAAGCTGCCCGCCAAGATCGGCCGGATTTTCATGATGCGGGAATGGCTGGAGCTGGAAACCGAAGAAATCTGTCAGGAACTCGAGATCACGACGACTAATGCCTGGGTCATGCTGTACCGAGCCCGCATGCGCCTGCGCGAGTGCCTGGAACTGAACTGGTTTGGGCAGAAGGCGTGAGCGCCTGACGCTCGCCCGAGCTTGTAAGCAGGCCGGGGCAGCCAGGCAAGCTGCCCCGGCCCGAAACCGCCTCTCCGACCGAAGGAAGCCATGCCTGACACGCCACCCCACCGCCGGCTGCTGCCAAACTGCCGCGAGATCCACCACCTGACCATGGAAAGCATGGACCGGCCGCTGAGCTGGTTCGAGCGCGTGCGCATGCGCGGACACATGGCCATTTGCGATGCATGCACCAATTTTTCGGGCCAGATGCGGCTGATGCGCTCCGCCATGTCCCGGCTGGGCCAGGAAGACGAGCTGCCCAGGGACAAGCCGTGAGCGATCCGGCCACGGTGCTGACGGGGCAATTGCGCCCCATCGAGCATTGCAGCGCCTGCGGCGCCGGCTTTGTCTGCGGCTATGCCGCCGGCCTGCCCCACTGCTGGTGCGCCACCCAGCCACTGCTGCCCGCCCGGCAGATCGTGCCGGGCCAGCACTGCCTCTGCCCCGCCTGCCTGGCACGCCGCCGCGAGGATGCCGGCCAGGCGCAAACCAAGGGCTGATCAGTTCGCCGACTGCGCTGGCGTTGTGCTGCCCGCGCCCGCCGCGGCGAACTGCATCACCACCACCCCCAGCACCACCAGCGCGGCGCCGGCCATGCGCCCCGGCGTCACGGCGCGCGCCGCGAAACCCGCCAGGCCAAACTGGTCCAGCAGCAGCGCGCCCACCATCTGCCCCGCCACCACCGCCGCGATAAAGCCGCCTGCGCCCAGGCGCGGAGCCAGCACCAGTGCCACGGTAATGTAGAACACGCCCGCCACGCCACCGCCCCACATCCAGCCCGGCCCGCCCACCGCCAGCGAGGGCAGCGGAACCTTCAGCAGCCACAGCAGCGGCACCACCACCGCCAGGCTGACCAGCAGCGACACCACAGTGGCCCATAGCGGATGGCCCAGGCTGCGCCCGAGCGCGGCGTTGGCGCCGGCCTGAAAGGGGATCACCGCCCCGGAAACAATGGCCACCAGGACGGGAACGAGGCCGGCAAGCGCCGGCGAAAAGTGATTTATACCAGGCATTGTGGCATCTCCTTCGCCAAAAATTGGATGCCCCAGTGTGAAATATTGCGCCGCGAATTACCAATTCTCGTTTCGTAGCGTTAATATGCGCCGCATGAATGATCTCCGCGGTATCGACCTGAACCTGCTGGTGGTGCTGGAAGCCCTGCTGGCCGAACGACATATTTCGCGCGCCGCGCTGCGCCTGCACCTCAGCCAGCCTGCGGTGAGCCACGCGCTGGGCCGCCTGCGCCAGTTGCTGGACGACCCGCTGCTGGTGCGTGGCCAGGGCGGCCTGGTGCCGAGCGCGCGCGCCCACGAACTGGCGGGCCCGCTGGCCGAGGCGCTGGCGCAGGTACGCATCCTGCTGGGGCCTTCCGGCTTCCAGCCCGCCACGGCGCGCCGCAGCTTCCGCCTGGCCATGTCCGACTACGGCGCCATGGCGCTGCTGCCCGGCCTGCTGCGCGCGGTGCGCAAGATCGCGCCTGGCATCGACCTGGTGGTCAGCCAGGCCAGCCGCGAAGCCATGACAGCCAAGGTCGCGGACGGCGAGATCGACCTGGCGCTGGGCGTGTTCGGGCAGCCCCCGGAAGGCGTGCACTGCACGGAGCTATTTGAGGAAACCTATGCCTGCATGGTGGATGCGGCCACGGTGCGCGGCCTGGGCAAGCTTGACCAGGTGGCGTACCTGGCCCGCTCGCATGTGCTGGTGGCGGCCCACAGCGAGCGCGTAGATGCCATCGACGCCGCTGTGGCCAAGGTGGGCGGGCGGCGCAAGATTGCCTGCGTGCTGCCCCACTGGAGCGTGGCCCCAGCGCTGATTGCCGGCACCAACCTGGTCCTGACCACGGCGCGCCGCAGCCTGGCCGCGTTCGAGGAGGACCCACGCTTCGCGGTGTTCGATCCGCCCTTCCCCCTGCCGGGCTTTGGCTTCAGCCTGATCTGGCACGACCGTACCGACGCCGATCCCGGCCATAGCTGGCTGCGCGACCGCGTGATCGCGGTGGCCGCAGGCGACGAGCCGGACGACGCGATCAGCCTGCGCAGCTAGGCAGCCCAGCTAGCTGCCTGTACGGCTCAGTGCTTCAGTGCTTGTGGTCACCGTGCGCGCCGGCGGCCGGCGCCGTTGCGGTGAGGTCGCGCACTTCGGCGTCGACCTTCTGCTCGGTCACCTTGCCACCCTGCTCGATCTTGAGCGTCAGCGGCACGGTGTCACCCTTCTTCAGCGGCGCCTTGAGACCCATCAGCATCACGTGATAGCCACCCGGCTTGAGCTCGACGTCCTGCATGCGGGGCAGGTCGAGCGCGCCGATGGCACGCATGCGCATCACGTTGCCATCCATCTTCATCTCATGCACTTCGGCTGTGGCTGCCGCCGGCGTGCTGACGCCGATCAGCTTGGCGGGCTCGTGCGCATGCAGGGTCATGAACACGCCGGTGGCGGTCTGCGCCGGCACGGTGCCGCGCGCCCAGGCGTTGCTGACATCGACCTGGGCAAAAGCCGCGTTCGAGCACAGCGCGGCGAGCAGGGCGGCGGGCACCGCGGCGAGGAATCTGGCTTGCATCTGGACTATCTCCACTGAGATTCAAAGGACTGCACAAAGAGAACATTAGACCATGGCGTCCCTGGCGACGTGAGCCAGGCGGCGCAAATCGAGGAACCGGCCGGTTGGCTACCCGGCAGCGAACCGTTCAGTCTGGCAGCGGCCCCGGCGCCAACCAATGCGGCACGGTGTCGCACGCGGCAGGCCGGGCGCCGGTCGTTGTTAAACTCGCGGCATGGATACCATCGCAGCCGTGCCGCCAGACACGGCCCCCTCCCGCCCCGGCTCCGCCACGAGCATCATCCCGGTCCGTCACAACCTGATGAGCCTGCGCCGCCTGTTCTGGCTGCGCTGGGCGCTGATGGGCGGGCAAGCGGTGCTGCTGGTTTCGTGCGAGGCCGTGGCCGGCGTGATCCTGCCATACAGCCCCCTGCTGGCGATCCTGTCCCTGCAAGCGGTGTTCAACCTGCTCACCGGCCTGCGCCTGCGCATGCACACCAGCCGCGGCGGCATGCCGAGCGACGCCGAGCTGATGGGCCAGCTGATGGTCGACCTGACGGCGCTGTCGGCCAACCTGTTCTTCACTGGCGGCGCGACCAACCCTTTTGTCTCGTTCTACCTGCCGGGCCTGGCGATCGCCGCCGCGATCCTGCCGTGGCGCAACGTGATCGCGCTCGCCGCCTACGCGATGGCCTGCTACAGCCTGATGCTGATCGAGTATGTGCCGCTGAACCTGCACAACCCGGACAACGCCATCAACTATCACCTGGCCGGCATGTGGCTCAACTTTGTCGCCAGCGCGACCATGATCGCGGTCTTCGTGGCGCGCCTGTCCGGCGTGCTGCGCCAGCGCGACGCGGAGCTCAACCTGGCACGCGAACAGTTGCTGCGCGACGCGCGCATCGAAGCGCTGAACGACCAGGCCGCGGCGGTCGCCCACGAGATCGGCACGCCGCTGGCCACGCTGGCGGTCATCGCCGGCGAGCTGCGCGCCGATGCGGCGGACCCGCGCCTGGCCACCACGCAAGTGTCCGCCTACCTGCCGGACCTGCAGACCATGGAACAACAGCTCGAGCTGTGCAAATCGATCCTGGCCCGCCTGCGCGACGACCACGAGACCGCAGCGCCGCAGCGCATCGATGCGTGGCTGGACGGCTACGTGGAACGCTGGCAGTTGCGCCACCCCCATGCCCGGCTGGAAGCCAATGCCATTGGCGAAGCCGCGGCCCTGCCGGTGGAGGCCGCGCGCGTGGGGCAGATCCTGACGATCCTGCTGGACAACGCCGCGCGCAGCCAGCTGGCCGCGGGGCACGAGCAGATTCCGCTGCGCCTGGCCATCGCGCTGGAGAACAACCGCGCGCTGCCGACGCTGATCTTCCGCGTCACCGACCGCGGCCTGGGCATCCCAAAATCCCAGCGCGCGCGCCTGGGCGAAGCACCGATGACCAGCATGCACGGCGGCCAGGGCATTGGCGTGTACCTGGCGCAAAGCGCAGCCCAGCAGATGGGCGGCCGGCTGGCCTGGCATGACCACCACGAGGGCGGCACCGTGGCCGAGCTGCGCCTGCCCGCGCCTTCCCTGGCAGCCTTACCGGCCGCCTCACCGTTTGCCTCACCCCTGACAACGAGCCCGCGATGACCGACGCCCCCCACGATCCCGCCGCCGCCGGCGCACAGCCCGGCGCCAGCGATGCCGCTCCCTTCCTGGTCGTCGACGACGATGCCGTGTTCGCGGGCGCCCTGGCACGCGCGCTGACGCGCCGCGGCTACGCCGTGCAGATCGCCCATAACCGCCAGCAGGCGCTGGCGCTGGCGGCACAAACGCCGTTTGACTACATCACGCTGGACCTGCACCTGAGCGCGCCGCCGGAAGCCGGCAGCACCGCGCCAGCCGAGTCTGGCCTGCAACTGGTCGCGCCGCTGCGCGCGGCGTTGCCCGATGCGCGCATCCTGGTGCTGACGGGCTATGCGAGCATTGCCACCGCGGTGGCCGCGGTCAAGCACGGTGCTGATGAGTACCTGGCCAAGCCGGCCAATGTGGATTCGATCCTGACGGCGCTGATGGCCGGGGTATCGGAAGACGCGGCCGAAGCCGCTATGGAAGAGCCGGTGCCGCTATCGGTGGCCCGGCTGGAGTGGGAGCACATCCAGCGGGTGCTGTCCGAACACGAGGGCAACATCTCGGCCACCGCGCGCGCGCTCAATATGCATCGGCGCACGCTGCAGCGCAAACTGGGCAAGCGGCCGGTATCGCGCTAGGCGTTCGCCGCGAATCCGCAAGCTCAGAGGCGCAACTGCACGTAGTCCCAGTCCAGGTCCTCTTCCTGCCCGGCGGCTTGCTCGGCAATGCGCAGCGCGTCGCTGGCATGGCGGTCGGCACGCGAGCCGAGATCGCCGGCCTGCACGGCCAGTTCCACCGCGGCTTGCGGCGTGGTGCCGGCCAACACGGCGGGCTTCGCCACCACTGGCGCGCTCGCCTGGCGATGTACGGGCGCGGCCTCCGGGCGCACGCAGAGAAAGACAGTGGCCGCGGCAAGGCCGCAAAGTACGCCGAACGAGGACAGTAGCTCGCGTTTCATTTCGTTTCTCCTGCCAGGTTGGTGGTTGGGGATGCGGGTGCTAATCGGCCGGCTACGATCCTTCGATCGTGCCGGCCGCCACTTTGGCATTGCATCGCAACACGCACCAGCGTGCTTACGAATGCTTACCTGTCTTACGCTTCTCTTTACCAGCGTGTCTTATCTGGGTCTCTTACCAGCGTCTCTTACCAGCGTGAATCACGCTCCCACGCTTTCATTTCCTCTTCCACGCGCTCCTTGGTGTAGCCATAGCGCTCCTGGATCCGGCCGGCAAGCTGATCGCGCTTGCCCTGGATCTGGGTAAGGTCGTCGTCTGTGAGCTGACCCCACTTTTCCTTGACCTTGCCCTTGGCCTGGTCCCATTTGCCTGCGATTTGATCCCAATTCATGGTCGCTTCCTCTATCGTGGATGTCGTGGATGGGTGACGTGCCGACTTGGCGTGCTGGCTCAACCTGCTGAGCCAGCGCGCAGGCCAGTTACTTGGCGTACTTGGTCTTCACGTCAGCCAGGCACTTGTCCTTGGCGTCGCCGGACAGTGCATCGCACTTTTGCTTGTCAGCCTTGTAGGCGGCGTCCATGGTGTCCTTCTTGGCGTCGGCGCGCGCTTCGGCGACGTCGGTGCTGGTGCCGGTGGCGGCAGCCTTCTCGACCTTGGCCGAACCCAAGGCCCGCTCGTGGGCAAGCTTGGCTTCCTTCACGCACACATCCTTGTCATTGCCCTTGGCGTCGTCGCATTTTTCCTTGGCCACGCTGTAGTCGGCATCGGCCTTGACCTTGTCCGCCTTGGCGCGCGCCTTGGCGGTGCCATCGCGGGTCGCTTCGGCGTTAGCCTTGGCCACGTCCTCGTCGCGCTTGGCTTCCTTCACGCACACGTCCTTGGCGTTGTCCTTGAGGCTGTCGCACTGGGCGCGCGCGGCCTTGTAGTTGGCGCTGGCGGTCTTCACGGCCGCGTCGTAGTCCGCTTTGGAACCCGCGGGTGCGGCATGCGCCAGCGTGAAGGCCGCAGGGCCGGCAAACATCATCGAACACACTGCTGCGCTCAGCCATTTCTTCATCATGTCGTGCTCCTTTTTCAGTGGCGGATATTGTGGAGGGCAGTCTCGCTCTTGGCCTATGCCGGGTGCGATCCGCGTTTGCCCACACCGTAAGTACAGAGTACGCATGGGCGCCTCCGACAATCAGGCGTGACGCTCCGAAAGCCGCGTAAGACAATTCCGACATGATTTCCGGGGCACACGACGCCTGCGGCCCTGCGCCGCAGGGCCGCAGGCGTCCTTCGGCGCTAGACTGACGCGCTTTCCAGGAGAATCCACATGACCGCATCCCGCCTGCTGCCCGCAGTGACCATCGCGCTGGCCTCGCTTGGCGCAAGCTGGACGCCCGCCGCGTTCGCGCACATCGTGTTCGAGCAAAAGGCCGCGACGGCAGGCAGCTACTTCAAAGGCGCGCTGATGGTGGGGCATGGCTGTAACGGCAGCGCCACCCGCGCCATCACCGTGACCATCCCGGAAGGCGTGCAAGGCACCCATCCGCAGCCCAAGGCAGGCTGGCAACTGGAAGTGAAACGCGCGCCGCTGGCCAAGCCCTACACCTCGCACGGCAAGACCGTGAGCGAGGACGTGCGCACGCTGCGCTGGTTTGCCGGCTCGCTGGCCGACGCGCATTTCGATGAGTTCGTGATGCTGATGAAGCTGCCCGAGCAGGCCGGCAAGCTGTATTTCCCGGTGGTGCAGGAATGCGAGGACGGGCGCACCGAATGGACGCAGATCCCCGCGGATGGCCAGAGCCTGCGCGAGCTGAAGACGCCGGCGGCAGCGCTGGAGCTGACCGCGCCTATGCCGGCGGGGCATGCGCACGCGCACTGAGCGGGCGTATTGCAAAACGACAAAGGGCGCACCGAAGTGCGCCCTTTGTCGTCTGGATCGTCTGGATGCCGCTGAACCGGGCTAAGGCTTACAGCACGTAGCGCGACAGGTCTTCGTTGCCGGCCAGGTCGCCCAGGCGCTCATCCACATAGGCCGCGTCGATGGTGACCGTCTCGCCCGATGACTTGGTGGCATGGAAGGACAGGTCCTCCAGCAGCCGCTCCATCACCGTGTACAAGCGGCGTGCGCCGATGTTCTCGACCTTCTCGTTGACCGAGAAAGCGATCTCGGCCAGGCGGCGGATGCCATCCGGCGCGAACACCAGCTGCACCTGCTCGGTGTTCAGCAGCGCCTGGTATTGCTTGGTCAGGCTGGCGTCGGTCTGCGTCAGGATGGCCTCGAAGTCGGAGACCGACAGCGATTCCAGCTCGACGCGGATCGGGAAGCGCCCTTGCAGCTCGGGGATCAGGTCGCTCGGCTTGGACAGGTGGAAGGCGCCCGAGGCAATGAACAGGATGTGATCGGTCTTGATCATGCCGTACTTGGTGTTCACCGTGGTGCCCTCGACCAGCGGCAGCAGGTCGCGCTGCACGCCCTGGCGCGACACTTCGGCGCCGCCCACGTCGCTGCGGCTGGCGATCTTGTCGATCTCGTCGAGGAAAACGATGCCGTTCTGCTCGACGTTGGCCACCGCCTTGTGCTTGACCTCTTCGTCATTGAGCAGCTTGGCGGCTTCCTCGTCGATCAGCAGCTTGAAGGCTTCGTGCACCTTCATCTTGCGGCGCGCCTTCTTGCCCTGGCCCAGGCCGGCAAACATGGTGCGGATCTGCTCGGTCATGTCTTCCATGCCCGGGGGACCCATGATGTCCATGTTCGGCGAGCCGGCGGCAACCTCAAGCTCGATCTCCTTGTCGTCGAGCTGGCCTTCGCGCAGCTTCTTGCGGAACACCTGGCGCGTATTGGAATCCTTTTCCTCGGGCTGATTAAAGCCGATATCGCGCGGCGGCGGCAGCAGCACGTCGAGCAGGCGGTCCTCGGCGGCTTCCTCGGCCTTGGCGCGCACCTTCTTCATTTCGGATTCGCGCGCCTGCTTGACCGCCATCTCCGCGAGGTCGCGCACGATGGTGTCCACGTCGCGGCCCACGTAGCCCACCTCGGTAAACTTGGTGGCCTCGATCTTGATGAACGGCGCATCGGCCAGCTTGGCCAGGCGGCGCGCGATCTCGGTCTTGCCGACGCCGGTCGGCCCGATCATCAGGATGTTCTTGGGCGTGATTTCCTGGCGCAGGGGTTCTTCCACCTGCTGGCGGCGCCAGCGATTGCGCAGCGCAACCGCTACCGCCTTCTTGGCCTTGTTCTGGCCGATGATGTGCTTGTCGAGTTCGGAAACAATTTCCGACGGGGTCATGGTATGCGACATGGTATCCGTTCAGAGGAAGACGACGGACCGGAGCGGTGCGGCATCCGGGCCCAGGCGGCCACGCAACAGGTCATTGCGCGGCCGGCCGACGCTCATTCCAGCGTCTCGATGACGAAATTGGTGTTGGTGTAGATGCAGAGCTCGCCGGCAATGCCCAGCGACTTCTCGACGATGTCCTTGGGCGAAAGCTCGGTGTTCTCCACCAGCGCCTTGGCGGCCGACTGGGCATAAGCGCCGCCCGAGCCGATCGCGGCCACGCCGCCTTCGGGGTCGAGCACATCGCCGTTGCCGGTGATCACCAGCGTGGTGTCGCGGTCGGCGGTGATCAGCATGGCCTCGAGCCGGCGCAGCGCGCGGTCCGAGCGCCAGTCCTTGGCGAGGTCGACGGCGGCGCGGGTCAGGTTGCCCTGGTACTTCTCCAGCTTGGCTTCGAAGCGGTCAAGCAGCGAGAAGGCATCGGCAGTGCTGCCGGCGAAGCCAACCAGTACCTTGCCGTTGTAGATGCGGCGGACCTTGCGTGCCGTGCCCTTCATCACAATATTGCCGAGTGTGACCTGGCCGTCACCGCCGACTGCAACCTGGTTGCCGCGCCGGACGCTGACGATGGTAGTGCCGTGATACTGTTCCATGATGGCTTCGCGAGAATGTGTCAGGGAGGTAGGTGGCGACGGCTGCGGTGAATTCAAGGGCCGGCGCAAGCGGCTCTGCGTGCGCATCCGTTGCCGCACCGAAGGCAACCAGAACAATATAGACGAGGCGGCGTTGGCTGCGCGCGGCCAACGCCGCTGGAAGACAAAAGGCCACGCATTGCGCGTGGCCTTTTCACCATCCGCGGGCGGGTGCCGGCGGACGAACCGGATCTTGCGTCTGGTCAGTCTGCGTAGACGCCGGCCTTCTTGATCACCGG
This sequence comes from Cupriavidus sp. GW823-FHT07A04, assembly GCF_058794615.1. Lineage (NCBI taxonomy): Bacteria > Pseudomonadati > Pseudomonadota > Betaproteobacteria > Burkholderiales > Burkholderiaceae > Cupriavidus > Cupriavidus sp. GW823-FHT07A04. The sequence continues at coordinate 305,218 of NZ_JBXAHA010000008.1, forward strand.
GCTCCACTTGCCGATTTCCCCGGCCAGGAAGACCTTCAGCGATTCCGGCGTGGCGCGCTGCGCGGGCACGGCTTCGGCGCCCAGCTCAGCCATCTTGGCGCGGAAGTTGGGGTCCGTCACTGCTTTTTGCAGCGCTGCCGAGAGCTTGTCCACCACCGGCTTGGGCGTGCCCTTGGGCGCGTACATGGCGTGCCAGATCTTCACTTCGACGCCCGGCAGGCCTTGCTCGGCGGCCGTCGGGATGTCCTTGAAGGCTTCCACGCGGCGGCTCTGCATGGCGGCGTACGGCTTGAGCGCGCCCGCCTTGAGCTGGCCGGCGATATTGGTGGTCTGGTCGCACATCAGGTTGACCTGGCCGCCCAGGATATCGGTCAGCGCCGGCGCCGTGCCCTTGTAGGGCACCGTGGTCAGGTCGGTCTGGATCGCGCTCAGGAACAGCAGGCCGCACAGGTGCGAGGCCGAGCCGATGCCAGCGTTGGCCAGCGACAGCTTGCTGGCATTGGCTTTGATATAGGGCAGCAGTTCCTTGAAGCTGGCGGGCGGCAGGTTCTTGTTGCCAATCATCACCATCGGCACGTCGGCGATCTCGCCCACGGTTTCGAAGTCCTTGAGCGGATCGAAGCCGAGGTTGCGGTACAGCGCCGGCGCGGTGGACATGCCGATATGGTGGATCAGGATGGTGTAGCCATCACCCTTGGCCTGCGCAACCTTCTTGGCACCGATGGTGCCGCCAGCGCCGCCCAGATTCTCGATCACCATCGTGGTACCCAGGTGCTTGGACATGATCATGACCAGCTCGCGCGAGACCTTGTCGGTTGGGCCGCCCGCGGCAAAAGGCACCACCACCGATACCGGCTTGCTGCCGGGGAATTCCTCTGCTTGCGCGCCCGCATGCACTCCCATCACGCCGACCGTCAGCGCGGCAGCCACAAACTGTGCAACTCGTTTCATGCTATCTCCTGGATACCCTGCTATTCCCGTCCCGACACTGCCCCGGCCGGAGTGGCGCGCCCTGTCGGGCGCTGCCATTCCTGCGCTGCCGGCCCGATCCGGGCGGCAGCGCCGACCATGACGCGGGCACAGCGCATACGGCCGCGGCGGCTTGGGCCGCGCGACCGGAGCGCAATGCTATCAATGTCGAAAAGTGGCAAATATCCGGAATAACCCGCTAAGACATTTCTTCGCAAAGGTGCGCTAAATGTATCGAACTCGACGCAGCCTGCGGGAATCGGTGCGCAACGGGAGAACCACAGGAGACCAACGGAAGCTCAACAGAAGATCAACGGAAGAAGCCGAGCATTTCCTCCTGCAGCACCCCCGGCGCCTCCTCGGGGATGTAATGCCCGCAGGGCACCGCGCGGCCGCTGACCTCGCTCGCCACCTCTTGCCACAGCGCCAACGGCTCGAAACAACGCGCCACCACGCCATGCTCGCCCCACAGCACGCGCAGCGGGCAATCCAGCCGGCGGCCATCGGCGCGGTCCGCCCGGTCATGGTCCAGGTCGATGGTGGCTGCCGCGCGGTAGTCCTCGCACATGGCATGCACGTGGGCCGGATCGCGCATGGCGGCGGTGTAGGCGGCCATCGCCTCGGGCGCGAACGGGCTCAGCCCGGCGTGGCGCAGGCCCATCAGCTTGTTGAGATAGAACTCGGGCTCCGCGTTGATCAGCGTTTCCGGGAATGGCGCCGGCTGGATCAGGAAGAACCAGTGCCAGTAGGCGGCGGCAAATGCCATGCTGGTGCGTTCGTACATGGCCAGCGTGGGAGCAATGTCCAGCAGCATGGCGCGCGTGACCCGGCCGGGATGGTCCGCGATCAGCCTATGCGCCACGCGCGCGCCGCGGTCGTGGGCGCATAGCGCAAAGTGGTCGAAACCCAGCTGCGCCATCACCGCCACCTGGTCCTGCGCCATCGCGCGCTTGCTGTAGGTTTCAAAGCCGGCCTTGCCCGGCGGCGCGCTGCTGCTCCCATAGCCGCGCAGGTCGGTGGCGATCACGGTGAAGTGGTCGGCCAGCGCGGGTGCCGCCTTGTGCCAGATCAGGTGGCTCTGGGGATGGCCATGCAGCAGCAACAGCGGCGGCCCGGAGCCGCCGCGCACGCCGGCGATCTCCAGGTCGCCGATGTGCAGGCGAAAGGGCTCGAAATTGGGGAACAGCAGGGCGCTGGCGTCGTTCTGCATGTAGTGTCTCCTCGGGTCTCGGGGGCCTGCTGGCGATGATAGACGCAAACCGCTGGCGCGACGGCGCGCGGGCCGAGGACGGCCGCCAGGGTGCCGAGTTGACGCAACTGAATTGCATCACCCGGGGCGCTATGGTTAAATCGGTCCATGAGCAGCAGCCCCTCCCCCACCCAGGCCATGCCTGGATCCGCCATGCCCCCCGCGCCGGCCACCCTGGACGCAGCCCACGAACGCCTGCGCGAGCTGGGTGCGCGTGTGACCCAACCGCGCCTTGGCATCCTGGCCTGCCTGATGGAAAGCCACGAGCCGCTGACCCACCAGGCCGTGATCGACCGCATGCCGGCCGATGGCGAAGCGATCGACCGCGTGACCGTGTACCGCGTGCTCGACTGGCTGGTCGAGCAAGGGCTGGCCCAGAAACGGGCCGGCCACGACCGGGTCTTCCGCTTCAGCCTGGTCGAGCATGAGGCCGCGCGCGCGCAGGTGCACCGGCAGCACAGCCACTTCCATTGCAACCGCTGCGACCGCACCTTCTGCCTGGACGGCGTCAGCGCGCCGGCGCAAGCCGCGCCCAAGGTGCCGAGCGGCTTTGCCGTGGAGCATGTGGAGCTGACCGTGAACGGCGTTTGCGCCGAATGCGGCGCACGCACCCCTGGCAAGCATGGCTGAGCGGCGTCACCGCCCGCTCGCTAGATAAACGAACAAGTTACCCAAACCAGACTTACCCCGCGCACGACAGGCCAAAGCGGCATCCCTTCCCGGAGAAAACAATGTCCAAACTGATCCCGGTCACGATCCTGACCGGCTTCCTCGGCAGCGGCAAGACCACCCTGCTCAAGCGCATCCTGAGCGAGCAGCACGGCATGAAGATCGCCGTGATCGAAAACGAGTTCGGCGAAGAGAACATCGACAACGAGATCCTGGTGCAGGATGGCCGCGAGCAGATCGTGCAGATGAGCAACGGCTGCATCTGCTGCACCATCCGCGGCGACCTGGTGGCGGCGCTGTCCCAGCTGATGACCCGCCGCGACGCCGGCGAGATCGATTTCGACCGCGTCGTGATCGAAACCACGGGCGTGGCCAATCCGGGCCCGGTGGCCCAGACCTTCTTCATGGACGACGAGATCGCCCAGCGCTACCTGCTGGACGCCGTGATCACCCTGGTGGACGCCAAGCACGCCAACCAGCAGCTCGACAAGCAGGAAGAAGCGCAGCGCCAGGTGGGCTTTGCCGACGCCATCTTCGTCACCAAGGCCGACCTGGTGCCGGAAGGCGAGATCGCCGACCTGCGCCACCGCCTGCTGCACATGAACCCGCGCGCGCCCGTGCGCACGGCGCATTTCGGCGAAGCGCCGATCGACACAATCTTTGACCTTCGGGGCTTCAACCTGAACGAAAAGCTGGAAATCGACCCGGATTTCCTGCGTGCCGAGGCCGAAGAGCATGATCACGACCATGCGCACGAGCACACTCACGGCGACCACTGCGCCGATGACTGCGGCCACGATCATCATGACCAGCACGGTCACGGCCATGATCACAAGCACGACCACCACCATCACCACCACCACACCGACCGCATCGGCTCGTTCGTCTTCCGTAGCGAAAAACCCTTCAATTACGCCAAGCTGGAGGAATTCCTGTCTGGCATCCTGTCGGTCTACGGAGAAAACCTGCTGCGCTACAAAGGCGTACTCTATATGGACGCGGTGGACCGGAAAGTGGTCTTCCAGGGCGTGCATCAGCTGATGGGCAGCGATATTGGCGCAAAATGGGGCGATGAAACCCCCGGCACCAAGATGGTCTTCATTGGCGTGGACCTGCCCAAGGACGCCATCCTGAAGGGCCTGGCCACCTGCCTGGCCTAAAGCCGGCAGGCAGCGCCGCCCGCCCTGCCGCCCCCCCTCGTCGGAGGGGGGCCGGGATATCAGGGAAAACTCCCCGCTTTTCTCCCATATCTCCAAAATTTTTGTTCAAGTACAATAGGCTGGATTTAGTGCGGGTAACGTAGCCTTTTGTCTTTTGGCCATTTGGTCATTTGGTCATTTGGCGATGGTGCCCGCAATGCAGGGCGGCGGTCGTCGTCAGCATGAGGCGGGCTGCCGGCAGGTGCGGTCGCAGTGCTTTATGCGGAGACCGCCCTCCGCTTGGGGCACCCGTCACGCGCCGTCATCGATCGACGCGAGAGAGAGGTGTCCCATGGTAGCCGCAACGAAAACGAAACAAAGCCGCAGCAAAAGCAGCAACGCTGCGGCCGAGACGCTGAAGGCGCAGTCCATGGAGGCTGCGCCTGCTCCCCGCGGCAGTACGGCGCACGCCGGTGCGGGCGAGGCCAAGGGAGGCACGCACAGCAGCCAGTCTGCAGCCAGCCAGAGCGAAACCTCCGCGCCGCGCAAGCGGCCGGACACTGCACCCGAGCGGACCAAGACGCCGCCGGTCGCACCAACAAGAGAATCAGCAGCAACCATGAGCAGCAATAAACTTCTGACTGAAGCTGAAATCCTGAAGATGGGCGACAAGGATTACATGAACGAAGCGCAGCTTGGCTTCTTCAAACATCGCCTTGAGCAGCTGCGCGACGATATCCTGAAAAACGCCGACCAGACCACCGAGCACCTGCGCGAAACGGTCATCGTGCCGGATCCGGCGGACCGCGCCACCATCGAGGAAGAGCACGCGCTGGAACTGCGCACGCGCGACCGCGAGCGCAAGCTGCTCAAGAAGGTCGAGCAATCGCTGGCCCGCATCGAGTCCGGCGACTACGGCTGGTGCGAGGAAACCGGCGAGCCGATCGGCGTGCCGCGCCTGCTGGCCCGGCCCACCGCCACGCTGTCGCTGGAAGCCCAGCAACGCCGCGAACTGCGCCAGAAGCTGTTCGGCGACTGATTCCGCGACTGCCCGGGGCTTGTCGCCCCGCGCGCCAGACGGCCCGGTTCTCCGGGCCGTTTTGTTTGAGCGGCACGACACCGGCAGGCATCGCCTGCCATTCATCATTCGCCTTTGTGGTGTCACAGGCACGGGCCTATCATTAGGAACGGCGGGATTCGTGCGGCCATCGCGCGCCCCGAATTGCCTGCTTTCCCCCTTGCTTTCTGATACAGTCGCAACTTTGTTGCAATAACACGCGCCCCAACCCCGGCGCGACTCGATGCCATGGCCGATCGCCTGCCCGTCACCGTGCTGTCCGGATTCCTCGGTGCCGGCAAGACAACCCTGCTCAATCATGTCCTGGCCAACCGCGAAGGCAAGCGGGTGGCCGTGATCGTCAACGACCTGGCCGACGTCAACATCGACGCCCGCCTGCTTGGCGATGGCATGCTGGCGCAGGCTGGCGAGCGCCTGATCGAGCTGACCAATGGCTGCATCTGCTGCACGCTGCGCGAGGATCTGCTGACCGAGATCGGCAAGCTGGCGCGCGAGGGCCGCTTCGATTACCTGCTGGTCGAGTCGACCGGGGTCGCCGAGCCGCTGCCCATCGCGGAGACCTTTACCTTCGAGGATGAGCAAGGCGTGGCGCTGGACACCGTCGCCCGCCTGGATACCATGGTGACGGTCGTCGATGCCGCGCACTTCCTGCAAGACTTCAACGAAGCCGACTTCCTCCAGGACCGTGGCCAGGCGCGCGACGAGGACGACGACCGCACGGTGGTCGACCTGCTGATCGAGCAGGTCGAGTTCTGCGACGTGGTCGTGCTCAACAAGCTCGACCTCGTCAGCGAGGCCGAGTGTGAGCGCCTCGCCGGCATCCTGCATTCGCTCAACCCGCGCGCGGCCATCGTGCCGGCCAGCTTTGGCAAGGTACCGCTGGACAGCATCCTCGACACCGGCCGCTTCGACTTCGACGCCGCCGCCGCCGCCCCGGGCTGGCTGGCGGAACTGCGCGGCGAACACGTGCCGGAGAGCGAGGCCTACGGCATCGGCAGCTTCGTCTACCGCCGCCGCCGCCCCTTCCATCCGCAGCGCTTCGCCGAGCTGATCCACACCGAGTGGCTGCGCGAGCATGGCAATGTGCTGCGCTCCAAGGGCTTCTTCTGGCTGGCCACGCGCATGCACGCAGCCGGCACCTGGGGCCAGGCAGGCGGCGTGTGCCGCCACGGCGGCGCCGGCGCCTGGTGGGCCGCGCTGGATTCGTCCGAATGGCCGGAAGACGAAGCAGGCCGCGCCGAGCTCGAAGCCGATATGACGGTGGATGGCAAACCCGCGCCATTTGGCGACCGGCGCCAGGAACTGGTGCTGATCGGCCAGGACCTTGACCGCCCCACGCTCGAAGCGCTGCTGGACGCCTGCCTGCTGACCGACGCGGAAATGGCTGCTGGCCCGGATGCCTGGGCGCAGTACGCCGACCCGTTCCCGAGCTGGGACGACGGCCTGGACGATGACGGCCACGAGCATGGCGACGACTGCGGTTGCGATGACCCTGGCCACGATCACGGCGGCCATGGCCACTGAGGCCGTTCGGCCCTGGCAGCGCCTGCAGCGCCGGCGCGAGCGCGGCCTCGGCCTGTGGCCGGCGCTCTGGCTGGCGCTGTGCCTGCTGCTGGCCCAGCATGCCGGACTGACACACCGTATTCATCACGGTGGGCTGTTCAGCCCGACGCTACAGGCCGCCGCCGGCAATGGCGAGGCTGCCCTGCCTGTTACCGGCGCCAACGACAACGAGATCCAGGTCACCGATAGCGCCCGGGCAGATCCCGACCTGCCGCTCTCGCTCAAGCTGGCGGGGCACTTCTGCGTCTTGTTCGACGGCGCCACCGTGGCCGCCAGCCATTGCGGCACGCCGGCCATGCCGGCGCTCACGCACCTGCAGTCGCCGGTGCCGTTCAGCGTGGGCTGGCGCCGGCCCGACCTGCAACATCCCCAGCCTTTCCGCTCGCGCGCCCCTCCGGCCGTTCACGCTCTCGCCTGAAACCCGGGCCGCGGTTGCCAAGCCGCCGCCCGCCGCCTGTCGCATCGCGCCGCGCTCCTGAATCTTGCTGCCCGCCACCGTCCCGCGCATTTAGCGCCGGACGGCGTGCGACCGGCATCCGGACGCTGGCGTCACGCGCTCGAAAGCACCCAAGAACAATGCGAGCCATGTCTTTCCGCCTCCAACAAACCCATATCCTGCGGCGCACGCCGCTCGCCGCCGTGGCGGCCCTGATCGCCTCCGCCTCCGTTTCCACAGGCGTGTTCGCGCAAAGCGCCCCGGCTGCATCGACGGCTGCGGCAGCACCCTCCGCCCCGACCACGCTGCGCGAGGTGGTCATCACAGCCAACCCGCTGGGCAGCGAGCTCACCGACCTGGTGGCGCCAGTCTCCACCCTCAGCGGCGATGCCCTTGCCGTGCGCCAGGGCAGCACGCTGGGCGACACCCTGGACAAGCTGCCGGGTGTGTCCTCCAGCTACTTCGGCCCGAACGCCAGCCGCCCGATCATCCGAGGCCTGGACGGCGACCGCATCAAGGTGCTGCAGAACGGCGGCACCACGGTCGACGCCTCCACCCTGTCCAACGACCACGCCGTGCCAATTGATCCGCTGGTGGCCGAGCGCATTGAAGTGGTGCGCGGCCCCGCCGCGCTGATGTACGGTGGCAACGCCATCGGCGGCGTGGTCAACGTGATCGACAACCGCATCCCGAAGGAGCCAATCCAGGGCATCGGCGGCGCGGTGGACGCCAGCGCCACCGCTGGCGGCGACAGCGCGCGCAACGCCAGCGGCCTGCTCGAGGCCGGCAATGGCCAGATCGCCATCCATGCCGACGCCTTCGCCCGCAAGACCAGCAACCTGCGCATCCCCGGCTACGCGCGCAGCGCCAGCGTGCGCAACAGCCAGCCGCTGCCGGAGGGCGAAAGCGAGGCCTACGGCCGCCTGCCCAACAGCAACGCGCAGCAGTCGGGCGGCTCGCTGGGCGGCGCCTACACCTGGGCTGACGGCTTCGTCGGCGCCAACTACAGCGAGTACCACAACGAATACGGTACCCCCGCCGAAGACACCGTGCGGCTGCAGATGCGCCAGCAACGCTTCGCGCTCGAAGGCGAGGCGCGCAACCTGGCCGGCAACACCGGCGGCTTCATCGAGTCGGTCAAAGGCAAGTTCAGCTACACCGACTACGAGCACAAGGAAATCGACGCGGGGCAGACCGGCACCATCTTCAAGAACAACGGCTGGGACGCACGCTTCGAGGCCAAGCACGCGCGCATCGGCAACATGACTGGCGTGATCGGCACCCAGTTCGGCTCGACCCGCTTCTCGGCGCTTGGCGAGGAGGCCTTCGTGCCGAGCACCGACACCGACAACGCCGCGCTGTTCATCTTCGAGGAAATGCCGCTGACCGCCAGCGGCGACCTCAAGCTCAACCTGGGCGGCCGCATGGACCACACCAGCGTGAAGGCGCAGGCCAACGGCAACGACCGCTTCTCCGACGCCAGCCGCAGCTTCAACGCCGGCAGCGCCTCGGCCGGCCTGCTCTACAAGCTGGCGCCGGCCTGGTCGCTGACCACCAACCTGGCCTACACGGAGCGCGCCCCAACCTTCTACGAGCTGTACGCCAATGGCCCCCACGTGGCCACCGGCTCGTGGGAGCAGGGCGACCCCAACGCCGCCAAGGAACGCGCCACCTCGCTGGACCTGGGCGTGCGCTTCAAGTCAGGCCCGCACAGCGCCGGCCTGTCGGGCTACTACAGCCGCTTCGCGAACTACCTGGCGCTCACCAACACCGGGAGCGCGCGCGACGCGGAAGGCGATTTCGTCGCGCCCGGCGGCGCCGGCGCATTGCCCGTGATGCAATACATGGGCGTGCCCGCCACGCTGTACGGCTTCGAGGCCGAAGGCAAGGCGCGCGTCGCGCAGAAGCTGCTGACCGGCAGCGACACGCTGGACCTGGAGGCCCGCGCGGACTACGTGCACGGCGAGAACCGCAACACCGGCCAGCCGCTGCCGCGCCTGTCCCCGCTGCGCCTGGGCGGCGCGGTGGTATACGGCGCCGGCCCGTGGGGCGCGCGCGCGGACGTGACCTACGCCGCCCGCCAGACGCGCGTGCCGTCCAACGACACGCCCACCGATGCGTACACCTTGCTGGGCGTGTCCATCACGTACAAGTTCAAGATGGCGGGCACCCAGACGCTGGTCTACCTGCGCGGCGACAACCTGACCAACCAGGACGCCCGCAGCGCCACCTCGATCCTGCGCGACATTGCGCCGCTGGCAGGGCGCAGCGTCAAGCTGGGCGTGCGCACAACGTTCTAAGCAGCACCGCGGCGGCGGGTCTTGCCCGCCCCGCGTGGTAACAATCTGGTATCGGTGCCGGCATGATGGCGCACGGGGGATAGAATCCGCATGGTGCGCGCGCGGCACACGGCCGCGCGCTCCTGGATCTTCCCGAGCCCGCCCATGTCCGGTACCGAACCCGCAAACGCTTCAGCGGCTGCAGCCGCCGCTGCCCCCGCCTTCACCCGCCCGCGCTGGCTGCGCGACCTGCTGCGCTTCCTGCCGCTCAAGAGCCAATTCGTGCTGTCGGGCAGCGTACGCGACCTGCAGGCCTGCGAGGTGGCGCCCGGCGTCATCGCGCCGCAGTCCTTCGCGTTAGCCATGCATGGCGCCCTGCGCGAAGCGGGCTACGCCCATGTTTTTCTCTACGACCCGATAGCAGGCTTCCAGGCGCTGTGCGCGCCCGGCGAAGACAGCAAACCGGCCGAGGCCATCCTGCAGCAATTCGGCCTGACCGTGAGCGAAGGCCGCGCCAATGCCGGCATCGACCTGCTCGGCGCCACGCTGGAGCGCTTCGCCGCGCACCCCGGCGAGCCGCTGGCGCTGATTGTGGATTTCGCTTCGCGGCTGCTCACGCGCGCAGACAACCCCAGCCCCGCCGAACACCAGTTGTTCACCCGCGCGCTGGTGCTGTCGCACCAGGTCCGCTCGCGCCCGGCCGGCACGGCGCGCAAGCCCTTCTTCAACAGCATCCTGTGGGTGGTCGACAAGGAAGGCGACCTCCCCGACTGGCTGCTGGTGGGCAACCCGCGCCTGCGCCATATCCCAGTGGCCAAGCCCGATCACCACGCCCGCCGCGCGCTGGCACCGGCGCTGCTGCGCGGCCTGGCGGGCGCGCAGGACGCCGATGCGCAGGCCATCCAGCAGGCGCAGCAGGCTTTCGTCGATGACACCGAGGGCATGCTGCTGCTCGATCTGAACGCCATCGCGCAACTGGCGCGCGTAGAAGGCGTGCCGCTGGCCCAGGTGGCCGACGCGGTGCGCCGCTACAAGGTGGGCGTCACCGAGGACCCCTGGCTGAAGATCGATCGCAACCGCATCCGCGGCGCGAGCGAATTCATTAGCCGCCGGGTCAAGGGCCAGGGCCACGCGGCCACGCACATGCTCGATATCGTCAAGCGCGCCATGACCGGCGTGGGCGGCGGGCGGCGCGGCGGACGGCCGCGCGGCGTGGCCTTCCTGGCCGGGCCCACCGGCGTGGGCAAGACCGAGCTGGCCAAGACCATCACCAGCCTGCTGTTCGGCGACGAGAGCGCCTACATCCGCTTCGACATGTCCGAGTTCAGCGCCGAGCACGCCGACCAGCGCCTGATCGGTGCGCCGCCCGGCTACGTCGGCTATGACGTGGGCGGCGAGCTGACCAACGCGATCCGCGAAAAGCCCTTTGCGGTGGTGCTGTTCGACGAGATCGAGAAGGCCCATCCGCGCATCCTCGACAAGTTCCTGCAGATCCTGGACGACGGCGTGCTGACCTCGGGGCGCGGCGACCGCGTGTATTTCTCCGAGGCGCTGATCGTGTTCACCTCCAACCTGGGCATCTACCGCACCGGCGCAGATGGCCAGCGGGTGGCCAACGTCAACCCGGCCGAGCCCTTCGAGGCGGTACAGGCCAAGGTGCGCAGCGAGATCGAGCGCTACTTCAAGCTGGAGCTGAATCGCCCGGAGATCCTCAACCGCATCGGCGAGAACGTGATCGTGTTCGATTTCATCCGCGCCGATATCGCCGCGCAGATCTTCACGCAGATGGTGGACAACGTGCTGGCCGACCTGGCGCGCCAGGACCTGCACCTGAGGCTGGCCGCCGGCGCATTGCAAGCGCTGCGCGAGCGCTGCCTGGCCGATCTCACCAACGGCGGGCGCGGCATCCGCAACCAGGTCGAAGCCCACCTGCTAAACCCGCTGGCGCGCGCGCTGTTCGACCAGGACGCGCAGCCGGGCGAGCGCTTCGAGATCGCCGGCCTGACAACCGGCGCCTTCACGCAGCTCAGCCTGCAACGCCTGTGAGCGGCGCCGAGGCAGCGCTGGATTTGTCGCGCTTGCATTTCCCCGTCACGACGCTCGGCCCAGGGCAGCGCGTCGGCATCTGGCTGCAAGGCTGCTCGATCCGCTGCCCCGGCTGCATCTCGGCAGACACCTGGCAGGCCGGTAGCGGGCGCAGCGTGAGCGTGACAACGTTGATGGCGACGCTGGCACCCTGGCTGGCACAGGCCGAGGGCGTCACCATCTCGGGCGGCGAGCCGTTCGAGCAGCCCGAGGGCCTGATGGCGCTGCTGCATGCGCTGCGCGCGGCCTGCCCGCTCGACATCCTGGTCTACAGCGGCCATCCCATCGAAGCGCTGGCACCCGTGCTGGCGCGCGCCGACGGCCTGATCGACGCGCTGATATCCGACCCGTTCGCGCTGCGCGCGCCGCAGACGCTGGCGCTGCGCGGCAGCGACAACCAGCGCCTGCACCTGCTCACCCCGCTTGGCCGCGCGCGCTTCGGCGCCTTCGAGCGCCCGCTGGCCGCACACGATCGCGCGCTCGACCTGATGTTCGACGACGACGGTACCGTGTGGCTGGCCGGCATCCCCCGGCGCGGCGACCTCGGGCGGCTGCGCGCGCTGCTGCAGGCCCAGGGCCACACCATCACCATCACCGAGGACCGCGCCGCCAGGCGGCCCGAACCCAACGGATACTCCCAGCCATGATGCGTTTTTGCCCCAACTGCCAGACCGAACGTTCACTGGCGGAGATCTTCTGTGAAGGCTTGTTCGGCCACGCGCCCTGCGGCTGGGACCTGTCTGGCGAAGCGATCCATGCGCCGGGCTGGCGCCCCGCGGCAACAGCAACCACCGCTACGCCTGCCGCCGCGCAGCAGGCGTCCGGCGTAGCGCCAGGCCACTGCCTCAATGGCCACCCGATGGCCGCCGACGACCTGATCTGCCTGCAATGCGGTGCCGATCCGGCAGGCGATGTGCTGAACGCCAACGCCGAAGCCAACGCCGAAGCCAACGTCATCGCCGGCTGGCGCCTGCTGCACCGCATCGCCAGCACCGACGGCGTGCGCGAGCGATATGCCGCGCAGCAGGTCGATACGCAACGCCACGCCGTGCTGACGCTCTACCGCGCCGGCGCCGAGCCCGACCCGGCCGTCTACGCGCTGCTGCAACGCCTGCCGCGCGCTCACGTGCCAGAGATCCTTGTCACCGGGCGCTGGCAGGAGCGTGCCTATGAAGTGGCCGAGGAACTCAGCGGCGGCACGCTGGCCGACCTTGGCATCGTCGCCGGCGACCTCGAGCGGATTCGCCATATCGTGCGCGAGCTTGGCGAGGCGCTGCATGTGTTCTCGGAAGCCGGGCTGCGCCACCGCGACCTGCGCCCCGGCACGCTGCTGGTGCGCCAGCGCGAGCCGCTCGACCTGGTGGTCAGCGGCTTCGGCTCGGCGCGGCTGTCGGACTTCGACCTCGACATCGTCTCGCCGCTGGAGACCTCGCGCTATATGGCGCCCGAAGCCATCGCCGGCGGCGTCGCGGCCGCCTCCGACTGGTGGAGCCTGGGCATGATCCTGCTGGAGCAGGTCACCGGCGGCGCCTGCTTCGCGGACATCCATCCGCAGGCCTTCCTGATCCACGTGCTGGCCAACGGTGTGGCGCTGCCCGATGACCTCGATCCCGAATTGCGCCTGCTGCTGCGCGGCCTGCTGGCGCGAGACCGCAATCAGCGCTGGCAATGGCCGCAGGTGCAGGCATGGCTGCATGGCGAGGCAGTCGATACCCCCGCCGACAGCAGCGAGCAGGCCACCGAGCACGACAGCAGCGCCGCCAGCGCCATCGAACTGGGCGGCCGGCGCTACCGCAGCCCGGCGCAGCTTGCACTCGCCGCCGCGGAAGCCGGCAACTGGGACCAGGCCGGCGACCACCTGCGGCGCGGCGTCATCGTGACCTGGGCGCAGGATGCCGCGCTGCCCGCGCAGCGCCTGTCCGGCCTGCGCGAAGTGGCGCGCAACGAGGGCCTGGAAGACGATTTCCGCCTGATGCTCGCCCTCAAGCTGCTCAACCCGGAAATGCCGCTGATCCTGCGCGGCGACATTGTCACGCCGGGCTGGCTGCTGCAGCATCCACAGCAGGGCTACGCGCTGCTCGCAGGCCTGGCGCCCGACCTGCTGTCCCGCTTCGACAACGAGCACTGGCTGGTCCGCCTCAAGATCCGCGCGGCCCAGGTGCGCCAGCGCGCGCGCAGCCTGGAGATCGAGCTTGACGAGGACAGCCTGCGCATCCACTTGTTGTCGAGCTCGCGCGCGCGTCTCGCCGCGCTGTGGGAGGCGCGCCGGCGACTGCTACCGGACAGCAGCCATGCCGGCGTGCTGTCGCTGGCCGAGCGCCGGCTGATTGGCGAGGAAGACCTGATCGTGCTGCTGTCCGCCGCGCCCGGCCAGTTCCGCTCGATCGATGCGATCGTCGAGCAAGCCGCGGCGCTGGCCCGGCGCGAGGACGTGCTCGCGTTCAGCGACAACACCGCGCGCGCCTGGCTCGAACAGGGCCGGCAGGTGATCTGGCAGGCGGTGGACGCGCGCCTGGAAGGCTTCGCGCGCAGCAGCGTGGCCGCGGTCGATGGCTGGGCCGCGCAGTTCCGCCTGGAGCGGCGGCTGCCGCTGGCGCAGGCGCTGGTGCTGCTGGCGGTGCCGCCAGAGCAATGGCTCGCGCCGCAAAAGCAGCAATACGTGGCCGACATCCTCGACTTCTTCCAGAAGAAGGTGGCCACCGCCGTGCTGCGCGGGCCGCTGGTGCGCATGAGCATCGGCAAGACTACCGCGCGCATCGACCTGCGCGAGCTCGACAGCGCGCGCCGTCCCGCCGGCGCGTTGCTCGACCACTTGCTCCAGCGCAATGCGCAGCCGATCTCGCTGGACCCCGCCCTCTTCGGCGAGCGCCGCGAGCTGGAGCTGCGCCTGCAGAGCCTGTACCGGCACAGCACGCTCTACCGTCGCGATACCGGCATCGACGGCCTCTACCTCGGCTTTCCGTTCCTACTCACGCGCGACGCGCGCGGCAACACCAAGACCCGCATCGCGCCAGTGCTGTTGTGGCCGGTCAAGCTGCTGCTGGAAGTCGGCAGCCGGGGCCAGGCAGCGCTGGCCTTCGACGGCGAGCGCGAAGAGGTGCGCCTGAACCCGGCGCTGGAAGCGCTGCTGGGCATGGAGGCCAGCCGCCGCTGGCGCGACGCCGCCGACGAGCTGCTGGGGCGCTCCGCGCTCAAGGCCGGCGAGGTGATGGACGCCTTCGGCACGCTGGCCAGCGCGAGCGAGCGTGTGCTGGGGCGCCTGCCCGGACTCGACACGCAGGTGCAGCCTTATCAGGACGCCCTGTCGTGCGCGGCAGTGCTGTTCCATGTCACCTTCATGGGCCAAGCGGTCGGCGAGGACCTGCGGCAGCTCAAGACCCTGCCTGGCGGCGGCACGGGGCTGGAGACCGCGTTGCGGCTGGGCGCGGGCCATGCTGCCGCGCCGGATGCCGACGCTGCAACCGAAGCGGCCGACGCCACCGACGCCACGCAGCCGCCAGAGCGCGAGCGCTACTTCACCGTGGCGAGCGATCCCTCGCAGGAAGCGGCAGTGTTGCAGGCGCGGCGGGCGCCGGGACTGCTGGTCGAAGGCCCGCCCGGAACCGGCAAGAGCCAGACCATCGTCAATATGGTGGCCGATGCGCTCGGCCGCCAGCGCAGCCTGCTGATCGTGTGCCAGAAGCAGGCCGCGCTCGACGTGGTGCGAAAGCGGCTGGTTGCCGAAGGACTGGAGCAGCGCATCGTCATGTTGAGCGACGTGAACCGCGACCGCGAGCCGGTGATCCGTGGCGTGCGCGAGCAGCTCGAGGCGCTGTTGAAGACGCCTGACGCCGGTCCGCCCGCATGGCGCGCGCAACGCGAGCGCGTCGCCGCGCGCATCGAAGCGCTGGAGGGAGAACTGGACCGCCACCAGCAAGCACTGCACCAGGTCGATGCGCGCATTGGCCTGAGCTACCGCGCCTTGCTGGGCGAACTGGTGGCGCTGGAACAAGGCGGGCCACCGCTGGACGTGCCGGCGCTGCGCGCCAGGCTGGAGCCGCTCGACACCGCCAGCCTTGCAGCGCTGGAAGAAGCCTGCGCACCGCTGGCCCGGCACTGGCTGCCCGCGCGTTTCGAAGGCAGCCCGCTGGCGCGCCTGCGCCCCTTCGCCACCGACAGCGCCACGCTCGCCGATTTCAGCGAGAACTTCGAGCGCCTGGTGCAAACTGAACAAGCGCGCGCCGATGTGCTCGCGCACCGTCCCGCGGCATTCGAAGTCGAAGATCCCGGCCCGCATCGCGCATGGCTCGCCAGCCACGGCGACGCGTTGCTCGCGCTCGACGACGGGCGCCGCGCCGACCTGGCACGCTGGCTGCCACTGTTCCGTGCGCTGGGCGCAGCGCCGGCCAGCACGGCCTCTTGCGCGACCACTCGCGGCGCCGCACTGCTGGCGCAGCTCGCGCAGGTGCAACAGCAGCTCGCCGACTGCCCGCAGGACGCGCATGATGCCGTGCTGTCGCCCGCGCTGGCCGCACTCGACGCAGGCGAACTCGCCGCAGCGGTCGCACGCGCCGAGCAACTGGCGACGCCCGCCGGCCTGCTTGGCCGCCTTAGCCCGGCGCGCTGGCTGCGCCAGCGCAAGCAACTGGCCTTGCTGCAACGCTGCAGCGGCAATGCCGCGGCCGGGACGGATTCCAGCCGGCTGACGGCGCTGGCCATGGCAGCGCGGCTGGAACAGCAATGGCGCGCGCCACGCCAGGCCCTGCGCGACATCCTGCAACACCTCTCGCTACCCGCGCCCGCCACCGACGCCGGCCCGGCACTCCCTGCGCTATGCGCCGACGCGCAGGCCCGCCTGCACGATGCAGCGGCAATGTGCGATCGCCTCGCGCAAGCCCCTCGCGCCGAGCAGGTCGAAGCCGCGCTCGCCAGCGGACGGCGCGAGACGGTGGTCGCCTTGCTGGCCGGATTCGACGCGGCTTTCGCGCGCTGCGAAGCACGCCGCCTCAGCCACGCCGCGCTGCAACGCCTGGCCGGCTGGTGCGAGCCGGATTGGATTGCCGCCTGTGATGAAGCCATTGGCGGCAACAAGAACAGCGCGCCTTTGACGGCGCCGCTTGCGGCGGCATTGCCCACGCTGCCGGCCTATCAGCGGTTCCGCAGCCGCGCCAGCCAGCTCGGCCCTGACGCGCTGGCCGTGTTCGCCACGCTGCGCGACAAGCAGCAAGCGCTCGAAGCGATACCGGCCGACACGCTCGAGGCCGAGGTGCGGCGCCTGCTCAACCGGGAGGCGCGCCTCGCCTGGAAGCGGCAACTTGAGCTGCATCACCCGGCGCTGCAACTCGAACGCGGCGAAACCGAGGCGCGCGTGAGCGCGCTGGCCGCCGCCGACGTCGAGATGCGGCGGCTCAACCGCGCACTGCTGGTTCATGGCATCGAGCGCAGCCGCGTGCGCCCGCTCAAGGAATGGGAGGACATCACCCGCCTCACCGGACGGCGCGCGCGCAGGCTACGGGAGTTCATCGAGCTGGGTGCGCCGCTGGGGCTCATGGCGCTGCGCCCGGTGTGGCTGATGAACCCCGACGTGGCTAGCCGCGTGCTGCCGCTCAAGGCAGGGCTCTTCGACACCGTGATCTACGACGAAGCCTCGCAGATGCCCATCGAGTACGCGTTGCCGACCCTGTTCCGCGGCCGCGTCGCGGTGGTCAGCGGCGATGAGAAGCAGATGCCGCCGACCAGCTTCTTCTCCAGCCGCATCGAGAGCGACGAGGCCGAGCTGTTCGACGGCGAGGCCCCTGACGAAAACGCCGACGAGGCCGTGCAGGACGCCTTTGACGAGGAGTGGAACCGGCGCGAGATCAAGGATTGCCCCGACCTGCTGCAACTGGCCCGCACCACCTTGCCCAGCGCCACGCTGCAGATCCACTACCGCTCGGCCTACCGAGAACTCATCGGCTTTTCCAACGCTGCGTTCTATGGCAGCCGGCTCAGCGTGCCGGTGCGCCATCCGCGCACGCGCATCCTGCAGGACAAGCCCGTGGAGCTGATCCGCGTGGACGGCCTCTACCAGAACCAGACCAACCCCGCTGAAGCCGAGAAGGTGGCAGACCTGCTCGCCACGCTATGGCAGGCGCCGTTCGCCGAGCGGCCCTCGGTGGGCGTGGTCACCTTCAACCGCAAGCAGGCCGACCTGATCGAAGAAGTGCTGGAGGCACGCGCCTCGCGCGACGGCGATTTCCGCGCCGCCTACCGCGAGGAACGCGAACGCAGCGAAGGCGGCGAGGACATGGCGGTATTCGTCAAGAACGTGGAAAACGTGCAGGGCGACGAGCGCGACATCATCGTGTTCTCCACCACCTTTGGCCGCAATGGCCAGGGGAGCTTTCGCCGCAACTTCGGCGTGCTCGGCCAGAAGGGCGGCGAGCGCCGCCTGAATGTAGCCGTCACGCGGGCACGCCGCAAGGTGGTAATGGTGACCTCGATGCCCATCTCCGATATTTCCGACATGCTGTCCACGCGCCGCGCGCCGGCCATCCCGCGAGACTTCCTGCAAAGCTATCTTGAGTATGCCCGCACGCTGTCCGCCGGTGAATTCCCCGCCTGCGAAGGCCTGCTCGGCAGGCTCCAAGGCGAACGGGCGGAAAGCGCGCGCAGCGCCGGCAGCGAAGTCGACGATGCACCCCAGGACGGTTTCAAGGCCGCGGTAGCCAGCTATGTCCGCAGCCTCGGATGGGAGCTCGCGCCGGCCAGCGAAGGCGACGCCTTCGGGCTGGACTATGCCATCGAGGACCCGCGCACCGGCCTGTATGCGCTGGGCATCGAATGCGATGCGCCGCGCCACGCGCTGCTGGCCCGCGCCCGTGCCCGCGAGATCTGGCGCCCTTCGGTCCTGGCGCGCGCCATCGCGCGTATGCACCGCGTTTCCTCGCACGGCTGGTACCACGATGGCGAGAGCGAGCGTGCACGCCTGAAGGCAGCGATCGAAACCGCCACGCGCCCGGCGGTGCAGCTGGACGAAGCGCTGGGCGAAACCGCCACGCATGCCGCCGCCGAAGCGGCATCGACAGGAGCGACGCCATGAGCGGCCCCAAGGTAGTCCGGGTAGTCACCCGGGAAGAGCGCATCGCACGCGGGCGCGACCAGCTCGCGCGACTCGACCACGCCATCGCCAACTGGAGCCACGAAGGACAGCGCCTGGGACAGCTCGACCAAGCCACGCTGGCGGCCACGCGCGAGCGCCGCGCCGGCCTGCAGGCGCTGCTGGAAGCCGATCGGTTCGAGGCGCTGCAGCGCGGCGCCGCGGCTGAGCTTGCCTTCCTGCAGGGCGATCTCGAGGCATGCCGGCAGCGTTGCGCGGAGCAAGCCGGACAGGCCCGCCAGCAGCAGCGGCAGTTGATGCAGAACGCCGCCACATTGCGCCGCGCGGATCAGCAGCGGGGTCAGCAACGGGCTTTGCCAGCGGATTTGCTGACGGCGCTGCAGGCCATCGAAGACGGCACCCTGCATGGCCCGCAAGCGCAGGCTGCGCTTGCACGCGGCTTCACCCTGATGGCGCCGCCGGAAGAGCAAGCCGCGCTGAGCGATGCGCAGCGCGCGCTCGCCAACGCCCTGTCGGCTGGCGAGCCCACTGAAACGCTGTCGCAATGGCAGGCGCGCCAGCCCGGCGCCACCGATGCGCGCCTGCGCCAGATCGATCGTCACATCGGCATGCTGGAAGCGCTGGATGACCACGACGCCGCCGCCGGCTTCGCCGCGCGCGCAGCCAACGCCCAGGCCGAGACGGCATCGGCACGGCACAGCATGCTGCTGGACAGCCTGTTGCTGGATCTTGCCGCGGCAGCGCGGGAGCGCCAGGTGCGTGCCGCCTGCCTGCTGCGCCTGGATACGCTGGCGGCGCGCCTGGACAGCCTTGGCACGTTGGGATCCGGCGCCCCGGATCAGGACGCTCTCGCCCTGCGCAAAATCATCGACATTGCGCGCCAGGCGGCGGACGCAGCCACCATCGGTGCGCAATGCGAGCACGGCGAAGCAATGCTCGAAACCCTGCTCCAGCGTCAAGCCGCGCTCGCCCGCCGCGAGGCCGTGCTGGGAGGCCTGGCCAGCCTTGGCTACGAGGTGCGCGAAGGCATGGCGACCGCATGGGCAGAGCACGGCAAGGTGGCGCTGCGCAAGACTGCCACGCCGGGCTATGGCGTGGAACTTGGTGGCGCCGGCGACAGCGCACGGCTGCAAGTGCGCGCCGTGGCCTTCTCCGAGACACGCGACACCAGCCGCGACCGTGATATCGAGACCCTCTGGTGCGGCGAATTCACCCGTTTGCAGGCACTGGTGGCGCAGCGTGGCGCAGGCATCGAGATCGAGCGCGCGCTGCCGGTGGGCGCCGCGCCATTGCGGGTCGCGACGCTGGAGAACGATCCCGCGCAGGCTGCCCCCGCGACGGCTGCGCCGCTGCAGCGCACGCTGCCACGCGCGTAGCCACCCGTCAGGGAATGCCGTTGCGGCCGTGGCGCACGAAACCCTCCCGGCCGCCAAGCCGCTCGAAATAGGCGGCTACCGCAGGATAGTCTGGATGCGGCTGTGGCGTGGCGTACCAGCGGTTCACCGACAGGCCGATCGGGATATCCGCCAGCGTGAAGCGATCGCCAGCCACATAGCCACCGGTACCTGACAGTTGCCGCTCCAGGATGCCGATATGCCGAGACCAGTCGCCGACGGACGCGGCAAGCGCCGCGGCATCCTGATGCAAAGGCGATTGCCTGACCAGTGCCATGAACGCGTAGCGCCACGCATTGTTCAGCTCCGTCGCCTGCCAGTCCATCCATTGGTCCACCCGCGCACGCTCGCGCGCCGCAACCGGGTAGATGGCGCCATCGCCATCGCCATATTGCGACGCCAGGTAGCGGATGATGGAATTCGACTCCCACAACACAAAGCCGTCGTCATCGAGCACCGGCACCATCGCATTCGGATTCAGCGCGAGGAATTCTGCCGTATCGGTGGCGCGGTAGCCCGAACCCCAGTCCTCGCGCACGAACGGCAAGCCGAGTTCGTCGCAGCACCAGAGCACCTTGCGGACGTTGATGGAGGAGGCCTTTCCGAGGATCTTCAGCATGGGCGGGGAGGCGCGCGTGGCGCAAAGAGAATGGCTTCCAATATAAAGCCGGGCTGTCAGGCCGCACAGGCACAGTTGCGCCGATTTGCGGCCTGACAGTTGACATTTGAGAGTTGGGCAATCGGAAGTTTGTGCCACGCGGCAGGGCAAGCACTGCGCAAAACCGCACGCTCGCTGTGCGCGGCCGCCTCACCCCGGTGCATCCGGCGCTGCGGGTCTGCCCGCCTTGACATGGATGTCTGCATCTCCTGACAATGCCTGCACAGCATCTTGCCTACCAGGGACCCATCGATGACGATCATCCGCCGCGCCCTTGGCGCCGCAGCACTTGCCACAAGCCTCGCCTGCGCCGCACTCTCCCCAACCGCTGTTGCTGCCAGCCTCACCATCGGCATGTCGGGGGACATCACCTCGCTGGACCCGCACTATCACAACGTCACGCCCAACGCGAACGTGGCCGAGCATATGTTCGAGGCCCTGATCGCCAAGGACGAGAAGATGCGCTTCAAGCCCGCGCTGGCGCTCTCGTGGAAGCCGGTCGACGACACCACCTGGGAAATCAAGCTGCGCCCCGGCGTGAAGTTCCACGACGGCAGCGAGTTCACCTCGGCCGACGTGGTCTACTCGCTGAACCGCCCCGCCACGGTCAAGAACAGCCCGTCGCCGTACACCATCTACACCAAGGGCTTCAAGGACATCACCGCGGTCGACAAGCTGACCGTGCGCATCACCACCCACGGCCCTTATCCGCTGGTGCCCAATGACCTCTCCACCATCTACATGCTGTCGAAGAAGGTCGCGGAGAACGCCAGCGGCGACGACTTCAACAGCGGCCGCGCGATGGTCGGCACCGGCCCGTACAAGTTCGTCAGCTTCCGCAAGGGCGACCGCATCGAGCTGACGCGCAACGACAGCTACTGGGGCAACAAGCCGGAGTGGGACACCGTATCGCTGCGCATCCTCACCAACGACGCGCCGCGCGTGGCCGCGCTGCTCGCCGGCGACGTGCAGGTCATCGAGAACGTGCCCACCTCGGATATCCGCAAGCTCTCCGCCGATCCCGGCGTGAGCGTGTTCAAGGTGCCGACCTTCCGCATGATGTACCTGCACCTGGACAGCAACCGCGACGTCACCCCCTTCGTCACCGACAAGGCCGGCAAGCCGCTCGCCAGGAACCCGCTCAAGGATGCGCGCGTGCGCGCCGCCATCTCGCACGCCATCTCGCGCCAGGCCATCGTCGACCGCGTGATGGAAGGCGCCGCCGAGCCCACCGGGCAGCTCGTGAACTCCACGTTGTTCGGCCATGTGCCGAGCCTCAAGCCTGACACCTTCGACGCCGCAGGCGCCAAGAAGCTGCTGGCGGACGCGGGCTATCCCGACGGCTTCGCGCTCACGCTGCACGCGCCCAACAACCGCTACGTCAACGACGAACAAGTCGCGCAGGCGATTGCCTCCATGCTCGCGCGCGTCGGCATCCAGACCCGGGTTGAAGCCATGCCGTCCGCCACCTTCTTCACGCGCGCCAACAAGCTGGAGTTCTCCTTCATGCTCGCCGGCTGGGGCGCGGACACGGGCGAGGCTGGCTCGTCGCTGAAGTCGCTGCTGGCCACCTACGATCCGGCCAAGGGCTGGGGCGCATCCAATCGCGGCCGCTATAGCAATCCGGCGCTGGATGCCAAGCTGGCCACGGCGCTGACCACCATCGACGATCGCGCGCGCGAGAAGTTGCTGCAGGACGCGACCGAGATCGGGATCAAGGATTACGGTGTGATCCCGCTGTATTTCCAGATCAACGCATGGGCGGCGAAGAAGGGGTACAAGGTGGTGCCGCGCCAGGATGAGCGTACCTACGCATTCGCCATCACCAAAGGCTCCTGAGCGTTAGCCCGTCACCTCGATGACCGGCGCGCCAGCGCGCCGGTCACGCCATCGCCGCGCGCCATGCCTCACGCGAAGGTGATGAACTGAGCCGACGACCACACCTTGCCGTCGTCTCGTTCCCGGCCATGGAAGTACACCGGGCGGTGGCCATGGGGCCCGTTCACCGGCTCGACGTCGACCACGCCGCTCACGTCCACCGGCAATGCCTTGTCGGTGAGCCGCTCCAGCGCGATAAACAGTTCCGTGCCGCCCAGCTCCAGCCGCAGACCGTCATTGGCGAGCAGTTCGGCGCCGCTGACCTCCCAGCGAAAATCCGGCGCATGGGCGAAGGGGTTGCGCTGCAGCGGATCTCCCACCTTGATGAAGCTGTCGATGTGCCCTTCGATCACGATGCACGCGGCAGCGAGGTTGCTCACGTCGATTTCCACGCTGTCCGCATCGCCATAGGTATCGCTGCGAAAACCGATGTCGGTCGCGCCTTCGCGCCAGCAGGCTT
Organism: Cupriavidus sp. GW823-FHT07A04; assembly: GCF_058794615.1. NCBI lineage: Bacteria > Pseudomonadati > Pseudomonadota > Betaproteobacteria > Burkholderiales > Burkholderiaceae > Cupriavidus > Cupriavidus sp. GW823-FHT07A04. The sequence continues at coordinate 328,153 of NZ_JBXAHA010000008.1, forward strand.
CTTCCTGATGCTCGAAGCCGTGCCCGCCGAAGCGGTTGATCGTGCCATTGAGAATGCGGATGCGGCCTTGCCAGGCGGCCCAGCGATAGCGGTCACGGATCCGCGCGCCGCCCCAGCGCACGCGGATCAGGCGCTCGGAGAAGCCCGCCTCCCGATGCAGGTTGCGCTCCCAGATCAAGCCATTGTGATCATAGGCCGCCAGGTACTCCCAGCCGGTCTGGCCGAGGAAGCGATAGTCGAGCCGGGCCGGGCCGCGATGCGAGGCCGGCAGCGAGAATGCGTCGCCCTGCACGAAGTCGCCGCAGCGCACCAGCAGCGCCGTGTGCTCGCCGGTGCTGGCCCAGGTGTGGCGCGCGCGCAGTGCGCGGCCGATCGCCTGCCGGTCCAGCCGCTCGGCCAGCACGCCGGTCAGCCCGCCGCGCACGCCGAACACCTGCACGCCGGGCGGGCCGCCGCCAGGGCGGCCACGGTGCTCGTCGCCGCTGGCTGCCACGCCCAGCTGGTAGCCGCGCGCCATCACATCGCGGTACAGCCAGTCGAAATGCCCCCAGCTGGAAGCGATCTCCACCAGCCGCTCGAGCTCGGGATGATGCCAGTCCGGGATGTAGCGCCGCCCGCCCACGTGCGGCATGATCAGGTGCTGCTCGGGCGCGCCGACATAGGCGTCCCATAGCTCCTCGACTGGCCAGCGCCCCAGCTCGGCCGCGGTGCCCTTCATGTCCTCGTTCCAGACCAGCGTACGATTGTGTTGGCCGCGGGCGTTGTAGGGAAAATCCGGCGTGCCGTCGCCAAGGAACACGACGTTGTGATCCCCGCCCGCCGTGGAGCTGCCGCACCACTCCTGCACCGGGTAAGCGACAAAGCGGCCGGGCTCGTTGAAGGTTCCCACGGCTTCCAGCCCAAGCTGCCAGTTGGCATCGGTGATCTGGAAATCGTTGACGGTGTAGCCGAACACATCGATGCCGCCCACGTCGCGCGCATAGGCCACGTTGTAGGCCGGGCTATTGGTGCCGACCGTGTCGTGCGCATGCACATGCAAGTCGGCGTAGAAGGCGCGCGGCGCATCGGCTGCGTCGAAGACCGTCAGCCACGCCGAGCCCTTGGCAACGCGGGGCGCATCCGTCAGGGAAGCTTCCAGGCGCAGCGTGCCGGCGCTGGCGGGCAGGTCGTCGATGCCCACCGATGCCCAGCCCGCCTGGGGCACGGGATAATCGCGCTGGTGGACAAGCTCAATGCCTTGCCACGCGGCAAGGCGTATCGAGCCGCCTGCCGCAGCGCAGATATTGCCCCATCTGTCCATCAGCGAAGCCCTGAGCGGCAACGGCGTGCCCGGCCGGGCAAAGCGCGGCGCCTGCAGCAGGACCTGCGCCGGCTGCCCGGCGTGGATATCGATCACCGCATCGCCCGGCACCGCCACGAAGCGCGAAGTGCCTAGCGGATCCACATAGAGCCGGAAGCGAAAGCTGTCTTCGATAAAGGTCTGCACGCGCGTGCCGGGCCCGCCGCGGCGCCGGTCGCCAAGGCGGATCAGGATGTGATCGCCGGCATTCAGGTAACCATCGACCACATCGACGATGATCGCTTTCTGGAACGGGCGCTCATGCCCCTTCTGCTCGAAGCGCACGTTGAGCGATTGCACGCTCGCGGGGCTCTGGCCAGGCACAAGCGGCGCGGCCTGGTACTCGGCGCTGATGTAATTGGCGCCGCCCGGGTCGGTGGTCTGGAACAGCGCCCAGTCGGAGTAGAACTTGAACGTCGCCTTGAGCCACGCGCCATCCGCCACGCCGGAGGCACCGACCTCGTAGTCGACGATGATCTCGGCCCATTCGCCCGCTTCCAGCCGGCTCACGGAGCAGCTCACCCGGCCGGCGAACGGCAGCGCCTTGTTCTGCTCGTACAGGCCGGCGGGCGCGTGATGCGTGCCCAGGCGCTCGCGCAGCGCGGCGTAACGCGCGGCCAGTGTTGTCTTGTCGGTCATTGGGGGGAACTCCGATGTCAATGAAATGGCCACGGCGCGCTGGCATCCCACACCGGGATGCCCAGGTAGGCATACCAGGGCGCCATGACCAGCAGGCCGTAGGCAATGCCGATCAGCACCGACACCACGCCCACGCGGGCATAGTCCGCCGTGGTGAAGGTGCCGCTGCTATAGGCCACCACGGCCGCGGTGATCTGCGTGGGCAAGATGTAGGCAAAGCTGTCGCTGTCGCACACCAGCAAGGTGAACGCGGCGGGATGCAGCCCGAGCTTGGGTGCTAGCGCCAGCATGATCGGCGCGATCATCGTCACGGCGGCCACGTTGGACAGCATGGCCAGGCGCGCCACGTGCGTGCCGAGCATGACGATCAGCAACGCCAGCCACCACGGATGGCCCGCCGCGAAGCGGTACAGCCAGTCGGCCACCCACGGCGCCAGGCCGGTCTCGCCAATCGCGGAGGACAGGCTCAGCGCGCCGGCCAGCAAGAAGAACGTGCCCCAGATCGTGCGGGCCTGGATGTCCCTCCAGCCCAGCCCCGTCAACCCGGGCACGAACAGCGCGGCCAGCCCGAGCAAGGCCACGATTTCGGAAGGCAGGCCATGCCACGACTCGGTCGCCCACAGCACGGCCACCACGGCAAACACCGCCAGGATCGTTTTGGATTGCACACCTGCCGGCGGCAACGCGGCACGCTCGGCGGCAATCGCCGCCTGGCCGCCAGGCAGCCGGACCGCGCGCGACTTGAAGTAGGACTGCACCCACAACTGGGTCAGCACGAACATGCCCAGGTACGGCCATTGCAGCTTGAACCAGTCGAGATAGGAGATGTGCAGGCCGAGGTTCTTCTGCAGCAGGCCGACGATCACCATATTGGGCAGGTGCGCGGTGAGAATGCACATGCCGCTGATCATCGAGCCATACACCAGCGACTGAATCACGATGGCCTTCTTCGCGCTGCGCTCACGCGGCGAGTCGCCAAACAGGCCCACGATGCCGTTGACGACCGGCAGCAACGTAGCCGCGCGCGCATTGGCCGCCGGCACGAGAAAGCCCAGCACGAAGTTGACCACGAACATCACCCAGATCACGCCATTGGCGGTACGCGTCTTCAGCTTGTCGAGCAGGAACAAGGCGATCCGCCGGTCCAGCCCGGCCGCCTGCATGATGGCCGAGAAGATGAACGCTGCCAGGCACAGGAACACCACGGGCGTGGCAAAGCCGCTGGCCGCCTTGGAGAACGGCGTCACCGCATGCGCCAGCACCAGCAAGGCGGGGATCAGCATGCCGCTCACGCCGACCGGCACGGCCTCGCTCATCCAGACCAGGCTCGCCCAGGCCACCACCGCCAGCGTGGCGCGGCCCGCGGGCGGCAAGCCCTCCGGCTGCGGGAGCACGAACAGGATGGCGAAAAAGGCGATCCACGCGGCCACGAAGCCCAGCTGCGCTTTGCGCAATGGACCCGGCCGGAACCAGGCCGGCGGCTTGTGCAGGTATGCTTGCCAACCGGCGCGCGAATGCGCCGATGACGGGTTGAGGGGAGAGTTCACTGCGGCTCCTTGGCGGTTTCCCGATACGCACGTAAGACGCCGCACTGGTCAGTCCGGCCTTGGAAGGCAATAATACGTTTTAATACAAGATGTCCAACGAAGGCATTGGCATATTGTTATGCTGTTTTTCACAAGCCTTTGATACAACAGGGTTTTACATGAGTGTTGCGCGTGAGAACGCCATTTCACTATACGAGCAGATCGCAGATTTGTTGCGCGAAGAAATCCAGAAGCGGCGCTTCGACCCGTCTGGAAAGCTACCTTCCGAGGCCGAGCTGGGCGAGCGTTTCGGGGTGAGCCGGGTCACGGTGCGCCTCGCGATCACGCGGCTGGTTGATGCTGGCCTGGTCGAGCGCAAGCAAGGCAAAGGCACCTTCGTGGTCGACAAGCGGCTGCGCCATGGCCTGGATACGCTGCGCGGCTTCTACGATTCGCTGGTGCTGCAGGGACACGCGCCAGAGATGCAACTGGTCGCGCTGGAGCGGATCGCCGTGCCGGCCCGGCTGCGCGGTATCTTTCCCGCCGCGCTCGGCCACTGCATCGCCTTGCAGCGCCTGCATCGTCTCGATGGCGAGCCGATTGCGCTCGCCGAGACCCACATTGCCTGCGATGCCACGCCCGGCTGGGAAGATGCCGAGCGCAATCCGTCCTACACCTTGATCGGCCAGTTGCTGGGCATGCCGGTCGACCGGGCTGACCTCGTCATCCGCGCGCGCTCGGCGGGCCAGCACCTGGCGGCCGTGCTGCAGACCTCGCGCACGCATCCGCTGCTGGAACTGGAACGCACGTCGTTCACAGCGGATGGCACGGTTTGCGAGCACACGCTGTTTTCCATACGGTCGGAGCGGTATGAGTTCGCGCTCAATAGCGCGGGCGGCGTGCGGGTGCCGGCGTGAGTGGCTCCTTTCATCTCACCTCCCCCTTGTCTTGATCCTTGCCCTTGTCCTTGTCCTTGTCCTTGTCCTTGTCCTTGTCCTTGTCCTTGTCCTTGTCCTTGTCCCTGGACGCGCCGGCATTGCCGTACCACGGCGGCACCAGCGAGTACATCGCCGCCGAGCACGGCACGCCGTGCAGCACCAGCCGGTTGCGGGCGATGCATTCGAACTGCGCGCCGATCTTCTGCGCCACGGCGCGGCTGACCATGTTGTGCTCGGCGGCGACCACTTCCAGGCGCGTCAGCCCGAGGCGGTGAAAGGCATAGCACGCCATCAGCTCTGCCGCGCGCGCGCCCAATCCCTGCCGCTGCCGGGTCTGGCGGATCCAGTAGCCGAGGTTGCCGAAGTTGTAGTCGCGGTTGATCTGGTTGATGGAGACGCCGCCATACAGCTCCCTGCCGTCCGGGGCGAATACGCCGATGTCGTAGGCCTCGCCGATGGCCATGCTCTGCGTGCACAGGTCGACCCAGTTCTCGGCATCGCGCACGCTATAGCCCGCGTGGCACCACGGCAGCCATTTGCCCACGGTCTCGAGTGATTCGTGCACGGCGGCCACGAACTGGGGCACGTCGGGATAGCGGAAGGGGCGAAGGAGGAAGCCTTGGCCGTGAAGGGCTTGCATGGTGCGTCCTTGGGACTCGGTCAGCGCGGGAACTTGCCGGCGTGCGCATCGTGGGGCATGACGCGCCCGGCCTGCATGCCAGTGCGGCGAGCGTCATGGCCAGGCCGCCTCATCTCGGCCTCATGGCTTCGCCAATCAGCAGCCTGGCCTGCACGCGCGCATGCAGCAGCGCCATGTCGGCATGGCGCAGGCTCGGGTGGCGGCTCAGCGCGGCCATCACCTTGCCGGACTGCCGGATCGAGCCAGCGCCGGCATCGGCGGCGGCGCGGTCGATCAGCGCGTCGATCTCCGCGTCGGACAGCGGACGGGCGATGCGGGCGGCCAGGCTCAGTGCCGTGTCGTCGAAGCGGGCGCCGTCGTCGAAATGAATGCAGCCCTCGATCATCACAGGCAAGCCTTGCGGGTCGATCTCGCCAAAGCGCAGCTCGCGGATGTCGACCGCATGATGGCGGCCGTCGAGGTAGAGCGAGCCGTCGATGTAGCCGGGCTCCGGGTTGAGCGGGAAGACAAGGCGCGTGCCCGCCAGTTGTTCAAGGCTGTAGGTGGGCAGGTCCATGCCGTCGAGCCGGATCGCCGTGCGCACCGGCGCGCCGCCGAGCACGAATGGCGCCAGTTCTATCTCGAGGTCGGCGCCGTGCGCGTGGATCGTCGAGGCGCAGAGATGCGCGACCAGGGGGTGAAGCAGTGCGACGGGAAAGGCAGGCATGGACGGTTTCCTCGCAAAGGGTCAGGGACTGGCGCCAGGGCATGGTGGCGCCCGCATTACCAGCGTTACCGCTCAATCCCGGTTGTACACCTCGCCGCCTTCCTCCGCCAGCGCGCCGGCGGCGGCCAGCGACGCCAGGATCCGCTCAAGGATGGCCGCCATGTCCTGCGCGGGCATGAAGCGCGCATGGATGCGCTGCATCAGCGGCGCCTGCGCCATCCACGCCAGCAGCGCGTCGCGTCGCATGCGCTGCTGCTCAAGCAGCTTGAACTTCACCAGCACCTTGATGGCATGCGTGGCATTACGCCCGGCATCGGCGCTGAGGTAAGCCAGCCGCCCATCAGCAACGTCAAGCGCGGCCGCTACGTTTGTGAAGGGCCGCCCGTGGCCGGGAATCACCACGCGCACATCCAGCGTGGCGATGCGCGCCAGCACGGCCGCCTGCTCGGCGAAGCCGCTCTCACCGTCGAGTTCCGGGAAGATCACGCCAAAGCCGTTCTCCCACAGCGCATCGCCGGAGATCAGGATGCCTTCTTGCGGGGCGAACAGCATCACGGCATGGGGATCGTGGCCGGGCGCGCCTACCACCTGCCAGTCGAGCCCGCCCAGGCGCAAGGTGTCGCCGTCCTGCACCACGTCATCGAAGGTGAAGCGGTCGCACTGCTGACCGGTGGCGCGGTAGCTGAGGGCGTCCACGTCCCACGCGCGCACCGCCTCGGCCTCCGCGGCGGGGATCAGCGTGCGCGGTTGCCAGCGGCGCTGCAGCGTGGCGTTGCCGCCGCAGTGGTCGGAGTGCAGGTGCGTGTTCACCAGGCGCCGCAGCGCCCGCCCGCCAAGGCCGGCCTCGACCAGCGCCAGCGTCTGTGGCGCATGCGTGACGTAGCCGGAATCGACCAGCGCGGTGTCGTCGCCATCGACAAACAGGATGTTGTTGGCGGATAGCCAGCCGCGCTCGAAAACGCGCATGGTGCCGGGCAGGTTTGGAGGCGTGAAAGTGGTTGGCATTGGGGTGTCGGCAAATCAGCTAGTCAGCGCGCGGCGTGGGAGGTGGCGGTGCATCGACTCGCCCCGCGCCAACCGGCAATGCGGCGGCGGCACGGAATGCGTCCGAGGCAAAGAAAGGATCCTGGGCAAGCCGCGCGGTGAGCATGTCGAGCGCATCCAGGCCCCAGAACAACTGCCCCTCGGCATCCCCCTGCAGCGCAGCGGTAGGTACGCCGAACACGCCGCGCGCCAGCGCTTCGTCCCCGTTTTCCCGCAGGCGCGCCTTGACCGCATCTTGCGCCAGCGCAGCGGTAGGTACGCCCAGCGCACCGCATAGCGCGTCGAACTCGGCCTGCTGCTGGGGCACGTGGCCTTGCTGCCAGACGAAGCGGAAAACCGGTGCCAGCGTGGCGTGCGAGAGCCGGCCTTCGAGCTCCAGCACGACCGCCAGGCGCAGCAAGGGCAGCGGATTGAACGGGTGCACGGCGGGCATGGCGAGCGGCGTGCCGTCGCGGTGCGCGATCCAGGTAACGTGCTCGAAGGTAAAGCGGCGCTTGGGCGCGATCTCCGCCGGGCCGACGTTGCCCCAATGGCGCAGCAGCCCGGCAAACAGCAGCGGCACGTAGCGCACCGAGACATCGGCTGGCAAGGCCCGGGGCAAGCGCTCGAACGCCAGGTAGGCGAACGGCGAGATCGGGTCGAAGTACCAGTCGATGGCGGTTGTCATGGCCGGGTCACGCTGTGTTGTGGGTGCGATGCATCATGGCGCCGCTCTTGCGGCCAACGCCGCGGCGCGCTGCGGCAGCAGCAGCCAGATCCTGCGCCGCCCGGCCTCGTCGCTGCCGGACCATGCGGCGATCTCGTCGATGGTGCGCAGGCAGCCTTCGCAATAGCCGCTCGCGGCGTCCATGCGGCACACGTTGCGGCACGGCGACGGCACGGGCTGCGCGCGCTGGGCGGCTTGCGCGCCGCGCGTGAGCTCGGTAACGAGGCGGGTGGCTTGCGACATCGCCTCAGCCCTCGCCCCGGGTGCCGCGCATGACGCGTGCAAGCAGCGGCTTCATGCCGATTGGCGCTGCGCCACGTCGGCCACCTCGGCCCCGGTCATGCGCTGCAGATCCTGGGGCGTGAGGTTGAACACGGCGTGCGGATGGCCGGCGGCCGCCCACAGGCTGTCGTAGCGGAACAGGTCGCTGTCGAGCAGCATGACGGGCGCCACCGCGTGGCCGATCGGGCAGACGCCGCCAATGGCGTAGCCCGTCTTCTCGCGCACGAACCTGGCGTCGGCCTTGCCGAGCGGGCCCACCACGGCGGCGACCTTGGCTTCGTCGACGCGGTTGCTGCCGCTGGCGATCACCAGCACCGGCGCGTCGTCGGCGACGCGGCGAAAGATGATGGACTTGGCGATCTCGGCCACCGAACAGCCGAGGCCGGCCGCTGCCTCGGCCGAGGTCTTGCCGGTGGCGGGCAGCATGACCACGGGCTTGTCGTGGCCAAGGCCGGCCAGCAGGCCGGCCACGCGCTGCGCCGCTTCGGGCAGCGCGGCGGTGTCGTTGGCGTTGGCGTTGGCGTTGGCGTTGTCGGGAGAGTGAGCGTTCATGTCGATAGGGTTCGGATGAAAGGCCTTATACGCAGGCAGGCGCGGCGTCCGCGGCGGCGCCCCACTTGGTCAGCAGCGCGCGTCCCACGCGCGAGCTGTTGGCGCGGCCGATCGACTGCGAGATGAAATCGCCCGCGCGCACCACCTGCTCCAGGTCCACCCCGGTGTGGATGCCCATGCCGTGCAGCATGTACAGCACGTCTTCGGTGGCCACATTGCCGGTGGCGCCCTTGGCGTAAGGACAGCCGCCGAGTCCTGCCACCGAGGCGTGGAAGATCGAGATGCCGACCTGCAGGCTGGCCAGGATATTGGACAGCGCCTGGCCGTAGGTATCGTGGAAATGGCCGGAGAGCCGGTCGATGGGGAATTCGGCGGCGACCGCGTGCATCACCTCCTGCACCCGGCCCGGCGTACCCACGCCGATGGTGTCGGCGATGTCGATCTCGTCGCAGCCGAGATCGCGCATGCGGCGCACCACGTCCACCACCGCGTGCACCGGCACCTCGCCCTGGTAGGGGCAGCCCAGCGCGCAGGAGATGCTGGCGCGCAGGCGCAGGCCTTTTTCCTTGGCGGCGGCGGCGACAGGCGCGAAGCGCTCGATGGATTCGGCGATGGAGCAGTTGATGTTCTTTTGCGAGAACGCCTCGCTGGCGGCGCCGAAGATCACGACCTCGTCCGCCGACGCGGCCACCGCGCCTTCGAAGCCCTTCATATTGGGCGTGAGCACGGAGTACAGCGTGCCCGGCCGGCGCTGGATGCGCGCCATCACCTCGGCGCCATCGGCCATCTGTGGCACCCATTTGGGCGAGACGAAGGAGGCGGCCTCGATATTGACGAAGCCGGCGTCGCTGAGACGGTTGATCAGGTCGACCTTGACCTCGGTCGGCACCATCGCCTTCTCGTTTTGCAGGCCGTCGCGCGGGCCAACTTCTACGACTTTTACATAGTGGGGCAGGGTCACGATGTCTCCTCGCTGTCTGGTTGCTGCGCACGCGTCGGAGCGTGCGCGATTTAACTAATGTGCGGACATTGTGCTCGGGCTCCCGGCGCAAACGCTCCGCCCCGGCGCCCGGCTTGCTCAATAGCCGCGTTGCAGGTCGACCACGCCGGCGATCGGCTGGCCCGCGCCCAGCGCGCGGATCTTGGCCGCGATCTGGGCGACGCTGTCTTCGCGCAGCGTCAGTGCCGCGATATGCGGCGTGATGGTGATGCGCGGCTCGGCCCAGAACGGATGCTCGGCGGGCAGCGGCTCAGTGCGGAACACGTCGAGCGTGGCGCCGGCAATCTGTCCCGACTGCACGGCGGCCAGCAGGTCTTGCTCAACCAGGTGCGGGCCGCGCGCCACGTTGACCAGGTAGGCCCCCTTGGCGAGCTTGCCCAGCAGCCCGGCATCCAGGATGTTCTCGGTTTCCGGCGTGAGCGGCAGCACGTTGACCAGCACGCGCAGGCCATCCAGGAACGGCGCCTGGCCAGCCTCGCCGGCAAAGCCCTGCACGCCTTCGATATCGCGCGCCGTGCGGCTCCAGCCGCGCACCGGGAACCCGAAGCCGGCCAGCGCCTGCGCGATCTGCGCGCCGAGCGTGCCCACGCCCATCACGCCCACGGTGAAATCGGCGCGGCGATGCGGCTTGAGAAAGCGCCAGGTGCCGGCCTGCTGGGCCAGCGCGTACTCGTCCAGGCGGCGGAAATAACGCAGTACCGCGTGCGTCACGTAGTCGATCATCTGCGCGGCCATGCCGGCATCGTCCAGGCGCACGATGGGCACGCCGGCCGGCAGCGCGTCCGGGTCGGTGTCGCGCAGGCTCAAGATGCCGTCCACGCCGGCGCCCAGGTTGAACACGGCTTTCAGGTCGGTACGCCCGCGCAGCATCTCGAGCGGCGGGCGCCACACCACGGCGTAGTCGACCTGCTCGTTCTTGCTGTCTTCCCAGGTCAGGCATTGCGCTTCGGGCAGGGCCTCGGCAAAGCCGTCGATCCAGGGCTGGTAACGGCCGTCCGGTACATACAACTGCAACTTCATCTCATCTCCACTCTGGTCTTCTTTCTCTTCTATTTTCGCAGAGGATAGGCGTGGCCTGCGGTTTTCTTGCAGCGGGCACCGCCTGAAGGGGCGGCTCAGCCGTTGCCGGCTTCGAAGGACAGCAATTGCGCGCCTTCGCCGACCTGCTCGCCCACGCCATACAGCACCTCGCCCACCACGCCGTCGGCCGGCGCACTGATGGTGTGCTCCATCTTCATGGCCTCCATCACCAGCAACGGCGCGCCGCGCGCAACCCGGCTGCCGGCCTGGACCATGACCGCGATGACCTTGCCGGGCATGGGCGCGGTGAGCTTGCCGCCCTCGCCTTCGCCCTCGGCAGCATGCGCGAGCGGGTCGATCCAGGTGAGGGCCACATGACGGTGGCCGCTGAATACATGGAAGGTATCACCTTCCGCGTGGACCTGCCCACGGGCGCGCCGCGTGCCGAGATCGACACGGATATCGTCCGCCGCGCACTGCGCCCGGAAGGGCGCGGCCTGGTCGGCGAAGAACAGCGTACTGCCGCGCGCATCGGTGGCGAGCGTCACGTCGGCGATGTGGCTGCCCGCCAGGCCACCCACCGAGAAGCGCAGGGCGCGCCGCTCCCCGCCATTCAACCGCCATGCGCCCGCATGCTGCCAGGGCGAATGCGCGTCGGCCGGGTCCACGCGGCGCGCGCGGGCTTGCGCATCCAGCAACGCCGCTACGGCCAGCGCGATCACTTCCATGCCGACCGGCGCGGGCGGCGGGAACAACGCCGCCTGGCTGCGCTCGATCAGGCCGGTGTCGAGGTCCGCCGTGCGGAACGCCTGCGACGTCACCAGCCGCCGCAGGAAAGCCACATTGGTGGACAGGCCCACCACACGGTATTCGGCCAGCGCCTGCGCCATGCGCGCCAATGCCTCCTCGCGGTCGTGGCCCCACACGATCAGCTTGGCGATCATGGGGTCATAGTACGGGCTGATGGTGTCGCCCTCGCGCACGCCGGAGTCGATGCGCACGCCAGCCGGGCCGTTGCCGTCCTGGCCCAGCGCGAACGTGACCGCTGCCGGTGTGCGCAGGTAGCGCAGCGTGCCGGTGGAGGGCAGGAAGCCCTTGTCGGGGTTTTCGGCGTAGACGCGGGCTTCCAGTGCATGGCCGTGGATGCGCAGTTGTTCCTGCTTCAGCGGCAGCGGCTCGCCCGCGGCTACGCGCAGTTGCCATTCCACCAGGTCCTGCCCGGTGATCATCTCGGTGACCGGGTGCTCTACCTGCAGGCGGGTGTTCATCTCCATGAAGTAGAACGAGCCGTCCTGGTTGGCGATGAATTCCACCGTGCCAGCGCCGACGTAGCCCACGGCCTGCGCGGCGGCAACAGCGGCTTCGCCCATGGCGCGCCGGCGTTCCTCGCTCATGCCAGGGGCCGGCGCTTCCTCCAGCACCTTCTGGTGGCGGCGCTGCACGGAGCAGTCGCGCTCGAACAGGTAGACGCAGTTGCCGTGCGTGTCGGCAAAGACCTGGATCTCGATATGGCGGGGGCGGGTCAGGTATTTCTCGACCAGCACGCGGTCGTCGCCGAAGCTGGCGCTGGCCTCGCGCTGCACGGACGCCAGCGCGGCTTCGAAGCCGTCGCTGGCTTCCACCACGCGCATGCCCTTGCCGCCGCCGCCGGCGCTGGCCTTGAGCAGCACGGGGTAGCCGATGCGGTCGGCCTCGCGGCGCAGCAGGGCGGCATCCTGATCCTCGCCGTGGTAGCCGGGCACGAGCGGCACCGCGGCCGCCTCCATCAGGCGCTTGGCCGCGCTCTTGCTGCCCATGGCGCGGATGCTGGATGCCGGCGGGCCGATAAAGACGAGGCCGGCTTCGGCGCAAGCTTCTGCGAAGCCGTCGTTCTCGGAGAGGAAACCGTAGCCCGGATGGATGGCCTGCGCGCCGGTGGCCTTGGCCATCTCGATGATGTGGTCGCCGCGCAGGTAGCTGTCGCGCGCTGCCGCGCCGCCGATATGCACGGCCTCGTCGCACAGCGCCACGTGGCGCGCGTTGGCGTCGGCGTCGGAGTAGACGGCTACCGTGCGGATGCCCAGGCGGCGGCAGGTGGCTGCCACGCGGCAGGCGATTTCGCCGCGATTGGCGATCAGGATCTTGTTGAACATGGCGCCCTCCCCTGATGAACCTCTGCCCGCAGCCAGTGTGGTTGCGGGGACGGCGGCCATTGACCATGGGCCCTTGGCCGCCGCCATTGCCGCCAGCTTACCCTGCGTAGCCCTCGGTGCGGATATCCAGCCGTGCCAGCAGCGCGCGATCGCGATCGGCCTGGGGGTTGGCGGTGGTCAGCAGGCGGTCGCCGTAGAAGATGGAATTGGCGCCGGCCATGAAGCACAGGGCCTGCAGCGCGTCGTCCATGGTCTCGCGGCCGGCGGACAGGCGCACCATGGCGCTGGGCATGGTGATGCGCGCCACCGCGATGGTGCGCACGAACTCGAACGGGTCGATCGGCGCGGTGTCGGCCAGCGGCGTGCCCTTGACCGCCACCAGGTTGTTGATGGGCACCGACTCGGGATACGGGTCGAGGTTGGCGAGCTGCGCGATCAGCCCGGCGCGCGCCTCGCGCGATTCGCCCATGCCGACGATGCCGCCGCAGCACACGTTGATACCGGCCTCGCGCACATGGCCGATGGTGTCCAGGCGGTCCTGGTAGGTGCGCGTGCCGATGATCTCGCCGTAGAACTCGGGCGAGGTATCGAGGTTGTGGTTGTAGTAGTCCAGTCCCGCGTCCTTCAGGCGCTGCGCCTGCTCGGCTTCCAGCATGCCTAGCGTGACGCAGGTCTCCAGGCCCATGGCCTTGACCTCTTTCACCATCTCGATGACCGGCTCAAGGTGGCGCTCCTTCGGGCTGCGCCAGGCGGCGCCCATGCAGAAGCGGCCAGCGCCGCTGGCCTTGGCGGCGCGCGCGGCTTCCAGCACTTCGTCGAGCGCCATCAGCTTGCCCGCGGTGACGCCGGCATCGTGGTGCGCGCTCTGCGGGCAATAGCCGCAATCCTCTTCGCAGCCGCCGGTCTTGATCGACAGCAGCGTCGAGAGCTGCACGGCGTTGGCATCGAAATGCTCGCGGTGCACCTGCTGGGCGCGGAACAGCAGATCGTTGAACGGCAGCGCGTACAGCGCGGCGACCTCGGCGACGGTCCAGTCGCCCGGCTTGGTGGCGGGCGCGGGCTCGGTAAAGCGGCGGGCGGTCTGGCGCAGGGTGTCGGCGGAAATGGTGGCGACGGTTTCGCCGGCGTGGGTGGTTGCGGTCATGTTTGCGATCTGTTCCGGTAATTCGTTCAGTGTTTTCAGTCTTGGTCCGGTGCGCGCTCAGGCGGCGACACCATCGCCTGCGGCATGGCAAGCGGCAAGCAGCGGCGCCAGCGCGAGCTGGCTGGCGGCTTCGGCCGGCGCGACCTGCCACGGCAGCGTGCCGAGCCAGGGCGCGCCTAGCGCCGTGCGCAGCGTGTCGATGTTCTCGTCGGCGAGCTGCATGCCGGGATCGATGCGGTTGGCGATCCAGCCGGCCAGGTGCAAGCCGCGCGCGCGCACGGCTTCGGCGGTAAGCAGCGCATGGCTGATGCAGCCCAGGCGGATGCCGACCACCAGCACCACCGGCAGGCCGAGCATCACGGCAAGGTCGGCCGTGTCCCAGCCGCCTTGGTCGCGCGGCGCGCCGTCCAGTGGCACGCAAAAGCCACCGACGCCCTCCACCACCACCGCGCCGGCCCGCGCCTGCAGCGCGGCAAACGCGGCGCGGATCGGCTCGCGCGTGATGCGCGTGCCCTCGATGGCGGCGGCCAGGTGCGGCGAAGCCGGCGTGCGCAGCAAAAACGGGCACGTCTGCGCCTGCGCAACGGTCACCGCGCTGGCGGCGCGCAGTTGCGCCACGTCATCGTTGTGCCAATGGTCGTTGCGCCATTCGCTGCCGCTGGCCACTGGCTTCATGCCAACGGCCAGGTGGCCGGCGGCGCGCAGCGCGTGCAGCAAGGTGGCGCTAGCGTGCGTCTTGCCGATGCCGGTGTCGGTACCCGTGACAAAGCAGGCGATCATGACGCCTCCTTGCGCGGCACCACGCTGGCCAGGCTGGCCAGCAGGCGCTCGACATCGGCCACGGTATGCGAGGCCGACAGCGTGATGCGCAGGCGCGCGGTACCAACGGGCACGGTGGGCGGGCGGATCGCGCCGACGCGGATGCCGTCGGCCTCCAGCGCCGCGGACAGTGCCAGCGCCGCCACGTTGTCGCCCACGATCACCGGCTGGATCGCCGTCGAGCTCTCACCCAGGCGCCAGCCAGCCGCCCGCGTCAGGCCGGCCAGGCCGCTGCGCAGCGTATGGATCAGCTTATCCAGCTGCGCGCGGCGTTGCCGCCCTTCGTCGCCGGCGATCAACGCCAGGCTGGCGGACAGGGCGTGCGCCACCGCCGGCGGCGAGGCCGTGGTGTAGATGTACTGCCGCGCGGTGTTGACGAGATGATCGATGATGGTCTCGTGCGCGGCCACGAACGCGCCCGCCACGCCGGCGGCCTTGCCCAGCGTGCCGATATAGATAAAGCGCGGCGACGTCAGCGCGAGGTGCTCCAGCACGCCGTGGCCTTGCTCGCCCAGCACGCCGAAGCCATGTGCGTCATCCAGGATGATCCAGGCATCGTGCCGCTCGGCCAGCGTCAGCAGCTCGGCCAGCGGCGCAAAGTCGCCGTCCATGCTGAACACGCTGTCGGTGACGATCAGCTTGAGCGGGCTGGTGCTGGCGGCCAGCAAGCCTTCGAGCTCGGCCACGTTGCGATGCGCGTAGCGGCGGACCTCGGCCCGCGCCAGGCGCGCGCCGTCGATCAGCGAGGCATGGTTGAGCGCTTCGCAGAAGAGCGTGGCATCGGCGCTGCCTAGCGCGGTCAGCACCGCCATGTTGGCCATATAGCCGGTGCTGAAGTAGAGCGCGGCCGCGTGCGGAATGTTCGGCGCGAACCACGCCGCCAGTTCCCCTTCGAGCCGGTGGTGGGCCAGCGAATGGCCGCTCACCAGGTGGGAGGCCCCGCTGCCCGCGCCGAACTGGCGCGCGCCCTCGGCCATGGCCGCGATCAGCGCGGGATGGTTGGCCAGGCCCAGGTAGTCGTTGCTGCAGAACGTCAGCAACGAGTGCATCTCGCCGC
The DNA here is from genome assembly GCF_058794615.1 of Cupriavidus sp. GW823-FHT07A04. Classification (NCBI taxonomy): domain Bacteria; kingdom Pseudomonadati; phylum Pseudomonadota; class Betaproteobacteria; order Burkholderiales; family Burkholderiaceae; genus Cupriavidus; species Cupriavidus sp. GW823-FHT07A04. Next base: position 343,697 of record NZ_JBXAHA010000008.1, read on the forward strand.
CGCAGGCATCGCTCACGGCTTGCTGCGGCGCACAGGCGGAGTACGCGGTGCGGCGGCGCCGCGTCAGTGCCTTTTCGTCGCGCTCGGCGGCGGCCAGGGTCAAGTGCTCAAGCAGCATCGCGTATCTCCGTGGGTGCGCCGGTACCGTTGCCAGCGCTGTTGTTCTGGTCCATGCCGGCGAGTACCGTGTCGAGCGTGGCTTGCAGCTGGCCTGCCAGCCATTGCGCAAGCGCCGCGTCGAACACGTACGGGGGCATGATGTAAAGCGTGCGGCCGATCGGCCGGATCAGCACGCCGTGCTTGCGCGCGGCATGATGGAAGCGCGCGGCGAACTCGCCCGCGTCGGCCGCGTATTCTTCGCGCACATCGGCGGCCCAGATCAGGCCGCGCTGGCGTACGTGATGCAGCCGGGCATCCGCCGCCAGCCCTGCCATGGCCTGCGTGAGCCACTGCGCGCGCTGGCGGTTCTGCGCCACCACGTCTTGCTTGGCGAACAGGTCGAGCGTGGCCAGCGCGGCGCGGCAGGCCAGCGGGTTGCCGGTATAGGAATGCGAGTGCAGGAAGCTGCGGGCGCGGTCCGGGTCGCGCGCCTCGGCCACGAAGGCCTGCTGGATCGCGCTGCGCGACAGCACCAGCGAGAGCGGCAGGTAGCCGCCGCTGATGCCTTTGGACAAGCACAGGAAATCCGGCCACAGGTGCGCCGGCAGCGGTGCGCCGGGCTCGGCCGCGCCGCGTGCCTGCTCCCACGCGAAAAAGGTGCCGGTACGCCCGCACCCCACCGCAATCTCGTCGGCGATCAAATGCACGCGGTAGCGGTCGCACAGCGCGCGCACGCCTTCCAGGTAGAGCGGATCATGCATGGCCATGCCTGCGGCGCACTGCACCAGCGGCTCGATGATGAGCGCTGCAATCTGGCCGCCGCGCGCCTGCAGCAGCGCCTCCAGCGCATCCAGCGCGCGCTGCGCAACCTGCGCGGCGCTCTCGCCCGGCGCGGCCTGGCGCGCATCCGGCGACATGACCACGTGCGAGCTCATCAGCATCGGATCGTAGGCATCGCGGAAGATCGCCACATCGGTCACCGCCAGCGCGCCCACGGTCTCGCCGTGGTAGCCGTGGCGCAGGCAGACGAATTCGCGCTTGCCGCCCAGGCCGGTGTTGCGCCAGTAGTGGAAGCTCATCTTCAGCGCAATCTCCACGGCGGACGCGCCGTCGCTGGCATAGAACGCATGACCGAGCGCGCCGCCGGTCAGCGCCGACAAGCGCTCGGCAAGCTCCACCGCCGGCGCATGCGTGCAGCCGGCCAGCATCACGTGCTCGAGCGTATCGAGCTGCTCGCGCAGCGCGGCGTTGATGTCCGGGTTGGCGTGGCCAAACAGATTGACCCACCAAGAGCTGGTGGCGTCGAAATAGCGCTGGCCGTCGGTGTCGTGCAGCCAGGGGCCCTCGCCGCGGGCGATGGCGAGCGGCGGCTCGCCGGCATCGGGCCGCAGCGGCGTGCACGGATGCCATACCGCGCGCAAGCTGCGCTCGCCCAGCGTGGGCTGGGCAAGATGCGCGCTCGGCGCCAGGGACGCGGAATTGGACTGGTCTTCCAAGGAAACCCTCCTTTGTTGACCGCGCGCTGGCCGGCCCAGGCCGGCGAAGCCTGGCGTGGCGGCACTTGCGTGCGGGTTGGGGAGAGTCATGGTAGGGAGCTACCTGGTGAATTGGCAAACAGCGCCGGATTTACACGTTGACGACACGTTGAACGACAAAGCACGAAGAAGTACCTAACCGCCTCGTATCCCGACACTTGCGTGCGCCTATCTCCACCCTGCGCAGCCGGATGCGGCGCGCGATTCCATCCGTCTATCGAAAATAATCACGCATCATGGCTGCGGATCGAACGAAAGCCCGATCTCCTTGAAGAACCGCTCGACCTCCGGCAGCCAGATCGGCACGCCCGCGCGGGCGCCGAACAGCGTATGGGAGTCGCCCGCGAATGTGCCGTAGTCCACCATGCGGGCGTTAGCGGCAGGGCCATGCGCCTGCGCGGTATAGGCCTCGAAGAATTTTGCCGGCAGGGGCTGCGGCCAGTAGCTGTCGTTATCGCCGTACAGCCACAGCGAGGGATAGCGCGCCTTTTTGCCGTAGTCGCCGAATGCGTCCACCAGGTTGAATTCCCAGCGACTGCAGGATTCATCGCGCAGTCCGCCGGCAAAATTGATCACGCCCAGCACGCCCGGATAGGCGATGGTGCTGAATGCCATGGTGGTCAGCCCGCCATGCGACTGGCCGATCACGACGATGTGCGATTTGTCCACATAGGGCTGCTTGATCATGTATTCGAGTGTGGCCACCACGTCTTCGGCCTGCACCAGGCCGTTGCTCTCGACATTGCAGCCGCCGCCGATATAGGCGCCGCCGGATTTGGAAAAGCCCTGGCGCATCGGCAGCGCCACAACGTAGCCGCGCTTGACGAATTCCGCGCTCTGCGCGAGGTAGCGTGCGCGCGACTGGAAGGCTGGCTTGCCCAGCGCCTTGCCGTGATTGATCACGACCAGCGGAAACGGGCCGTCGCCGGGTGGCTTGAAGATAGTGGTTTCCAGCTCCAGCGAGAACATGACGCCGGGCTTGGGAACCATGGCGACCTGCTCAGACGATCCGGGGATGATGGCGGTGATCGCCTCTGGTGCCTGCGTGGCCTGATTCGCGGATGGCGCCCGCGCCATCGCCCCGGCGAATGGCAGGGTCAGCAGCAGGGCCAGGGCCAGTCGTTGCATCCACCTCATGATTTGCCTGCTCCTTGGTTTGCCCCTGCCGCGCGAAGCGCCGCTTGCCTGCTGCCCGCCGCCTCAGGCCGTGCGCTTGGGCAACGGATGCCCCGGCAGCAGGTCGTACGGATGACGCCAGCCCGGCAGCGCACGCAACCGCTCGGTCCAGGCGTGGAGTTGCGGATACTCCTTGCGCCAGTGCACGCCGATCTCGTCGTCGTAGAACACGTAGCCGGCCAGCGAGAAATCCGCGATGGTCGGGCGCTCGCCCAGCACGTAGGCTCGCCCGGACAAATGCGTGTTGAGCACGTTCCACGCGCCCTCGCAGCGCTGCCTCAGGAACTGCAGCACCGCCGGGTTCGGTGCCTTGGTGAAGGTGCGCAGGAAGCGGTAGGTTGCGGTGTACGACGTGAACTTGTGGTTGTCGAACAGCAGCCAGCGCAAGACCTCGGAGCGTTCGGCCTCGCTGGCAGGGCCGTAGGCGTCGAGGCGCTGCGCGAGCAGGTCCAGGATGGCGCCCGATTGCGACAACCGCTGTCCATCGAACTCCAGCACCGGCGCCTCGCCCATTTCGTTGATGGCACGGTACTCGGGCGCATGCGTCTCGCCGTTGAAGTAGTCGACGAAGCGCGGCGTCCACAGCGTGCGGCCACGCTGCACGCCGACGGTTTCCAGCAGCAATGCCACCTTGTAGGTGTTGCCGGATTGTGCGAAGCCATACAGCAGGTACTCCGTGTCCCGCGCAGCAGCAGCAGCCATCGATTCCGTCATGGTGTCTCCCCCAGCATTTCGCCATCGACATAAAGCCAGCGCGGCGCCTCGCCGGCGCTGCGCGGCTCGCGTACAAAGCGGCTGCGCTCGTGCAGCCGCCAGGCGCGCCCGCCCACCTTGTAGCGCGCCACGAACTCCACCTGGGCATGCGTCTCGTCCTGCTGCGCATGCGCCTTGACCGCGAGCCCGAGCCAGCGCGTGTCCGTGTCCGCGGCAAGATCGTCCGGGCAGGTAGATGGATGCCAGGTATGGCGCAGCCAGTCCACGTCGCCCAGCACATAGGCGCTATAGCGCGAGCGCATCAATTGCTCTGCGTTGAACGGCAGCGCCTCGCCGCGATGAAAGCGCCCGCAGCAGGTGGCGTAGTCGCCCCCGCCGCATGGGCAGCCGCCAGTGCCGGCGCCGGACGCGCGCGCCTTCATCCGATCAGCCCCGGCAGCTCGCGCATATCGGTGAAGGTAGTGACTGCGCCGGCTGCCAGCAGCGATTGCGCCGCGTTGCGCGCAGCGTAGCCGAGCACCGTCATGCCCGCGGCAACGCCTGCGGTCACGCCCGTCGGACTATCCTCGATCACCACGCAGCGCGCCGGCTCCACATCCATGGTGCGCGCCGCCAGCAGGTACACGTCGGGCGCCGGCTTGCTGCGCTCGACCTCGGTCGACGAGAAGATATGCTCGCGCTCGTCCTGCTGGAACAGCTCCACCAGGCCGGTGCGCGTCAGTTGCAGCTTGACCTTGATGCGATCCGCGCCCGAGGCCACGCAGACCGGCAAGCCAGTCGCGACGATCGCGCGCACCGCCTCACGCACATGCGGCACCGCCTGCACTTCCGCCTCAAGGACCGCGTTGCGACGCACGAACCATTCCGACAGCCAGTTTTCCGGCAGCGGCGCGCCACGCCGGCTGGCGATGTTGTCGAGCTCTTCGCGCACCGCGCGGCCGAGAAACCACTTGGTGGATTCCTCGATCGAGATGCGGATGCCAAGCTCGTTGAGCATCTCGTTGAGCACGCGGTTGACGATGGGCTCGCTGTCGACGAGCACGCCGTCGCAATCGAAAATCACGCAGTCGAAACGGGGATGGCGGATCGGCTTGATGCTGGCATTCATGCGGGTTTCTTTTCCTTGCTGCTGTCTGTGCTGTTATCTGCGCTGTTTTCGGTATGGCTTGCATTGCTGTCCATGCCCGGCACGGCACGCAGCGCCATCGGGCGCTTGCTCTTGAGGTGTGCTTCGATCTGGTCGAAGCGGTCGAAGCCCCAGAACGGCTCGCCGTCGATGATCACAAAGGGCGAGCCGAACACGCCCTTGGCCATGGCCACGTCGATCTCGGCCTTGAGCTGGTCCTTGATCTGGAAGCTGCTCGCGCCGGCATCCATGGCATGCGCGTCGATGCCGAGCGGCTCGGCCAGCTTCACCAGTTCGGCCGGCTCGGCGATGTTGATGTCATCCACGAACAGGGCGTGATAGACCGACTTGGCAAACGCGGTGGCGATATCGTCGCCGTGATGGTTCTGCAGCCACAGCACGGCGCGCGCGGCCTGCGTGGTGGGCAGCGGGAAGTGCGTCGGACGCTTGTACTCGATATTGTGGAAGCGCGCGGTGCGCTCGAAATCGCGCCAGGAATAGTCGCCCTTGAGCGGCACCTGCGGCAGCGGCGAGCTGCCAGTGGTCTTGAACACCACGCCGAGCAGGATCGGATGCCAGGCGACGATGCGCCCGTACTTCTGCGCCAGCTCGTCGATGCGCGTGCTGGCGAAGTAGCCGTAGGGCGAGGAAAAATCGAAGTAGAAATCGATGGCAGCAGTCATTGTCTGGGGGCTCCTGGCGTCTGGCCGTTTGGGTTCAATGCTTCGGTGATTCGATGATGCGCCAACAGGTTGGTTCCGTGCTGCGCGCGAGCCGCCCTCAGGCCAGCGCCCGAGCGATCAGTATCTTCTGAATGTCGCTGGTGCCCTCGTAGATCTGGCAGACGCGCACATCCCGGTAGATGCGCTCGACCGGGAAATCGCTGACATAGCCGTAGCCCCCAAAGACCTGGATGGCGGCCGAGCAGACCTCCTCGGCCATCTCGCTGGCATACAGCTTGGCCATGGCGGCCTCCTTCAGGCAAGGCCGCCCCGCATCCTTGAGCGACGCGGCATGCCACACCATCTGCCGCGCCACCTCGATCTTGGTCGCCATGTCGGCCAGGCGGAACTGCACGGCCTGGTGCGCGAACAGCGGCTGGCCGAAGCTCTCGCGTTCCTTGGCATACGCCAGCGCCGCGTCGAACGCCGCGCGTGCCATGCCGATGCTTTGCGAGGCGATGCCGATGCGTCCGCCTTCCAGGCCGGACAGCGCCATCTTGTAGCCGGCGCCCTCCTCGCCCAGCATATTGGCTGCCGGCACGCGGCAATCCTCGAACAGGATCTGCGCGGTGTCCGACGAATGCTGGCCGAGTTTTTCCTCCAGCCGCGCGACGATGTAGCCGGGCGTCGCGGTGGGCACCAGGAAGGCACTGATGCCGCGCTTGCCCGCCGCCTTGTCGGTGACCGCGAGCACGATGGCCACGTCGGCGTTCTTGCCGCTGGTGATGAATTGCTTGACACCGTTGAGCACGTAGTCGTCGCCATCCCTCACCGCGCTGGTGCGTAGCGCGGCGGCATCCGAGCCCACGTGCGGCTCGGTCAGGCAGAAAGCGCCGAGCATCTCGCCGCGCGCGAGAGGCACCAGCCACCGCTGCTTCTGCGCCTCGCTGGCGAAAGCCATCAACATGCTGCACACCGGGCAGTTGTTGACGCTGATGACAGTCGAGGTGCCGCCATCGCCGGCAGCGATTTCTTCCAGGATCAGCGCCAGCGAGAGATAGTCGAGCCCGGCGCCGCCGTATTGCTCGGGTACCGCCACGCCGTAGGCGCCGAGCGCGGCCAGCTCGCGGTGCACCGCCTGCGGGAAGGTCTTGTCGCGATCCCACGCGGCGGCGTGCGGCGCGATCTCCTGCCGCGCGAACTGGCGCACGGCATCGCGGATCATTTCCTGTTCTGGCGTGAGCAGCATGTCAATTCACCAAGGTGGTAGCGGAGTCGGGAACCATGAACGCCGTGCTCACCACGGGATCACGCTGCCATCGTAGTTGCGAAAACCGCCGTTATCCTGGCGCGTCGCGCCGGCGATCACGCCGCGCATGCCGGATACGCTTTGCTGCGGCGTGAGGTCGGCTTCCTTACCGCCCATCTCGGTCTGCACCCAGCCCGGGTGGAAGGCCAGGCAGGTAGCGTGGCGCGCGTCGAGCGAGGCGGCCTTGAGCGCCGCGTTGGCCGCCGCCTTGCTGACCCGGTAGAGCCAGCTGCGGTTGCTGTCCATGGTGCCGATGCTGCCCATGCGCGAAGCCAGCACCGCCAGCACGCCACCCTTGCCCGAACGCCCGGCCTCGACCAGCGGCAGCAGCAACGGCAGCGCCATCATCGGCCCCAGCACATTGACGTGCATCACCTTGTCGAAGTCCTCGCGGGTGACCGGCTGTGCGCCTTCGGTGCGCGGGCCGATCACGCCGGCGTTGTAGATCGCTACGTCGATGGACTCGCCGTCCAGCTTCCAACCCAGCCCGGCGACCTGGCCCGCGTCGGTCAGGTCGGCGCGCAACGCCTCCGCGCCAAGCGCTTCGATGGCCTTGATGCCGTCATCGCTGCGCGCGACGGCCAGCACCCGCCAGCCATCGGCACGGTACTGGCGCACAAATTCGAGACCGATGCCACGCGAGGCACCAAGGATGAGAGCGGTTGGCAAGGCAGTACTCCTTCTTCTATATGGATTGCAGCCTGGCTGCCGCGCGGTGGCGGCAGCGGCTCTGTTGCGGTCAATGCCGCGGGTTCAGACGATCTCCAGCCCCACCGCGGTGGCTTCGCCGCCGCCGATGCACAGGCTGGCCACGCCGCGCTTGCCGCCGGTCTTGCGCAGCGCGCCGATCAGCGTGGCCATGATGCGCGCGCCCGAGGCGCCGATGGGGTGGCCCAGCGCGCAGGCGCCGCCGTGGATGTTGACCTTGTCGCGCGGGATCTTGAGGTCGTGCATGGCGGCCATCGGCACCACGGCGAACGCTTCGTTGATCTCGAACAGGTCGACGCTGTCGGTCGTCCAGCCGAGCTTGCGGTAGAGCTTGCTCATCGCTTCCACCGGCGCGGTGGTGAACCATCCCGGCGCCTGCGCATGCGTGGTGTGGCCGAGCAGGCGGGCCAGCGGTTCCAGGCCGAGCCGCCTGGCGGTGGATTCGCGCATCATCACCAGCGCGGCCGCGCCGTCGTTGATCGATGACGATGAGGCGGCGGTGATGGTGCCGTCCTTGGCAAAAGCGGGCTTGAGCGATGGAATCTTGTCGACCTTGATGCGGCGCGGGCCTTCGTCGGTGTCGATGATGGTGTCGCCACCACGCCCCGGCACCGTCACCGGCGCGATCTCCCAACGGAAGTCGCCGCGCTCGGTGGCCTGCTGGGCGCGCCGTACGCTCTCCATGGCGAACTCGTCCTGCGCCGCGCGGGTGAAGTCGTACTTGGCCGCGCAGTCCTCGCCGAAGGTGCCCATCGAACGCCCGCCGCCTTTTTCGTCCTTGATGTAGGCGTCTTCCAGCCCATCCAGCATCATGTGGTCGAAGATCATGCCGTGGCCGATGCGGTAGCCGCCGCGGCCCTTGGGCACCAGGTACGGCGCATTGGTCATGCTCTCCATGCCGCCGGCGATGCCGATCTCGAATGCGCCCGCGATCAGCGCGTCATGCACATTCATGGCGGCGCGCATGCCGGAGCCGCACATCTTGTTGACCGTGGTGCAACCCACGCCAAGCGGCAAGCCAGCGCCCAGCGCGGCCTGCCGGGCGGGCGCCTGGCCCAGGCCCGCGGGCAGCACGCAGCCGAACACCACTTCCTCGATCTGCTCCGGCGCGAGGCCCGCGCGCTCGACCGCCGCACGGATGGCGGTGGCGCCAAGCTGCGGCGCCGTCAGCGTGGCGAACTCGCCCTGGAAAGCCGCCATGGGGGTGCGGGCGGCGGATACGATGACTACGGGATCATGCATGTGGTGTCTCCAATGATTGGGGCGCTGGCTGGCGGCGATTGTTGGCTCTTCCGGGAATCTCTCTGTACTTGGCTTAGCGGATCGACGCTTGCGGCGGATCGCCGAACTGGCGATAGGCGGCCTCAAGCTGTGCGTGCAGTTCGTCGTTGCTGCTGGCGGCCATGCCCAGGTCGCGCAGCAGGCCGTCGGACACGCCGTAGACCCAGCCATGCACCGTGACCGGCTGCCCGCGGTCCCACGCGTCCTGCAGCACCGTGGTCTGGCACACGTTGTTGACCTGCTCGATCACGTTGAGCTCGCACAGGCGCGTATGCGCGTCTTCCTCGCGGGTGATGGTGCCAAGGTAGGCGCCGTGCTTGTCGGCCACGTCGCGCACATGGCGCAGCCAGTTGTCGGCCAGGCCGATGCGCTGGCGCTTGAGCGCCACCTTGACGCCGCCGCAGCCATAGTGGCCCACCACGGTGATGTGGCGCACCTTGAGCACTTCCACCGCGAACTGGATGACGGACAGCGCGTTGAGGTCGCTATGGGCGATGACGTTGGCGATATTGCGGTGGACGAACACCTCGCCCGGTGCCAGCCCGAGGATCTGGTTGGCCGGCACGCGCGAATCCGAGCAGCCGATCCACAGGTACTCGGGCGCCTGCTGGTTGGCCAGGCGCATGAAGAAGCTTGGGTCTTCCGCATTGACGCGGTCCACCCACTCGCGGTTGTTGCGGAAAAGCTGGGCGATAGCGTCACTCATGCGACTCTCCTTGCGGGTGCGGGATCGTTGCCGTGCGCGCGCGCTTCGGCGTCGTCGCCGCCGGCGGCATAGCGATGGATAAAGCGTTCAGAAACATCATAGGCATAGAAATCATGGATTTGCCCGGCCAGCAGCCGGTCCTTGTGAGCCTGCCACATGGCAGGATCGAAAAAATCTTCGTGGTGCCGCAGGAAGGCAGCACGCACGCGTGCGTCGCCGAGCAAGAAGGTGCGATAGGTCTCGGGGAAGATGTCGTGCCGCCCGACGCTGTACCAGACCTCGCCCGAAAGCTCCTCCTCCTCATTGCGCGGCTGCGGCACGTGGCGGACATTGGTGTCCGTCATGTACTCGATCTCGTCGTAGTCGTAGAACACCACGCGCCCGTGGCGCGTCACGCCGAAGTTCTTGTAGAGCATGTCGCCGGGAAAGATATTGGCGGCGATCAGCTCCTTGATGGCGTTGCCGTACTCGACGATGCCGTGCTCGACCTGCGCATCCGAGCCTTCCTGCAGCCAGATGTTCAGCGGCGTCATGCGGCGCTCAATATACACGTGGCGCACGACAATTTCCTCGCCACCATCCTTGCCGCGCTGGTATTCGATCATCGACGGCGCATGCAACTCCAGCTCGCGCACCAGCGCATCGTCGAAGCGCGACAGCGGGAAGGCCACGTCGGAGTACTCCAGCGTATCGGCCATGCGCCCGACGCGGTCATGCTGCTTGACCAGTTGGTACTTCGACTTGATCAGCTCGCGCGTGGTCTCCTTGGGCGCGGGGTAGTAGTCCTTGATCACCTTGAACACGTATGGGTACGACGGCAGCGTGAACACGAGCATCACCAGGCCCTTGATACCGGGTGCGCTGATGAACTTGTCCGACGAATGCTGCAGGTGATGCAGGAAGTCCCGGTAGAACAGGTTCTTGCCCTGCTTCTGCAAGCCCAGAGAGGTGTAGATCTCCGCGCGCGGCTTGCGCGGCATGATGTCGCGCAGGAAGGTCACGTACGCCGACGGGATCTCCATGTCGACCATGAAATACGAGTGCGTGAAGGAGAACAGGATCAGCAGTTGCACCTTCTTGAGCAGCACCGTATCGAGCGATAGCTTGCCATCGGGCGTGTGCACGATGGGAATCGCCAGCGGGAAGGTGCGATCGGCATTCAGGATACGGCCGATGATGAACGCCGACTTGTTGCGGAAGAACAGCGACGACAGCACATGGATCTGGAAATTCGGCGCAATGCGGAAGTCACCGAAATACTCGGTGACAGCGCGCACCACATAGCCGATATCGCGCGTGAGATCGTCAAACGGCCGGTCGAGCTGGAAGTTATGGACGATGCGTTCGAAGCACGCCGCCATGCCCTTGCGGCTGCCCGGATAGTAGGCGCGAAAGGTCGGCCGGGTGGGCGACTCCTCGTTCTCGATGTACTCGGTCGAGATGGCCGGGCGCACGAAGATGAAGTCGTTGTTGAAGTACGAGCGGTGCAGGATACGCGTGCACACCGAGTTGAAGAACGTCTCGGCCAGTTCGGGCTGGTGATGATTGGTCAGCAGCCCGATGTAGTGCAGCTTGATCTGCTGCCAGATCTCGTCCTCGATATTTTCCGCGTCGTATTCGTCTTCCAGGATCACGCTGGTTTCGCGCACCCGCTCGTTGTAGAAGTCGATGCGGTCGCGCTGCAGTTGCTGCAGGCCGAGCCAGTCGGCCGCTTCGAACTTCAGCTTGGCCAGGTGGCTGACTTCGCGGAACAGCCGGTAATGCTTGTCAAACCCGTCCAGCATGGTCCGGGCCACGTCGTAGGCGATCTGCGAGGACAGCAGCTTGGGGAAGTGGGACATGTCGCAGACCGGTGACTAAGGCTGGAGGTGGTTTCCGGAGATTGTAAATTGGTTCGGCGGCCGGGCGAGTGCTCTTTCGGTCAATTCGGCGTGGGCGGTGGGGCACTTAGGCTGGCGCTGCCGCCTTGCGGCGCCGCGCCCGGCCGCGTGCTGCGCCGGCATCACATGGTTTGCGAGAACAGCTCGCGCCCGATCAGCATGCGGCGGATTTCCGAGGTGCCCGCGCCGATCTCGTACAGCTTGGCGTCGCGCCACAG